>NZ_JAUPWM010000159.1:0-449 GCF_032436795.1 Streptomyces sp. P9(2023)
GTCACGCGGGCGGCCACGGCCTCCGGCGTCTCCACGTCCTTTGAGAAAATCCCCTTACGCAGCACCCGCGGCTCGATGGCCTGCGGCGTGATGGTGGCGTGCCCGGGCTGGCGCTCGATGGCGCCGTAGTAGCTCTGGACGCGCTGATGGGTGGCCCGGCTGCCCTCGATGCCGCGTTCCAGCCCGAGATCCCTCACCACCTCGGCAAAGCTGGTCTGGTCGGCCCGCATCTTGTCGCGGCCACCGATGAACTCCTTGGCCGACAGCCGCCCGTCCTGCGTCAGCGGCACGACGAAGGCCGACAGGTGCGGGGTGGCCTCGTCGCGGTGGATGCTGGCCGTCACGATGCGATCCGCGCCGTATTTGGCCGCCAGCCAGCCCTGCGCCTGGTCGAAGAACGCGGCCTGCTGCTGGGGCGTGGCCTTGGCCCACCATTCCGGGCTGGCCGT
>NZ_JAUPWM010000160.1:0-449 GCF_032436795.1 Streptomyces sp. P9(2023)
GGCTCCATCTGGTAGCCCGCCGGAAGGCCTGCCAGCCTCAGTGTAGACCCGTCGCTGCCAAGGGTGTGGATTGTGGGCGTTGCTGCACCCAGTGCGGCCCCGCGAGGGTCACGCAGGGGAAATGCTGCCGCCCGATCCCAGACCATGAAGCTGCGACCCGCGCCGCCCAGCATGTCGATCATGGTGCGCGCAAAACCAGCCTCGGCGCGGGTCATCTTGCCCAATGTAATCTCGCCCCGCCAGAGCCGCGCGCCAATATCGGCCACGATGACCTCGCCAGCCCCCGTCCGCGAAAAGCTGCTGACTGGCGGGCAATAAAACGTGATCTCGCTGATCGGCAGCAGGTCGAAAAATTGAGCGGAGGACAGTGGAAACGTGAAGCTTGTCATCCGGTGCTCCGCACATCCGACACCCGCCGCCGCGCCTGTTCAGGCAGGGCGTGGCGGGTG
>NZ_JAUPWM010000161.1:0-447 GCF_032436795.1 Streptomyces sp. P9(2023)
TAAAAAAACTTCGTCAACTGATGGGCGACCCGCTGTTTATCAAAACGCTGGATGGTATGCAGCCCACCCCTCTTGCCCAACAAATGGAAGCTACCGTAGCAAAGGGGATGTTTTACTTTGATCAGGCTATCTACGGCAACCGAGAATTTATACCCGCCTCTTCAAAGCGCGAATTCCGCGTCAGCCTCGTGGATTATATGAGCCAGCAGCTGCAGCCCAAGCTCATTCAACACTCGTTGATACATGCGCCTGACGTCTGCTTCAACATGCTCTCTACACGCATTGCCAGTGCCGACGATGCACAGGAGGTCATTCAGGCCAATGATATCGACTTGGCCATTGTGCAATTTGAAACCTTACCCCTCACCCCATATCACGAATATTTGTGTGATGACGTGATTGGCTGTGTAGGCGACGCCACCTACTACGGCTCGGGCAGCGCCATCA
>NZ_JAUPWM010000056.1:0-25674 GCF_032436795.1 Streptomyces sp. P9(2023)
GGCTTGGGCTCGGGCTTCGGCTCAGGCTTGGGCTCGGGCTTCGGCTCAGGCTTGGGCTCGGGCTTCGGCTCAGGCTTCGTTTCCGGCTTGGGCTCAGGCTTCGGCTCGGGCTTTGTCTCCGGCTTGGGCTCAGGCTTCGTTTCCGGCTTCGGTGCGGGGATCGTCGGGATCTCGGGCTCCGCCGGCACCTCGGGTACTTCAGGAACCTCCGGGACCTCGGGTACGTCCGGGACCTCAGGCACTTCCGGTACCTCAGGCACCTCCGGCACCTCAGGCACCTCCGGCACCTCAGGCACCTCCGGTACCTCGGGCTGCTCCGGTACCTCGGGTACCTCCGGCACCTCCGGTTCCGCGCCCGCGAGCATCTGGCGGAAGACCTGGGAGGAGCGCGGGTTGTCGTCGCACTGCCAGACTCCGTGCGGGCAGTAGTCCGTGATCGTGTGGTACAGCGGCTTGTGCTCGCCCATCCATTCGAGCATGCGCCGCATGTACTCGGGGTTGTCCCCGTTCCGGAAGAGCCCCCATTCCGGATACGAGATTTCCTTGCCGTGCTCGGCCGCGAAATCCACCTGCTTCTGCAGCCCGTAAGGCTCGCGCACCTGCTGGTCGAAACTCGACCCCGACGGCTGGTCGTACGAGTCCATTCCGATGATGTCGACCACGTCGTCACCCGGATAGCACTGCGTCCACGGAATGGCGTCCGTGCCCCGGCTCGGATTGAAGTCGAAGCGGAACTTCTGCCCCGGAACGGACCGCATCGCGGTGACGATCCGCGTCCAGTACTTCTTCCACGCCGTGGGATCCGGCGCGCACCGGTGGGTGTACGTCGTCCCGTTCATCTCCCAGCCGAGGACGATGACGGTGTCGGTGGCCTTCATGCGGACGAGCCGCTCGGCGAGCGTCTTGAAGTGGTGGTCGTAGTTCCCCGCCGCGCCGAGCTGAAGCTGGCGGCGGACCTCGTAGTCCGAGACCCCGGCCTCGTTCCGCTCCAGCATCGGTACGTTCAGCACGAACAGCCGGTCGGCGCGCTCGTTGCGCCACTTCGCCCAGGCGTCCAGGAAGCCCGGGGGGCTCTCGATGTTCGACCACAGGTCGCCGGGGAGGTAGGTGTGTCCGACGCGGAGCTCCGGTCCGCCGAGCCAGCGCTGGAGCTGGCCGATCCGGCTGACGCCGGGCGGTCCCGATTCGAGGAACGCGCCCATCGCGGTGGAGAGAGTCGGTTCGGGGGCCCGTGTCGTCGAGGATTCGGCGGCATGGGCGGGGGAGGACAGCAGGACTGAACCTGAGGCGAGGAGTCCTGCGGTGAACACCCCCAGCCACACACTCGATGTTTTCCGCTTCCTGTTCGCCATGACCACTCCTTCACGATCTTGCCGGGTAAAGCCGCTTGATGGCCAGTCAGTCAGATACTCAGAAAGTATTCCTAATGAGCCGACCGTGAACGCCGCGTCGATCTGATCAGTAGTCCATTGGTGTATTTCATCGCCCAGTTGGGGCACCCGAGATGAAGGAATGCCGTGCCGAGCTTTGACACTCGCGTCCCCGCCGTCCTCGTGCGGCTCGACCGGAACCCCTTTCATCACGGCACGCTGGGCGCCGCGCGCTCCCTGGGCAGAGCCGGTGTCCCGGTCCACGCGGTCCTGGAATCGCTCACCGGCCCCGCCGCCCGATCCAGGTACCTCCGGATCGTCCACGTCCGCCCCGCACCCCTCTCCCCCTCCGCCCTCCCCGCCGCCCTGGCCGACCTGCTGCTCCGGCTCTCGGCCGGCCTGGCGACCCCCGCGCTGCTCGTTCCACGTGGAGCCGCCCGTGGCTGCTGCGGCCGGGCCGCGACCTGGACTGGTTCTTCCACGGGTACGCCGACTCCGCCGGGCGCTGTGCCGCCGGGGCCGCCGGCCGCGAGGAGCGGTCGTGGCCGGACGGCGCGGGGCTCACGGCCGTCGGCCCTGGACGGCGAACCCGGCGGTGGAGCGGATGGCCGGTGAGCTGCTGGCCGCGCTCGGCTACCGGGGCGTGTTCGACCTGGACTTCCGGCTCGACCGGGCCACCGGCGCGTACCACCTGCTCGACTTCAACCTGAGGCCCGGCCCGCCCGGTCCCGGCGCACTCCCCTTCGTACGGCCGCCGGTTCGTGGCCGAGACCTGACGTCACCGCGCCGGGGGCCCACGGACGGCCCGCGCGGGCGGACGGAGACGGAGACGGCCTGGTTCCCCGCCGACGATCCCGCGCCCGCGAGCGCCATGGCCGGCGCCTGGCTCCTCCACGTGCTGTGCAAGGGGATGGTGACGCTCCGTCGGCTGCCCACGCCGGGCCGCCCATGCGGGGCGACGCCGGTGGCGCCGCCGCCGACGGCCCGTACCGCCTCCGACCGGATGACCAGACGGAAGGCACGATGTACGACCTGGTGATTGTGGGAGCCGGACCCTACGGGCTCTCGGTGACCGCCCACGCGGCGACCCGCGGCGTCCGCGCCGAGCACGGCGTCCCGCTCCCGGTCGGCTTCTTCGCCGACTACGGCGAACTGGACGGCTTCGCCGGGCGGGACGACGTCACCGTCGTCGGCACCGGGCAGGCGGCCCTTGAGACGGCGGCGATCCTCACCGAGCGGGGCACCCGCGCCCGGATCCTGGCCCGCTCCGGCCGGCTGAACTGGAACACCCTCCCGCCCGCCCTCGACCGGGGCCTGTGGCAGTCGGTCCGCGCCCCGCACACGGGCCTCGGCTGCGGCTGGCACAACCGGCTGTACGCGGACACCCCCGGGCTCTTCCGGCAGCTGCCCGCACCCACCCGTGAGCGGATCTTCGACTCGGCGCTCGGCCCGGCGGGCGCGTGGTGGCTGCGCGAACGGTTCGCGGCCGTGGGCGACGTACGCCTCGGCACGCACACCGTCGTGGCGGCGTCGACCGCCGACGAGCGGCTGCGGCTCGACGCGTCGGGGCGGACGGGACGCCTGTCCTGGGGACCGACCACGTCATCGCGGCGACCGGGTTCACGCCGAGCCTGGACCGGGCCGGGGTGCTCTCCCCCGCGCTCCGGGGGTCGCTCCGCACGGTGGGCGCGGGCGGGGCGCCGGAGGTGGGCGCGCTTTCGAGTCCTCCAGGCCGGGCCTGTTCCTCGCAGGGCTGCTGACGGCTCCTTCGTACGGGCCCTCGATGCGCTTCGTGTTCGGCGCGGGCTACACGGCCGGGCGGCTGGTGCGCGGGGTGCGGCAGCGGCTGCGGGCGGCCTCGCGGGGCGCGGTGGGCCGTCCTCGTACGGGCGAGGAGCGGACGCCGGCCGCGCGGGCATGACGAAGGGCCGGTCCCGCCTTGCGTCGAAGGACGCCCGGCGGGACCGGCCCTGAATGTGCGTCAGGCGTTGATGCAGGTGTTGCCGAACGCCGGGTTGATCAGGCCGATCACGTTGATCGAGTTGCCGCAGGCATTGATCGGAATGTGGATCGGAACCTGGACGACGTTGCCCGAGAGGACGCCCGGCGAACCGATGGCCGCACCGTGCGCGTCGGCGTCCGCCATCGCGGGGGCGGCCGCACCCAGGGCCATGAACAGTCCGGCGACGACGACCGCGGCCTTCTTGCACTTCATTTTTCTTGGGTCCTTTCCGCGGCGGACGGAATTTCACGGATTTCGCGAATCGCCGGTGCATTGCAGCCCCCGGCCTCCACCGCACACATCACAACGACCATGCCCCGGAAAGGAAACCGGCCTATCGCCGACCGGCCGGTATTCACTCCATTGAGCCCACCGCGCGGCCGCCTCGGTAGCGTCAGCGCGGCCAGACCGGCATCGCGACCAGCCGCTCCCACTCGCGGTCCGGCATGCCGGGTACGGTGCGTCCGGCCAGCGCCCACTGCTGTACCAGCGAGGAATAGACGGGGAAGGGTCCCCTGTCGACAGGTGGCGGGTCCGCCACATAACGGCTCTTCGGAATGAAGGCCATCCGCTCCCATTTCCCGGGATCGGCTGCCATCTTCCCTCCCATCCACGGCTGTTCCCGCATCATTCCACAGACCCCCGCAGGAGAGTGATTCGTCCGGACCATGTCGCGCGTCGCGAACCTGTGTGCGACGGACCACGACTTACGGTGCCGTCTACCTGTTTCGAAGTTGGGTGGTGGTGTGCACGTGCCCGTAAGGAAAACGTTTCTCGTCTCGGTGGTACTCGTCGCGCTCGGGTCCGGGGCGCTGGTCGGAGCGGCCCCGGCCCTGCCGTCCCCTCGGGACGGGCTCAACATCCTGGTCGTGGGGGTGGACAGCCGTGCCGGGCTCACGAAGGACGAGTTGGAGCGGTACAAGGCCGGCGGCAAGGGCTGCGACTGCACCGACGTGATGATGCTGGTCCATGTCTCCGCCGCGAACGACCGGGTCAGCGTGGTCAGTCTGCCCCGCGACTCGCTCACCGGGCTCCCCGGCGAACATGTCGACCAGCGGACGGGTGCCGTGCACGCACCGCACGCGGCGAAGGTCAACGCGGCTCACTCGGAAGGCGGACCCGCGTTCACGGTCGAGGCCGTCGAACGGATGACGGGCACCCCTGTCCACCGCTATCTTGAGCTCGACTTCCGGCGCTTCATCGACGGCGTGGACCGCGTCGAGGGCGGGGTGCCGATCTGTACGACGGAACCGCTCAAGGACCTGGTCACGGGGATCGAGCTGGCCCCGGGCACCAGGAGGGTCGAGGGCGGCGAGGCGCTGCAGTACGTACGGTCGCGGCGCGACGGGAACATGGACTTCGGGCGGATGCGGAAGCAGCAGAGGTTCGTCGTCAACACGTGGAACACGATCCGGAAGGGCCTGTTCGACGACCCGATCAGGCTGTGGCGGCTCGCGTCCACGCTGCGCGGTACGGAGCCGGTCGAGCGCTCCCTCTCCGTCACGGAGATGCTGATGCTCGCCGCACGGCTGCGGCACCTCAACCCGGCCGACACCGAGTTCGCGACCGTACCGGTCCACCGCTTCAACCCGGTCATCAGCGGCGTGGGGTCCACCGTCGGCTGGGACGAGGGGCACGCGGCCGAGGTGTTCGAGGCGCTGCGCTCCGACCGGCCGCTGCCGGCGGCCCGCCCCGAACCCACGAGCGAGATCCCGCGGGGTCTGGGCGACTACCGGCCGGCCGGAGGCGCGTCCCTCGTCTGTCCGTGACGGCCCGACGGCTCAGCGGGAGAGCGAGCGGGCCAGGTCGGCGGGGTCCGTCGTCGGCGCGTCGCAGGTGAAGTGGCGGCAGACGTACGCCGCCGCTCCCCCGCCCACCAGCGGGCGGTCCTTGAGCAGCGGGAACTCCTCGCTGTCCGGGGCGCCGAAGGCGACGACGGCTCCGGGCGCCGGGCCGAGCAGCGCCGTGCGGTGCAACGCCCGGGCCAGGCCGTCGTCACCGCCGGGGCCGACCACCGCGATCTCGCGCGGCCCGTCGAGCAGGGCCTCCGCCGTGGCGAGCCCCCAGCCGATGAACCGGGGTGCGCGCGGGCCGAGCGCCTTGACCACGCCGAGCGCGCCCTCGGCGGCGGTGCGGTGCGCCTCGGAGCCGGTGTGGGCGGCGTACGAGAGGAGGGCGCCGGCGGCGGCCGTCCAGCCGGACGGGGTCGCGTTGTCGGTCGGGTCCTGGGGGCGGCGGATCAGCGTCTCGGCGTCGTGGGCCGTGTCGTACAGCGCGCCGCCCTCGGCGACGAACTGGTCGAGGACGATGTCGAGGAGGAAGCCCGCGAACTCCAGCCAGACGCCCTCGCCGGTCACCCCGGCAAGCGCGAGGAAGCCCTCGGCGACATCGGCGTAGTCCTCCAGGACACCGGCGTTGGCGCCGGCCTTGCCGCCCTTGGAGGTACGGAAGAGCCGCGCGCCCTCGCCCAGGTGCAGCCGTACGAGCAGGTCGGCGGCCTCCGTGGCGCGCTCGACCAGGTCGGGCCGGTCGAAGAAGGCGCCGGTCTCGGCGAGGGCGGCGATCGCGAGGCCGTTCCAGGCGGCGACGATCTTGTCGTCGCGCCCGGGCCGCTCGCGCCGATCGCGGGCGGCGAGCAGCCGCTCCTTGATCGAGGCGATCCGGTCGGCGTCGGCGACGCCCGCGTCCTGCGGGAGCTGGAGGACGGAGGCGCCCTCCTCGAAGGTGCCCTCGATCGTCACCCCGAAGTACCGCGCCGCGTACTCCCCGTCCTCCTCGCCGAGCACCTCGGTCAGCTGCTCCGGCGTCCAGACGTAGTACGCGCCTTCGACATGCCTGCCCGTGCCGTCGTCACTGTCCGCGTCGAGCGCGGAGGCGAAACCGCCCTCGGGGGTGCGCAGTTCGCGGACCATGAAGTCGGCCGTCTCCAGGGCGACCCGGCGGGCCAGATCGCTGCCGGTGGCCCGCCACAGATGGGCGTAGAGACGGCACAGCAGGGCGTTGTCGTAGAGCATCTTCTCGAAGTGCGGGACGACCCAGTCGCGGTCCACCGCGTAGCGCGCGAAACCGCCGCCGAGCTGGTCGAAGATGCCGCCCCTGGCCATCGCCTCGCAGGTGTCGGCGGCCATCTGGAGCGCGCCCTCGGCTCCCGTACGGGCGTGGTGGCGGAGCAGGAACTCCAGCGCCATCGACGGCGGGAACTTGGGCGCCCCGCCGAAGCCGCCGCTGCGGCTGTCGTACTCGCGGACCAGTCCGAGCAGCGCCTGGGCGAGCTCCTCCTCGCCGGGCACACCCTCGCCGCCGAAGGCGAGGGAGCGGGCGGAGAGGTCCTTGACGATCTTCCCGGCGACCTCGCCGACCTCGTCGCGCCGGTCGGTCCAGGCGCGGGCCACCCCGTCGAGGACGTCACCGAAGGAGGGCATGCCGTGCCGGGACTCGGGCGGGAAGTACGTACCGAAGTAGAAGGGCTCCGCGTCCGGGGTGAGGAAGACGGTCATCGGCCAGCCGCCCTGCCCGGTCGCCGCCTGCACGGCCTCCATGTACACGGCGTCGACGTCGGGGCGCTCCTCGCGGTCGACCTTGACGGCGACGAAGTGCTCGTTGACGTGGGCGGCGGTCGTCTCGTCCTCGAAGGACTCGTGGGCCATCACATGACACCAGTGACAGCTGCTGTAGCCGACGCTGAGCAGGACGGGGACGTCGCGGCGGCGCGCCTCCTCGAAGGCCTCGGCCGACCACGGCCACCAGTCGACCGGGTTGTCGGCGTGCTGGAGGAGATAGGGGGACGTCTCATGGGCCAGTCTGTTCGGCATGCCTCCATCCTCGCGCACGTGACGAGGCCCCGGTCGTACGCCACGGGTGGCGGCGCGCGAACGGGGCAGTGACAGGGGGAACGCGAAGCGGCCCCGTTCCTCGCACTGGCTCTGCGAGGAACGAGGCCACTCCGGAGGAACTGGTGGCGTCAGCCCTGGACGTTCCCGTTGCCGGACAGAACCTCGCGCAGGATGTTCGACAGCGGGTCGTCGCCGGTCTGCTGCGTGGAGTTCTGGGTGCAGGTCTGGTTCGACATGTCGTTGCCCAGGACGTCCTGGACCGCGACCGGGACGGCGATGACGCCGACCGGGACCTGCGCCTGGAGCTTCTGGATGTCGAAGCAGTGCAGGACGCCACCGTTGACGAGGCCGAAGTTCGGGCTCATGTAGCCACCGGTGGAGTTGCTGCCGATGGACTGCTTCGACTGGTTGCCGATGACGTTGGAGCTGTTGCCGTCATCGCTCTGCGCAGACGCCGTGGCAGCCGACATACCGACGACGGAGGCCGCAACCGCCGCAGTGGCAAGAACCTTCTTGATCACGAGTTTTCCTTCTTGAGCTGGAGGGCCCTGGAATGCTCCGTTAGCCGAAGCACGCTGATCAACTGCCCGAAAAGGGATTGGTTCCGGGGGGTCACTCGGACGCGCTATTCGGCAGATGAACGCCATCGGACGCCGTGTCGAGGGGCAGGCGTTCGGTAGGTCGGACGCCCCGCTCCCTCGCGCCGACGCGCGTCCCGCAGGACACTTGGGGCCGGAAGCGGAAGCTCTCGGAGGGGGACGCACATGCGGGACAGCCACCGGGCCGAAGCCGAACGGCTGTTGGCACGCGCCGTGGAGGAGGAGGTGCGGCGCTCCGGAGGCCGTAGCGACGCCACGGCCCTGCTGGCACGCGGCCGGGCCGCGCTGGACACCATGGCGGCGGGTGCGGGTGAGGAGTACGCGGCCTATCTACGGGCCCTGGAGGAGGCGGAGGCCGGACAGCGGTCCCTGGGGGATCGATTCAGCAGAGCGGCGGTGGGAACGCCCGCGCTGGTCACGGCCGTCGCGGCGGCCGCGGCCTTCGGGGCGGACCTGGCGCTCGGCACGGCGGCCGGCACGGCGCTCGGCGCCGGGGCCGTGGTCGCGGTGGCGGGTGCGGCGGCGACCGTCCTGAAGGTGACCGCCGGGCACTGGCCCGCGGCGCACCGCAGGGCGGGCGCGCTCGGGCAGCCGGGCGGCCCCGAGCAGCTGCGGCTGCAGTGGCTGACGGCGTTGGAGGTACGGGGCGTACGGCCGTTCCTCGACCAGCAGCGGGTGCTGATCGCGTCGGCCCAGCAGCCGGCCCAGAAGGTCGTGTCGCAGCTGCGGGGCTCCGACCGGAGTGCGGCGGCCCGGCGGCGGACCGTCCTGGAGCAGTCCTTCGGCCATCTGCCGGACCCGGGCGGGCCGTTCACGGGGCGGCGGGCCGAGCTGGCGCAGATCACCCAGTGGGTGCAGGCCGGACGGGCGGCGACGCTGACGCGGCCGACGGTGGTGATGCTGTACGGGGACCAGGGCGCGGGCCGTACGACGCTGGCGGTGCGGGCGGCCCACGCGCTGCGGGACCAGTTCCGCGGGGCGTGCGTGGTGGACCTGCGGGGCGGGACGCGCGGCGAGAAGCCGCTGTCGACCCGGGAGGCGCTGCTGCATCTGCTGAACCGGCTGGGCGCGCCGCGCGAGCAGCTGCTCTTCCGTGAGCGGTCGTCGGCGGAGCAACAGGTGCGCAGGCTGGCCGAGTTGTATCACCAGCATCTGACCGGGCTGCCGGTGACGGTGATCCTGGACGACGCCGTGGCGGCCGAGCAGGTGCGGACGCTGCTGCCCGAGCGCTCGGACAGTCTGGTCCTGGTCACCTGCCGGGAGCCGCTGGAGCTTGGCGCGGACGTGCCGGCGTCGGTGCACGCGCTGCCGGTGGCGGCGCTGGACTCGGCGGGCACGGAGGAGCTGCTGCGGGAGGCGGCCCAGGCGCCGGATCCGGGGCCGTACGACTCCGAGGCGTGCGCGGAGATCAGGTCCCTGTGCGGCGGGCTGCCGCTGGCGCTGCGGGTCGCGGGGTCCTCGCTCGGCGGGCGCTCGATGAGCGAGCTGGCGGGGCTGCTCGGCCGGCCCGACTGGGGCGGAGGTCCGCTCGAACGGGCCTTATCCGTACGGTACTTCATCGATCTCGACGAGGACGGCAGGCGGCTGCTTCGGCGGCTCGCGCTCGCCGGGCGGGCCTCGCTGGGCGCGGCGGCGGCCGGGGCGCTGCTCGGGGCGAGCGGGCAGGAGGCGGCGCGGCTGCTCGCGGAGCTGGCCCGGGCCGGGCTGCTCGACCATGTGCGGGGAGAGCGGTACCGGCTGCACGACGCGGTGCGCGGGTTCGCGGCGGCCCGGCTGACGGACGAGGAGGACGCGGCGGCCGTCGCGGCGGCGCAGGAGCGGCTGATCCAGAGCTACGCGGAGCTCGCGGACGCGGTGATCCGGATGGTCGACGGCAAGATGTCGACGCGCGCGGACCGGTTCGACGGGCACGGCTTCGGCTCGCTGGAGGCGGCGCTGCGCTGGCTGGACGACGAGTCGAGCTTCATCACGTCGGCGCTGCGGCACGCCGAGGGCGTCGACCAGCAGGCCGTACTGAACCTGCTCGGCGCGCTCTGCGACTACTGCCTGCTCCGCGGCGACCTCTACCGGCTCGGCGAGATCAACGAGCTGACGGACGCGGTCGGGCAGGGGCTGCTGTCGCGGTCGGTGCAGTGGCGGACCGGTATCGCCGCCCGGCAGCTCGGCGAGCTCGACAAGGCGCGCACCACGCTGACCTCGGTGGTCTCGCTCTACCAGGAGGCGCACCAGGACGCGGGGGCGGCGCTCGCGCTCTGCTCGCTCGGGATCACCCTGCACCACCAGGGCAATCTGGCGGAGGCGTCGGCGAAGCTGCGGGAGGCGCTGGTGCTCCAGGAGCCCGCCTCGCTCGCCGCCGACCGGGGCTGGACGATGCACGCCCTCGCGGCGGTCGAGCGGGACCGGGCGAACCTGGTCGAGGCGCTGGCGCTGCTGCACGCGGCCCTGGAACTGCACCGGGAGAACGAGTCCCTGCACGGCGAGGCCTGGGCGCACTTCCAGCTGGGCCAGGTGTGTCTGCGCATGGGCGACGTGGAGCGGGCCGACGCCGAGCTGCGCGCGGCCCTCGACCAGTACGGCCGGACCCGGGACGGGCGCGGCGAGGCGTGGGCGCTGACCCAGCTGGCCCGGGCCCGGCTCGTCGAGGGCGAGATCGCCCCGGCGGTGGACGGCCTGCGGCAGGCCCTCGCCCGGCACCGCGAGCAGGAGGACGCGCGCGGCGAGGCCTGGACGCTGTACTACCTGGGGCACGCCCTGGAGGAGCGCGGGGACCTGGACCAGGCGGTACGGGAGCTGGAGCGGGCGCGCACGATGTTCTCCCGGATGCGGGACGTGTACGGGCTCGCCTGCGCCCGGCACCACTCGGGGCGCGTCACCCGCGACCAGCGGGCGGCGCAGACCGGCAACCTGCGCAACTCCGGCTTCGCCCGGCAGCTCCTGGTGGACGCCCGGGCGGACTTCCATCGCATCGGGGTGGCCCACGGTGAGGCCTGGACGTGCCTGGAGCTGGCGATCGTGGACGCCGGGAACGGGAAGACCGCGCAGGCTCTGGAGCTGTGCGGGGAGTCGGAGCGGCTGTTCCTGTCGTACGACGACCGGCGGGGCGCGGACTGGGCCCGCTTCCTGCGCTGCACGCTGCTCCCGTACGCCTCGCCGGGCGGGGTGGAGGTCGGCACGGCGGTGGCCCAGGAGGAGCTGGCCGTGCTGGTCCAGGACCGGCACGCGACGCGGGACGGGAAGGTCGAGGACTGCGCGGAGGCGTACGCGCTGGTCCTGGAGCGGGGCGTGCAGCTGGAGGCGGGCTGGCAGGCCTGGCAGCTGGGCATGGTCCCGAACCGGCACGCGCGCGAGGTGATGGGGGTGCCGGTGGAGGTGGCGTGAGATCGCCTGGGTGCGGGCTCCCCCATGGGGGGAGCCCGCACCGGGAGGCCGTGGCCTATTCCTGCGCGGCAGCCTTGGAGGCGGCAGGCGCCGCCTTCGGGTCCGGGGTCTCCTCGAAGGAGACCTTGCCCATGTGGCGGTTCATCGACTTCATCAGCATCCAGACGGCCACGCCCATCACGGCGAAGACGATGAAGCCGAGGACGCCGGGGGTCACCTTGTTCTTGTCCAGCTCCTGGGCGGCGAAGGGGACAAGCTGGGTCAGTGCCAGGTGTGCGCTCATGTCAGGCATTGTCGCGGATGCCCGCGAAGAGGTCGTCCTCGGGGAGGGAGGTGGGCACCAGCGACTTGCTGAGCTCGTACTCCTCCGTCGGCCAGACCTCCTTCTGGATGTCCATCGGCACCCGGAACCAGCCACCGTCCGGGTCGATCTGCGTACGGTGCGCGATCAGCGCCTTGTCGCGGATCTCGTAGAACTCCGCGCACGGGACGTGCGTGGTCAGGATCCGCTCCGTGCGCTCGAACTCGTCCCAGCGCTTCAGCCAGTCGCCGTACGGGGACTCCAGGCCGCGGTCGAGCAGCGCGTGGTGCAGGGCCAGGGTGCGCGGCTTGTTGAAGCCCTGGTTGTAGTAGACCTTCTGCGGCTGGTACGCCGGGCCGAACTCGGCCTCCGGGTACTTCTCGGTGTCGGCCGCGCCGTCGAAGGCCACCATCGTGATCTTGTGGGTCATGATGTGGTCGGGGTGCGGGTACCCGCCGTTCTCGTCGTAGGTCGTGATGACCTGCGGGCGGAAGGCGCGGATCTTGCGGACGAGGGTGCCGGCCGCGGTGTCGACGTCCTCCAGGGCGAAGCAGCCCTCGGGCAGCGGCGGCAGCGGGTCGCCCTCCGGCAGGCCGGAGTCGACGAAGCCGAGCCACTCCTGCTTGACGCCCAGGATCTCCCGGGCCTCGTCCATCTCCTTGCGGCGGACCTCGTGGATGTTCGCCTCGATGTAGGCGTCACCCTGGAGCTTGGGGTTGAGGATGGAGCCGCGCTCGCCGCCCGTGCACGTGACCACGAGCACGTCCACCCCCTCGGACACGTACTTGGCCATCGTGGCCGCGCCCTTGCTCGACTCGTCGTCGGGGTGGGCGTGAACGGCCATCAGTCGCAGCTGCTCAGTCAAGACTCGATCCTCTGTGATGCGGCGTGGAGGCAGGTCTCTATAGTGACGGAACCGGGGGGCGGAAAATTCCCACCCCCGCGGCGAGAGGAACGATCATGAGCGCGGTACGAGAGCAGCTGCCCGAGGGGCGCTACGGGCGCTCCGCGGACGAGCGCGCCGACCGCAAGCTCAAGATCGCCGGCGCCGTGCTCGGCGTGCTGTTCCTCGGGATGATGGGCTGGTTCGGCTGGCATTACGTCGTCGAGAACAAGATCAGCGCGGAGACGATCAAGTTCGACGTGGTGAGCGACACCGAGGTGCAGGTACACCTGGAGGTGCGCAAGGACGTCGACGCCCAGGGCGTCTGTACGCTGCGCTCGCGCTCCGAGGACGGGGCCGAGGTCGGCCGGAAGGACGCCCGCTTCGACGAGGCGAAGAGCCGGATCGACACCATCGTGTCCATCCGGACGACCGCGCGGGCGACCAGCGCCGAGCTCGTCGGGTGTACCGGGTCGTAGCGGTGGGTAGGGACCGGGTGGCGCGCCAAGCCACGGTTGCCGCGCTGACCAGGGGTGACGCCATCTTGATGGTTTATGTCCTCCCCCTTTTCGCCACTAATTGTTAGGCTCGTGGTTTCGCCCACCCAGGACGGACAATCCTTCTGGGTAGGGCGATGCTTTGTATTCCCCCAGTACCTACGAGGAGCACCCTGTGACCCAGACCAGCGACAACGTCACCTGGCTCACCCAGGAGGCGTACGACCAGCTCAAGGCCGAGCTGGACTACCTGTCTGGTCCCGCGCGAACCGAGATCGCCATCAAGATCGCGGCGGCGCGCGAGGAGGGCGACCTGCGCGAGAACGGCGGGTACCACGCGGCCAAGGAGGAGCAGGGCAAGCAGGAGCTCCGGGTCCGCCAGCTGACCCAGCTCCTCGAGAACGCCAAGGTCGGCGAGGCCCCCGCGGACGACGGTGTCGTCGCGCCCGGCATGGTCGTCACGATCGCCTTCGACGGCGACGAGAACGACACGGTGACCTTCCTGCTCGCCTCGCGCGAGTACGCGAGCAGCGACATCGAGACGTACTCGCCGCAGTCCCCGCTCGGTGTGGGCGTGAACGGCAAGAAGGTCGGCGAGGACGCCGAGTACGAACTGCCGAACGGCCGGAAGGCCGCGGTGAAGGTCCTCAGCGCCAAGCCGTACACCGGCTGAGCCCCGCTTCCGGACGAAGGGCCGGACCCCTGCCGGGGTCCGGCCCTCTGTTCTGCCGTCCTTGGATCAGGCGGCCATCAGGCCGTCGCCGAGCGGTACTTACGGACCGCCAGGGTCCGGAAGACCACGATGATCAGCACCGACCAGAGGATCGATGCCCACACCGGGTGCACCATCGGCCAGGCGTCCGAGGTCGAGACGCCCGGGTTGCCGAACAGGACGCGGCACGCCTGGACGGTCGCGCTGAAGGGGTTCCACTCGGCGATCGGCTGGAGCCAGGACGCCATCTGACTGGAGTCCACGAACGCGATCGAGATGAACGTGACCGGGAAGAGCCAGATCAGACCGCCCGAGGTCGCCGCCTCCGGCGTACGGACCGACAGGCCGATCAGGGCGCCGATCCAGGAGAAGGCGTAGCCGAGGAGGAGCAGCAGGGCGAAGGCGCCCAGGGCCTTCGGCACGCCCTCGTGGATGCGCCAGCCGACCAGGAGGGCGACGATCGCGAGGACGACCACCGTGAGGGCGGTCTGCACCAGGTCGGCCAGGGTGCGGCCGGTGAGGACCGCGCCGCGGGCCATCGGCAGGGAGCGGAAGCGGTCGATCAGGCCCTTGTGCATGTCGTCGGCGATGCCGGCGCCCGCGCCGGCGGTGGCGAAGGTGACGGTCTGGGCGAAGATGCCGGCCATCAGGAACTCGCGGTAGACCACCGGGTCCGTCGTGCCCCCGATGGTCATCGAGCCGCCGAAGACGAAGCTGAACAGCACGACGAACATGATCGGCTGGATGAGCCCGAAGATGATCATCTCGGGGATGCGGGACATCCGGATCAGATTGCGCTTGGCGACGACGAGCGAGTCGCCGATGGACTGGGCCACCGCGCCGCGCGGCCTCGGGGGCGCGAGGGCCTCGTTCGCTGCGGTCACTTCGCCGCCTCCTTCCGGTCGCGGCCCTTGGCGTCCTCGGCCGCTCCGCCGTTCTCCTCTTCCTCCCGCTCGGCCGCGTGGCCGGTCAGCGAGATGAAGACGTCGTCCAGGGTGGGCCGCCGCAGACCGATGTCGTCGATCTCGACACCGACGGTGTCCAGGTCCCGGATGACCTCGGCGAGCAGCTTGGCGCCGCCGGTGACGGGGACGGTGAGCTTGCGGGTGTGGTTCTCGACGGAGACCTCGCCGTGGCCGATGCCCGCCAGGCCGTAGCGCGCGAGGACGTCCCGGGCCGGGGCGATCATCTCCGGCTCGTGGACGACGACCTCGACGCGCTCGCCGCCCGTCTGGGCCTTGAGCTGGTCCGAGGTGCCGCGGGCGATGACCTTGCCGTGGTCGATGACGCAGATGTCGTGGGCCAGGTGGTCGGCCTCCTCCAGGTACTGGGTGGTGAGGAGGAGGGTCGTACCGCCCGCGACGAGTTCCTGGATGACCTCCCAGAGCTGCTGCCGGTTGCGGGGGTCGAGGCCGGTCGTCGGCTCGTCCATGAACATCACGGGCGGCGAGACGACGAGCGCGGCGGCGAGGTCGAGGCGGCGGCGCATACCGCCGGAGTACGTCTTGGCGGTGCGGTCGGCCGCGTCCGCGAGGTTGAACCGGTCCAGCAGCTCACCCGCCCTGGCCTTCGCCTGCTTCGCGTTGAGCTGGTAGAGCCGGCCGACCATCTGGAGGTTCTCACGGCCGGTCAGATACTCGTCGACGGCCGCGAACTGGCCGGACAGACCGATCGAGCGCCGGACCTGGTCGGGGTGCTTGAGCACGTCGATCCCGGCGACCACCGCCCGTCCGCTGTCGGGCTGGAGCAGTGTCGTCAGCACGCGCACCGCGGTCGTCTTCCCCGCGCCGTTCGGGCCGAGCAGGCCCAGGACCGTGCCCTCGGGTACATCGAGGTCCACGCCGTCCAGAGCTCGTACGTCGCCGAAGGTCTTCACCAGACCTTCGGCGTAGATCGCGCCTGGCATGTGGGTTCTCCCAGGGAATTTGGGCGTTTTCCACCCAAGTTTAGGTTTGAAGGGCCGGAGTCGCCCAGTGAGTTTGTGACCGAGCCCACACGCTAACGCGATACATCGCGAACCGGCAATGCCTGGGAGTGTCCGGAAAGTATGGCCGTCCGCCCGAAGCGCGGGGCTCGCGGCGTCCGGTGCGTGCGATCGCAAGGCGCCGGGATGCCCTCGTAGCGGAGCTACTTGGGCATTTCGGCAACGCGGCGTGGGGGCACCTCCCGTGCCCGAAGGGCTACGGGGGAGTGCGTGCCGGGCGTCGCGAGCCAGGCCAGACTTTCCGGACACGACCTAGGCCAGCACCACGTACCCCGCGTCCCGCAGCGCCGCCTCCACCTCGCGGCAGTGCTCCGGGCCCTTCGTCTCCAGGTGCAGCTCGACCTCCGCCTCCGTCAGACCGAGCCGGGGATCCGTC
Source organism: Streptomyces sp. P9(2023) (assembly GCF_032436795.1). Taxonomy (NCBI): domain Bacteria; kingdom Bacillati; phylum Actinomycetota; class Actinomycetes; order Kitasatosporales; family Streptomycetaceae; genus Streptomyces; species Streptomyces sp. P9(2023). The sequence goes on from NZ_JAUPWM010000056.1 coordinate 15,936, forward strand.
CGTACATGGCTCACGTCGAGGACGTTCGCGTCCACCACCGTCAGCACCGCGAGCAGCGTCGCCAGCGCCCCCGGCCGGTCCGTCACCCGCAGCCGCAGGCTCAGGTACCGGCCACCGGCCGCCATGCCGTGCCGCAGGATCCGCTGCATCAGGAGGGGATCCACGTTCCCGCCGGACAGGACCGCGACGACCGGGCCCTGGAACGCCTTCGGGTCGCTCAGCAGGGCGGCCACCGGGCTCGCCCCGGCCGGCTCGACCACCAGCTTCGCCCGCTCCAGGCAGAGCAGCAGCGCCGAGGAGAGCGCGTCCTCGGAGACCGTGACGACCTCGTCCACGAACTCCCGCACGATCGCGAACGGCACGTCGCCCGGGCGCCCCACCTTGATCCCGTCCGCCATCGTCACCGGCGACTCGACCACCACCGGATGCCCCGCCGCGAGCGAGGGCGGGTACGCGGCCGCGCCCTCCGCCTGCACGCCGATCACCTTCACGTCGGGGCGTACGGACTTCACCGCGAGCCCGATCCCGGCGACGAGCCCGCCCCCGCCCACCCCGACCAGAATGGTGCGTACCTCAGGGCACTGTTCGAGGATCTCCAGGCCCACCGTGCCCTGCCCCGCGATGATGTCCGGGTGGTCGAAGGGGTGGATGAAGACCGCGCCGGTCTCCGCCGCGTACTCCTCGGCCGCCGCCAGCGTCTCGTCCACGACATGACCGTGCAGCCGCACCTCGGCGCCGTACTCCCGGGTCGCCGCCACCTTCGGCAGCGGGGCGCCGACCGGCATGAAGACCGTCGAGTGCACCCCGAGGAGCGCGGAGGCCAGCGCGACGCCCTGCGCGTGGTTGCCGGCCGACGCGGCGACCACCCCGGCCGCCCGCTGCTCCGGCCGCAGCCCCGCGATCCGTACGTACGCGCCGCGCAGCTTGAACGAACCGGTTCGTTGAAGGTTCTCGCACTTGAGGTGGACCGGCGCTCCCACCAGCGAGGACAGATACCGGCTGCCCTCCATCGCGGTCACCCTGGCCACCCCGGACAGCATCTTCTGGGCACCGCGCACATCGTCGAGGATCAGCGGGTGCAAGGGGTCTGGCCTACGGAAGCTCATGACAGCAAGTCTCGCAGCTCACGGGCCTCGTGGCCGCCCGGGAAAGGGCCGTCCCGACCGGTTTCCGCAGCGTAGGTACGCACCCCGGCGGGTCCGCGTACTCTGTCCCCCACCAACCGACCACCGCACGAGAGAGCCCCCACAGCCATGCCCACATCTCAGGACATGACGACTGAGCTTGACCCCGGTCTCCTCGATGCCCTCCAGCACCAGGTGGCCGTCTTCGCCCGCCGGGCCGAACAGACCCGTCTCGGCGGGACGGGACAGCTCCGCAACTCGATGGACCGAGCGGCTTATCTGCTTCTGAACCGGCTCGACCAGGAAGGGCCGATGGGCGTCAAGGCGCTCGCGGCGGGCATGGGTATCGACTCCTCCACCGTCACCCGCCAGGTCGCCCCGCTCGTCGACACCGGCCTGGTCAAGCGCACCTCGCACCCGGAGGACGGGCGCGCGGTGGTGCTCCAGCTCTCCCCGCGCGGCCTGGCCCGCCTGGAGGAGGTCCGCGCCTCCCGCCGCGAGCTGATGGCGCAGGTGACGGAGGGCTGGACCGCTGCCGAGCGCGAGTCGTTCTGCACCCTGCTCACCCGCTTCAACTCGGCGCTCTCCGCCCGCCAGTCGGGCCTCCCGCCCGCCACCGACACGGAGTCCGTCCCCACCTCTTGACCACGGCCGCGCGCTGTCCTCATATGAGGACGTGCGAGACCGGCAGGACGCGAGCGCGGGCGAACCCCGCTTCCGCACCCGACAGTTCGAGGCGTTCGTGGCGGGAGCGGCGGGGCGGCTGCTGCATGCCGCGACGCTGCTCACGGCCGAGACCCGGGCCCGCAACCCGCACGCCCAGGCGCTGTTGACCGCCTCCCTCGCCCACACCTACGCCCACTGGGGCCGGCTGCGCGGCGAGGACCCGTACGACCGCACCCGCGCCGACCTCGCCGCCCGCTTCGCGCGCACCGCCTGGCGGCACCACCGGGGCCGCGGCGGCGTCCTCTCCGCGCTCACCCCGCAGGAACGCCTCGTGGTGGTGCTGCGGCTGTACGAGGGCGTGGCGGAGGAACAGACCGCGGCGCTGCTCGGACTGCCCGAGGAGCGGGTACGGGCCGTCTGCGCCCGCTCCGTGTACGCCCTGCGGGAGCGGCGGCGCGGGGGACCCGGGAGGCTCGCGTCGTGAGGGGGACAGCGCCGTGAGCCGGTACGACGACAAGGAGGACGAGGTCCGGCGGATGCTGGAGTCCCCGCACCCGCAGGTCCCCGCCGATCTGGCGGCCCGGGCGGCGGCGCGCGGGAACCGGCTGCTCCACCGCGACAAGGCGGTCCGCCGGGCCCTGTGGGCGCTGCTGTGGGCGGCCGTGCTCGTCCTCGTGGTCTGGGTGTCGGTGGCCGAGCCCTGGCACGTACCGCCGGCGGAGACGACGCCACCGTTCGAAGGCTGGTGAGATCGGCCCTAGCCTGGAGGGAGCAGGCGAATCGAGGAGGCCGTCATGACCAGGAAAGTCGCCGACTGCCGCAAGACGCCCAGCATCATGAACTGCTCCCTCACCATCATCGGTGAGGAAGAGGAAGTCGTCCGGGCCGCCGCGGAGCACTCGGTCTCCGTGCACCAGCACGAGGACAGCCCCGAGCTGCGCAAGATGATCCGCGAATCGCTGGAGGACGAGAAGGTCGCGGCCTGACGCAGAAGGTCGAGCCCTGACGCAGAAGGCCCGACCGGGCGCCCACCAGCGGGTGGGGGCGCCCGGTGGGACGCGTACCGGCTAGCCCAGTGCCTGGCGCAGGTCCGCCAGCAGGTCGTCCACGTTCTCGATGCCCACCGAGAGCCGGACCAGGTCCGCCGGGACCTCCAGGGCCGAGCCCGCCACGCTCGCGTGCGTCATCCGGCCCGGGTGCTCGATCAGCGACTCGACGCCGCCCAGGGACTCGCCCAGGGTGAACAGCTTCGCCCGGTCGCAGACCCCGACCGCCGCCTCCTCGCCGCCCTCGACGCGGAACGAGATCATGCCGCCGAACGCCTTCATCTGCTTCGCGGCGATCTCGTGGCCCGGGTGCTCCGGCAGACCCGGGTACAGGACCTGGGTGACCTTCGGGTGCTGGGTCAGCATCTCCACGATCTTGCCCGCGTTCTCGCTGTGCCGGTCCATCCGGACGGCGAGCGTCTTGATGCCGCGCAGCACGATCCACGAGTCGAACGGACCGGCCACCGCGCCCATCGCGTTCTGGTGGTACGCCAGTTCCTCGCCGAGCGCCTCGTCGGCCGTCACGAGCGCGCCGCCCACGACGTCCGAGTGGCCGCCCATGTACTTGGTCAGCGAGTGCACGACGACGTCCGCGCCGAGGGACAGCGGCTGCTGGAGATAGGGCGAGGCGAAGGTGTTGTCGACGACCAGCTTCGCGCCGGCCGACCGGGCCACGCCCGCGACCGCCGCGATGTCGGTGATGCCGAGCAGCGGGTTCGACGGGGTCTCGACCCAGATCACCTTCGTACGGTCGTTGACCGCGCCGCGCACCGCGTCGACGTCCGAGGTGTCCGCGACGGAGAAGTCCACGCCCCAGCGCTGGACCACCTTGGCGAAGAGCCGGAAGGTGCCGCCGTAGGCGTCGTTGGGGATCACCACGTGGTCGCCGGGGGCCAGCAGCGTGCGCAGCAGGCAGTCCTCGGCGGCCAGACCCGAGGCGAAGGCGAGCCCGCGCCGGCCGCCTTCGAGGGCCGCGAGGTTCTCTTCCAGGGCGGTGCGCGTGGGGTTGGCGCTCCGGCTGTACTCGTAACCGCCGCGCAGCCCGCCCACGCCGTCCTGCTTGTACGTGGACACCTGGTAGATCGGCGGGACGACCGCGCCGGTCAGCGGGTCGGCGGTGTTGCCCGCGTGGATCGCGCGGGTCTCGAAGCTCTGGTGGGTGTGCTCGTCGCTCATGGGTCAGGAGCGTAGTCCTGAGGGCCGGGGACCGCCGCCCATCGTCTCGGGGAGTGTCCTGGACAATGGACACATGGAGATTCTCTGGTTCCTGATGGCGGTCGCGCTGCTGGTCGCGGTCGTGACCCCGTACGTGAGGCGCCGCCGGTCCGGCGGTGTCGGCATCCGGCTGGCCGCGCCCGGCTCGCCGGACGCCGCCGACCCCGAGGCGTACGGCTTCCTGCGCCAGGAGGAGCAGGACGTACGGATGCCGGGGCCGGACGGGGACCTGCTCGACGTGCTCGACGTGGTCCAGGCGACCCAGGAGTGGCGCGCGGCCTCGCAGCTGCTCGCCGGTACGGAGAAGGAGGGCGAGGTCCGCTGGCAGCGCGTGCAGGCGTTCGCGGGCGCGGCCTCCCTGGAGCTCCAGCAGAAGCCCGGCGTCGGCGGGGCGTGGCTGCGGGCCTGGCGGGCGGACAACCCCAAGGACGCGGGCGGGGCGGCCGTGCACGCGGAGTTCCTGGTGCAGCAGGCGTGGCGGTCGTCCGCGACCGGCACGGACGAGTTCCGGATCATCCTCGAAGAGGCGAAGAAGGTCACCGAGGAGGCGGCGCTGCTCGCCCCCGGCGACCCCGTCCCGTACATCACGCAGCTCGCGATCGCGCGTGGACTCGGCTACAGCCACGAGGAGTTCGACCAGGTCTGGGCGAAGATCATCGACCGGGCGCCGCAGCACATGGGCGCGCATCTGGCGGCGCTGCACTACTGGTGCGAGAAGTGGCACGGCTCCCGCGAGGACGCCGACCGCTTCGCGACGGCCTCGGCGGCGCGCGCCCCGCAGGGCTCGCTGCTCGCCGCGCTGCCGCTGTTCGCGGTCTACGAGCACGTGCCGGAGATCGTGCTCGTGCAGGACTTCTTCCGTACCGCGGTGGTGCGCAAGGCGATGGAGGGCGCGCTGTACGCGGTCCACTCGGCGCGCGCCGACGACCCGATGCTCGCGCACGTCCGGCACATGCTGATCCTCTTCCTGGTCCGCGCGGAGCGCTGGTCGGAGGCGATGCACGAGCTGGTGCACGTGGACGGTCACGTGGGCGCGCTGCCGTGGACGAAGGACGACGACCCGGCGGCGGAGTACACGGTGTACCGGAACCTGGCGGTGGCGGGGTACGAGGCGAACGGCGGCAGCCCGGCGACGCTGCAGCGGTGAGCACGGGCCGCGGCAGGTGACTTCCGACGTCCAGGGGCCGGGAGGGGGAATCCCTCCCGGCCCCCGGGCGTTGTGCGTACTGCCCACCGTCGAGGAGATGCCGCATGTTCCTGTCACGCACCCCTGTCCTCCCCACGCCCGAGCAGGCGCTGAAGGGCCGCCCGGAGCCCGAGTTCCAGGTCCCCGAGCGCCACACGGTCCTGGGCAACCCGCTGCTCGGCCCCTACCCCGAGGGCCTTGAGGTCGCCGACTTCGGTCTCGGCTGTTTCTGGGGCGCCGAGCGCAAGTTCTGGCAGACCGAGGGCGTCTGGACGACCCTCGTCGGCTACCAGGGCGGCCTCACCGAGAACCCCGCGTACGAGGAGGTCTGCTCGGGCCTCACCGGCCACACCGAGGTCGTCCGGGTCGTCTTCGACCCCGCGAAGGTCTCGTACGAGCGGCTGCTCAAGCTCTTCTGGGAGTCCCACGACCCGACCCAGGGCTTCCGCCAGGGCAACGACGTCGGCACCCAGTACCGCTCGGCCGTCTACACCCACTCCCCCGCCCAGGCCGAGACCGCCGAGGCCTCCCGCGCCGCGTACCAGAAGGTCCTGACGGGCTCCGGCTACGGCACGATCAGCACGGAGGTCCTACCGGTCGAGGGCCGCACCTTCTACCCGGCGGAGGGCTATCACCAGCAGTACTTGGACAAGAATCCGGCCGGCTACTGCGGCATCGGCGGTACGGGTGTCTCCTGCCCGATCGGCGTCGCGAAGGCCGACGGCTGACACGGCTCCGTGGACGAGGGCATGACGTGTGCCCGGGTGTTGCCCGTAGGGGGCTTTCGGGATCCCCTACGGGGGCTCATCCTTGGCGGACGGAGCTTCGCCATCTGAGCCACCGGGGGCCCTATGCGCGTGCAGGATCCGGGCGGGCCCGTTCGGCGTAGGGACGGGCGGGAGGCGCGCCCGGCGGCCGGTCCTGCCGGGTCCGGGCTCGCTGTCCCGGCGGCGCTCTCACCGCAGCACCTGCTCGCGCTCCAGCGCACCGTGGGCAACCGGGCCGTGACCGCGATGCTCGCCGCGCGGGAGGAGCACGCCGGCCGCCACGCGCACGAGGCGCCCGTGCAGCGGGCCGCCGCGCATCAGGTGCTCCGTTCCCCGGGCCGGGCCCTGGAGGGCCCGCTGCGCAGCGAGATGGAGGCCCGGCTCGGCGCGGACTTCTCCGGCGTACGGCTGCACACCGGCGCCGCCGCCCAGCGCTCGGCGGCGGAGCTGGGCGCCCGGGCGTACACCTCGGGCGAGCACGTCGTCATGGATTCCGGGGGCACCGACAAGCACACCCTCGCCCACGAGTTGACGCACGTCATCCAGCAACGGAAGGGCCCCGTCTCCGGCACCGACAGCGGCGACGGGCTGCGGGTGAGCGACCCGTCGGACCGGTTCGAGCGGGCCGCCGAGGCGAACGCGGCGCGGGTGATGGCCGCGCCGCCCCTTCCGTCGACGGAAGAGCACCAGCACGAGCACCAGGAAGCGGGTGCCCACGCCCACGCCGAGGCACCCGCCGTGCAGCGTGCCGTCGGCTTCGAGTTCGAGGCCCAGTGGAACGTCCGGCGGATGGAGGACGACTCCGAGGCGGTCCGCGAGCGGCGGTCGGCGGAACGACTGCGATTGATCGACGCGAGGATCCTGAACGCCTTCCTCCGCCCGTCCTCGCCGTACCACCCGCGTCTGGACGAGGGCGAGCGGAGGGAGGTGGCCGAGGGGCGCGCCGACGGGCTACGGCAGCGGTGGCTGGGTGCGGACGGCCTGCTGACCGAGGAGGGGGAGGCCCGATTCGCCGCTCTCGAAGTGACCTACAACGAGCGCGCGGCCCTGCTCAAGTCCCTCCTGGACAGGGGCGAGGTGGCCGAGGAACCGCTCGCGGGTGAGAACCTCGGCAAGGGGCGGGTCGACGGGCTCGTCGTGCGCGGCACCGACTTCGACCTGACGGCGGACGCCAGCCCGACCGGCGGTTCCAACCTGGAGTGGATCACCGACCCGCTCACCTCGGTCGGGCAGGTCGGGCGGGTCATGGACGACGTGACCGCGATGGCCCAGTACCTCGACGGCCGCAGGGGCGAGACGTTCATCCCCTCCGAGGACGTCCGGGCGGGCGGTGGGGTCCCCGAGTCCCTGCTGCGGATCTACCCGGACGGGAACCGGCTCGCCTTCGCTCCGCAGGCGACGCTCGGGCTGCGCCTGGAGCGGCTGCCCAAGCTGATCGACTACCTCGCGAACCAGAAGCCCATGAGCATGCTGGAGCGCGTCCCCGTGCTGGGGGCGGGCCGGGCCGCCGGCCGCCGGCAGGCGTCGCTCGACCTGGCGGCGAGCGGCCTCGGCGACCTGCCCGGCGCACGGGCCGGCGCGGGCGCCGCGGTCTCCGCGCTGCTGCCCCGGCTCGGTTTCGAGGTGCCGCGGACCGGCACGAAGGCACTCACCGGCCTCGTCACGCACCTCGCCGCGTACCTGATGCAGGGGCGGAATATCCCGGGGGCCAACGCCAAGTCGATCGCCGGTGCCCTGATGGCCCGTACGGACTTCGCCCACGCCTTCAAACGCCTGCCGCAGAACCTGGCGGACCACTTCCAGGCGGATCCGGCCGCGTTCACCGCGCTCGTCCTGGAGGCCGCGGGCATGCCCGGCACCGGCGGCGAGCGGGTCTTCGGCAACAAGGTCGAACGGGGGCTCGCCAACGACCGCACCCAGACCACCGTCACGCTGACCCGCGCGCAATGGCTGGGCGCGCTGCCGGCCGGCCGCGACCTGCTGAAGAACTGGGAACACCTGGCCGGGGACGAGCGGGAGATGGTCGACCAGGGCAGCGCGGAGGCCGTCCACAAGTCCCTCGGCGCTCTCGGCGAGCAGCAGAACCTCGTCGGCCCGCAGGGCGACCAGGAGGCGGTCGTCGCCGAGCTGCGGCGCATGCAGGACGGTCTGCCGGCCGCCCAGCTGAAGCCGCTGGCCGTCGCCGTCTACGAACTGGTCGAGCGGCTCAACGGCGACCGGACGCTGAAGTACGGGAGGCGGCGCTGATCACGGGGCGGGGAAAGGGGCCGGGGAAAAGGGCGCGCCTGCGACGGGACGCCCTGGTTACACTCGGTCGCATGGGTTCGTACTACTTCTTTCTCTGATTCCGGCCGCGGACGCGGTCCGACCGCCCGCTGATCCGGCGCCCCTCGGGCGCGGCGGCGGTGGTCCCGGTGTCCCCTCACCCGGCCCGAACGAACCCCTCACCCAGGGAAAGAACCCATGCGCGACCGCGCCCAGTTGACCGTCAAAGACGTCTCCAAGTCCTACGGGACCCGTTCCGTCCTCGAACAGATCACCTTCACCGTGCGCCCCGGCGAGAAGGCCGCCGTCATCGGCGAGAACGGCTCCGGCAAGTCCACGCTGCTCCGCCTGCTCGCCGGGGCGGAAGCGCCCGACAGCGGGGAGGTGACCGTCCGCTCCCCCGGCGGGGTCGCCCGGCTCGCCCAGACGCTCGCCGAGTCCTTCGGCGTCGGCCCGGAACACACCGTGCGCGACACCGTCGACGCGGCGCTCGCCGAACTCCGCGCGATGGAGCGGGAGATGCGGACGGCCGAGGAGACGCTCGGCTCGGCGACCGCCGGGGAACTCGCGGCGTACGGCGAGCTTGCCGCCCGGTACGAGGAGCGGGGCGGTTACGAGGCCGACGCGCGGGTCGCCGCCGCGCTGCACGGCCTCGGCCTCGGCCACGTCCCGTACGAGCGCCCCGTGGGCACGCTGTCCGGCGGCGAGCAGTCCCGGCTCGCGCTCGCCTGTGTCCTCGCCTCGGGCGCCGAGCTGCTGCTGCTCGACGAGCCGACGAACCACCTCGACCGGGCCGCCGCCGGCTGGCTGGAGGAGCGGCTGCGCTCCCACCGGGGCACGGTGGTGGCGGTCACCCACGACCGGGCGTTCCTGAAGGGCATGGCGACGGCGGTCCTGGAGGTCGACCGGGACACCCGCGCGGTGACCCGGTACGGGGACGGCTGGTCGGGCTATCGCGCGGCGAAGGCGGCGGCCCGGCGCCGGTGGGCGCAGGAGCACGAGGAGTGGCGGGCGGAGCTGGCCCGTACGGAGGAACTGGTGGCCTCGGCCGGGCAGCGGCTCGCGGGCTCCGCCAAGGACCCCCGACAGGGCTTCGGCAAACACCGCCGCTCGTCCGAGAACAAACTGTCCGGCCAGGTCAGAGCGGCCCGGACACGGCTGGACCAGCTAAGGCGCGCTCCCGTACCGGCCCCGCCGGAGCCGCTACGGTTCCGGGCGGCGTTCGCGACGGCGGCGGCGGTGGCCGCGGGGCCGGCGGGCACCGTGGGGCCGGCGGGCACCGTGGGGCCGGCAGGCACCGCGGGCCAGCCAGGCACCGTGGGGCCGGCAGGCACCGCGGCCCAGCCAGGCACCGTGGGGCCGGCAGGCACCGCGGCCCAGCCAGGCACCGCCAGGCCGGCAGGCACCGCGGCCCAGCCAGGCACCGCCAGGCCGGCAGGCACCGCGGCCCAGCCAGGCACCGCCAGGCCG
>NZ_JAUPWM010000162.1:0-445 GCF_032436795.1 Streptomyces sp. P9(2023)
ATCACAATGATAATTTTAGTATCGTTTAAAATATTGATATAAATTGCAGCTTATAGATATGAGTTTATGATGAATAAAGTAAATATAGTCGCACTTGCAATAATGTGCGCATTACCAGCCCATAGCCAAATAATCATTTCAGAAACAACTGAAGGTTCAGGAAACAACAAAGCGATAGAACTCACTAATATTAGTCAAGAAAATATCAATCTTGAACAATACACGCTAAGAATTGCCCATAATGGTGCACAGGACTGGAGCAGTAGTACACTCAGTCTTCCTATTACCGTTATGCAGCCTTCACAAACCTATGTAATTGCTCATTCTCAAGCAGATCCAGAATTATTAGCACTGGCCGATCTACAAGATACTCGCGTAACAACCTTTAATGGCGACGATATTGTTGGCTTATTTCATCAACAGCAACTGATTGATATTGTTGGAA
>NZ_JAUPWM010000163.1:0-444 GCF_032436795.1 Streptomyces sp. P9(2023)
CAAATACCAACAGAACTCTGATTAGTAGAGTAATTAGCCGGGTTTAAACACAGGTTATCGATTCCGTTGCGTTTGGGGACCAATTACTCAACTAAACAGAGACGGCGGCACCGAGGCGGAGTAAGACCTCAGTGCCACCGGATACAGACAGGCGCGGCCAGCAACCTGTCGGTGACTATTGGTTTTTTTCAAACCAACCACAAAAAGGATTAGTTTCCCTCTTGTCTTCCTATGCGGTATATGTGTGCCGTGCACAACAGTCAACCTTATAAGGGTATTATACATGTCTAATCTTGAGATGAAACTCACGCAGTCGGTAGAAGTTGGTGGCGTACCTGCCAAGTCTCCGATCCCATATGTCATCGCTGTTGACACTGACGGCAATCCTATTTCGGGTGGTGGAAGCGGTGGCGGTGGTGGACTTACCGACGCACAACTCCGTGC
>NZ_JAUPWM010000057.1:0-23312 GCF_032436795.1 Streptomyces sp. P9(2023)
GACCTCCGCCCGGCCGCGATCATCCGCGACCTCGACCTGCTCCGCCCGATCTACGCCCAGACCGCGGCGTACGGCCACTTCGGCCGCGAACTCCCCGACTTCACCTGGGAGCGCACCGACCGCGTCGACGCCCTGAAGAAGGCCGCGGGCCTGTAGGTCCCGCCCGCAGAACGAAGCGGAAGCCCGGCCCCCCTGCGGGGGAGCCGGGCTTCCGTGCGTCCGGCCGAGGACGGCTGTCAGTACGGTCTGGTAGGTATGGGGCTGTGAGCAGCGAGAACGAGGGGGCCGAGGGTGTGGCCGGTGAGGCGCACGAGCAGCTCTCGCTCATTCGGGAGACCGTGCGGAAGGCCAAGGTGCCCCGGGCCAAGCCGCGGACGTGGCGGGGGGCCGCGTTGGCCAAGGAGCTGCCCGTGGCGCGGGTGGTGGTCAACAAGGGGGTGCTGCACCTCGACCAGTTCTTCGACTACGCCGTGCCCGAGGAGCTGGACGCCGTCGCGCAGCCGGGGGTGCGGGTGCGGGTGCGGTTCGGGGCCGGGGCGCATCAGGTCAGGGACGGGCGGCGCGAGGGCGGGCGGCTGATCGACGGGTTCCTCGTCGAGCGGCTGGCCGAGTCGGACTACAAGGGCGCGCTGGCCGCGCTCGCGGACGTCGTCTCGCCCGAGCCGGTGCTCAGCGCCGAGCTCCTGGGGCTCGCGCGGGCCGTGGCCGATCGGTACGCGGGAAGCCTCGCGGACGTGCTGCAGCTCGCGGTGCCGCCGCGTAGTGCTCGGGCCGAGGGGAAGGCCTCGCCTGAGCCGCTGCCGGCGCCCGCCGCGCCCGAGGCGGGCAGCTGGGCGCGGTACGAGCGCGGGCCGGGCTTCCTCGACGCCCTGGCCCGGGGCGGGGCCCCACGGGCGGTCTGGAACGCCTTGCCGGGGCCCCACTGGGCCGACGAGCTGGCCCGCGCCGTCGGCGCCACCCTCGCCTCCGGGCGGGGCGCGCTGGTCGTCGTACCCGACGGGCGGGCCGCCGGGCGCGTGGACGCGGCGCTCACCGCGCTCCTGGGGCCCGGACGGCACGCCCTGCTCACCGCCGAGGCGGGACCTGAGAAGCGGTACGCCCAGTGGCTGGCGGTGCGACGGGGCTCCGTGCGGGCGGTCGTCGGCACGCGGGCGGCGATGTTCGCGCCCGTACGGGACCTCGGGCTCGTCGTCATCTGGGACGACGGGGACGGCAGCCACAGCGAGCCGCACGCCCCGCAGCCGCACGCGCGCGACGTGCTGCTGCTGCGCGCCGCCCACGACCGGTGCGCGTTCCTGCTCGGCTCCACCAGCTGCACCGTCGAGGCCGCGCAGCTCGTGGAGTCCGGCTGGGCCGCGCCGATCGTCGCCGGGCGGGATCAGGTGCGGGCCGCCGCGCCGCTCGTACGGACCGTGGGCGACGAGCTGCTCGCCCGCGACGAGGCGGCCCGCGCGGCGCGGCTGCCGTCGCTGGCGTGGGAGACCGTGCGGGAGGGGCTCAAGACCGGGCCGGTGCTCGTGCAGGTGCCGCGCCGGGGTTACGTACCGAGGCTGGCGTGCGAGCGCTGCCGGACGCCCGCCCGCTGCCGGCACTGCGCCGGGCCCCTGGAGGCGCCCGAGCAGCAGGAGCTGCGGTGCGGCTGGTGCGGGCGGGGTGCGCCGGACTGGCACTGCGTGGAGTGCGGCTCGACCCGGCTGCGGGCCCAGGTGGTGGGCGCGCGGCGGACGGCGGAGGAACTGGGCCGGGCGTTTCCGGCGGTGCCGGTACGGACGTCCGGGCGGGACCACGTCCTGGACACCGTGCCGGGGCGGCCCGCGCTGGTGGTCTCCACGCCGGGCGCGGAACCGGTCGCCGAGGGCGGTTACGCCGCCGCGCTGCTGCTCGACGGCTGGGCGATGCTCGGCCGCCCCGATCTGCGCGCGGGGGAGGAGGCGCTACGGCGCTGGATCGACGCGGCCTCGCTGGTGCGGGGCCAGGGGGAGGGCGGCACCGTCGTGGTCGTCGCCGAGCCGACGCTGCGGCCGGTGCAGGCTCTGGTGCGGTGGGATCCGGTCGGGCACGCGCAGCGGGAGCTGGCGGAGCGGGCGGAGCTCGGCTTTCCGCCGGTGTCCCGGATGGCGGCGGTCTCCGGGCCGCCGGACGCGGTCGAATCGTTCCTCGGCGCCGCCGAACTGCCGGACGACGCCGAGGTGTTGGGACCGGTGCCGCTGCCGGTCGTCCGGGCCGGTGGGCCGCGGCGGCCGGGGGACGCGCCGCCGGGGGAGCAGTGGGAACGGGCGCTCGTCCGGGTGCCGCAGGGGAACGGGGCGGCGTTGGCGGCGGCGCTGAAGCAGGCGCGGGCGGCGCGGCTGGCTCGCGGCGGCGGAGACCCTGTCCGGGTCCGGGTGGACCCCCCGGACATCGGCTGACGCTTGCGCCCGATGGGGCGATGCGGCGGGGGTCGTCCGCTGTGGGCGGTGCCCGCACCACTGGCCCCCGTTGTGGGCAATCGTTCCGCAGGGCGGAACGGGTGGGCACAACCCCGACGACGGCGCCGCAGCCGTAGACACCGTCAGGCACCGGGAGCCTGGGCCCGGCAAGGGCGCCGTCCGTTGTGCCCACCCTCCCCCAAGCTCTCGGCTTCGCTCGAGCAGGGGGGACCCCCATCGCCCCAGCGGAACGATTGCCCACAACGGGGTCGGAAGGCCGCCCACAACCCGCGTGCGGGTACGGGTGGGCGCCGCCCCAGCGGGACGGCGGGCGCACAGCCCGGCTACGGGAGGGGCCCCGCCCCCACCTCCGTCAGCCGTTGCGGGGGCCCGGGAAGGCCGGGGGGCGGGGGTCTTCGCGGAGGGGCTGCGGGGGCATCGTGCGGGCCGGGGGGACCACCGGGATCGTGCGGGTCGCGGCCGGCTCCGGCGCGTGCTCCTGTTCCACGACGACGCCCGGCTGCGGCGCCCGACGCGCCCCGTACCGGCGGTGGACGGCCTGCTTCGTGACCCCGAGCGCGGAGCCCACCGCGTCCCACGAGAACCCGAGCGAGCGATCGAAGTCGACCGCCGCCGTCACCAGGGTCTCGACACTGTCCCGCAGCTCCTGGGCGAGCCGCACGGTCGGGGCGGGCGCACGCCCGTAGACGACGAAGCCCGTGGACGGGCCGGAGCGGCGCGGGCGGTAGACATTGCCCAACTGGGCCGTGAGCGTGCGCAGTGCGTCAACCTGCCGCCGGACCCGCTCGATGTCCCGCACCAACAGATGCAGACTCGCCCGGGCTTGGGCGTCGTGGGTTGCGTGGTCGGCCATGTGAAAGCCTCTCGAACCGGCGTGGAAAAGGGTCGGGCCACGACAAGGGCGGGCCCGTTTCGGTCAATCTCTCTTGACCAACGCGCTACCCGTGGTTGGGTCACGCTGCAGGGGCGTACACGCATATGCGCGGGGCGCTCGCCGTCACGTACGCCCCCTCGCGCCCCGGCCCCTAGACTGGTGCGCTGCCCGCCACCGCCCCGAGATGCGAGGTTTTCCCTAGTGAAGCTGGTCTTCGCAGGCACCCCCGAGGTCGCCGTGCCCGCCCTGGACGCCCTGCTCGCCTCCGGCCGGCACGAGGTGGCCGCCGTCGTCACCCGTCCCGACGCCCCCGCGGGCCGTGGCCGGCGTCTGGTGGCGAGCCCGGTCGCCGAGCGGGCGGAGGAGGCCGGGATCGAGATCCTCAAGCCGACCCGGCCGCGCGACGAGGCGTTCCTCGCGCGGCTGCGCGAGATCGCCCCGGACTGCTGCCCGGTCGTCGCGTACGGCGCGCTGCTCCCCAAGGCCGCCCTCGACATCCCCGCCCACGGCTGGGTCAACCTGCACTTCTCGCTGCTGCCCGCGTGGCGCGGCGCGGCGCCCGTGCAGCACGCGGTGATGGCGGGTGACGAGGTCACGGGCGCGTCGACGTTCCAGATCGAGGAGGGGCTCGACTCCGGACCGGTCTACGGCGTGATCACCGAGGACGTCCGCCCCACCGACACCAGCGGCGACCTGCTCACCCGGCTCGCCTTCGCCGGCGCCGGGCTGCTCGCGGCGACCATGGACGGCATCGAGGACGGCACGCTCAAGGCCGTACCGCAGCCGGCCGAGGGCATCACCCTGGCGCCCAAGATCCAGGTCGAGGACGCGCACGTGGACTGGAAGGCCCCTGCCCTGCGCGTGGACCGGGTCGTCCGCGGCTGCACGCCCGCCCCCGGCGCCTGGACCGTCTTCCGCGGTGAGCGCCTCAAGCTGATCCAGACGGCCCTGGTCACCGACCGGACCGACCTCACCCCCGGTGAGCTCGCCGCCGGCAAGAACAACGTCCACGTCGGCACCGGCTCGCACGCCGTCGAGCTGCTCTGGGTCCAGCCCCAGGGCAAGAAGCCGATGAAGGCCGCCGACTGGGCGCGAGGAGTGCGCATCGCCCCGGGCGAGCGGGTGGGTGTCTGACGTCGGCTCGGGCGGGCGGGAGTACGGCGCGCTCCTGCTGCCGGAGGGCCCTTGGTGGGAGTGGAGCGTCCTTTCCTTCGACGGCAGCCGGCTCCGCCTCGGTGCCGGTTACGACCTCTCGTACCACCACTCGCTCGAGGTGGTCTTCACCGACGCGTCGTACCTGCGCTGCCCCACGATGTTCATGGACCCGGTCTTCCGCGCGCCGACGGACGAAGAACGGACGGAAGTGATCCGCCTGGTGGGCGAGGAGCCTGCCGTCCTCGTCGCCTTCGAGGCCGACGCCCATGGCACCGAGCCGGCCTCGTGTCTGATCGCGGCCGACAGGATCGACGTCGTTCAGGGGCATTTTCCGCACGCGGGCGTGGCGGACGTAGGCTGAGAGGGTTCTACCTCGTCTTTTCTCACGCGGAGCACCTTTTGAGCGAGCAGGCACGTCGCCGTCCCCCCAAGCCGTATCGGCGCCCCCAGAAGGATCCCGTGCGGATCCTTGCCTTCGAGGCGCTTCGGGCCGTCGACGAGCGGGACGCGTACGCGAATCTCGTGTTGCCGCCGCTGCTCAAGAAGGCCCGGGAGCAGGGGGACTTCGACGGGCGGGACGCGGCGCTCGCGACCGAGCTGGTGTACGGGACGCTGCGGCGGCAGGGGACGTACGACGCCATCGTGTCGGCGTGCGTCGACCGGCCGCTGCGCGAGGTCGATCCGCCGGTCCTCGATGTGCTGTCGCTCGGCGCGCATCAGCTGCTCGGTACGCGCATCCCGACGCACGCGGCCGTCTCCGCCAGTGTGGAGCTGGCGCGCGTGGTGCTCGGGGACGGGCGGGCCAAGTTCGTGAACGCCGTGCTGCGGAAGATCTCGCGGCACGACCTCGACACCTGGGTGGAGCAGGTCGCCCCGCCCTACGAGGACGACGCCGAGGACCATCTCGCGGTCGTCCACTCGCACCCCCGCTGGGTCGTCTCCGCGCTCTGGGACGCCCTCGGCGGCGGCCGGGCCGGCATCGAGGACCTCCTGGAGGCCGACAACGAGCGGCCCGAGGTCACCCTCGTGGCCCGGCCTGGGCGCGCCACCACCGAGGAGCTCACCGGCGAGGACACGCTGCCCGGCCGCTGGTCGCCGTACGCGGTACGGATGGCCGAGGGCGGCGAGCCCGGCGCCATCGAGGCCGTGAAGGAGGGCCGGGCCGGCGTCCAGGACGAGGGCAGCCAGCTGGTCGCCATCGCCCTCGCCAACGCGCCCCTGGAGGGCCGCGACGAGCGCTGGCTCGACGGCTGCGCGGGACCCGGCGGCAAGGCGGCCCTCCTCGCCGCCCTGGCCGCCGAACGCGGCGCCGCCCTGCTCGCCTCCGAGAAGCAGCCGCACCGCGCCCGGCTCGTCGAGCGCGCGCTCGCCGGCAACCCCGGCCCGTACCAGGTCATCGCCGCCGACGGCACCCGCCCGCCGTGGCTGCCCGGCTCCTTCGACCGGGTCCTCATGGACGTGCCCTGCTCGGGCCTCGGCGCCCTGCGCCGCCGCCCCGAGGCCCGCTGGCGCCGCCGCCCGGAGGACCTGGACGGATTCGCGCCGCTCCAGCGCGGTCTGCTGCGCGAGGCGCTGTCGGCCGTCCGCGTCGGGGGCGTCGTCGGGTACGCGACCTGCTCGCCGCACCTGGCCGAGACCCGCATCGTCGTCGAGGACGTCCTCAAGGGGCGCGGCGGCCCGGCGGTCGAGGCGGAGTGGATCGACGTCCGCCCGCTGATGGCCGGCGTCCCCGCGCTCGGCGAAGGACCGGACGTCCAGCTGTGGCCGCACCTGCACGGCACCGACGCGATGTACCTCGCGCTCCTCCGCCGTACCGCCTGAGAGGCGATCCGAGCGACGTTCTGCGCGACGTTCTGAGCGACGGCCCGAGTGGCGATCCGCCGGAAAGGCCGGTTACGTCTGGCCTTTCCGGTCCGGATTCGGGTCCGATTCCCCTCCGAACCCCTTCCTCGTCCCGTCCGAAACCGCTTCGCGGCAAAGAAGTGCCCAAGAACATGGCAGGCTTGGCTCATGGCGCAGATCAACCCCAGCATCCTGTCCGCAGACTTCGCCCGCCTCGCCGAGGAGGCGAAGGCCGTCGAGGGCGCCGACTGGCTGCACGTCGATGTCATGGACAACCACTTCGTCCCCAACCTGACCCTCGGCGTGCCGATCGTGGAGTCGCTCGCCCGGGCCACGGACACCCCGCTGGACTGCCACCTCATGATCGAGGACCCGGACCGCTGGGCCCCGCAGTACGTGGAGGCCGGCGCCGGTTCCGTCACCTTCCACGTCGAGGCGGCCGCCGCCCCCGTGCGGCTGGCGCGCGAGATCCGGGCCAAGGGTGCGCGGGCCTCCATGGCGCTGAAGCCCGCCACGCCCATCGAGCCGTACGAGGACCTGCTCCCCGAGCTCGACATGCTGCTGATCATGACCGTCGAGCCGGGCTTCGGCGGGCAGGCCTTCCTCGACATCATGCTCCCCAAGATCCGCCGCTCCCGTGAGCTGATCTCCAAGCACGGTCTGGAGTTGTGGCTGCAGATCGACGGCGGGGTGTCCGAATCCACCATCGAGCGGTGCGCCGAGGCCGGCGCCGACGTCTTCGTCGCCGGGTCGGCGGTCTACGGCGCCCAGGACCCGGCCGAGGCCGTCCGCTCCCTCCGAGCCAAGGCCGATGCCGCGACCGCCACGGCGGCGTGGGCGTGTGGCCACTGAACCTCCGGCAGATGAACGCGGTCCGACGGAGCACGGACAGGACCGATCGGGACCCGCCGGATCTGACAGGATGAACGGCGAGTCCAGAGTGTGAACGACAGCAGCACGACCGGTAGCACGACCAGCACCACGACGCACCACGTGAGCAGCGGCACGTGAGCAGCGGTACGTGAACAGAGCTAAGGAGATCGCGGTGGCGGGAATCTCGGCGGGACGCTCAGCCCTGCGGATGGGACCCGCGGAGCTGGTGCAGGCGGCGGCCATGGCGCGCCGCTTCTACCTCGAGGGCAAGTCCAAGATCCAGATCGCCGAGGAGTTCGGCGTGAGCCGCTTCAAGGTGGCCCGGGTCCTGGAGACGGCGCTCGAACGCGACCTCGTACGGATCGAGATCCGCGTCCCGGCCGAACTGGACGCCGAGCGCTCCGACGCGCTCCGTGCCCGCTACGGGCTCCGCCACGCCGTCGTCGTCGAGTCCCCGGCGGAGGGCGAGGACGAGTCGCCCGACCCGGAGAACCTCGGCGAGGTCGCGGCCGACCTGCTCGGCGAGCTGGTCAACGAGGGCGACGTCCTGGGCCTCGCCTGGGGCCGCTCGACCATCCACATGGCCGCCGCGCTCGACCGGCTGCCCCCGTGCACGGTCGTCCAGCTCACCGGCGTGTACGACGCCGGTACCGCCGAGCGCGGCTCGGTCGAGGCGGTACGGCGTGCCGCCCAGGTCTCAGGCGGAGAGGCGCACCCCATCTACGCGCCGATGCTGCTGCCCGACCCCGCGACGGCCGCCGCGCTGCGCAACCAGACCGGCATCGCGCGCGCCTTCGAGTACTTCGACAAGGTCACCGTCGCCTGTGTGTCCATCGGCTCCTGGGAGCCGGGCATCTCGACCGTGCACGACATGCTCACGGACGAGGAGCGCGCCCACTACGCCTCCCTCGGCGTCGCCGCCGAGATGTCCGCGCACCTCTTCGACTCCGAGGGACGCCGGGTCGGCCGCGACCTGGGCGAGCGCTGCATCACGGTCGAGGCGGACCGGCTCCGCCGGATCCCCGAGGTCGTCGCGATCGCGGGCGGCCAGCGCAAGGCGGCGGCCATCGGCGCGGTCCTCCGCTCCGGGCTCGTCACCAGCCTGGTGACCGACCGCGCGGCCGCCGACTTCCTCCTCACCGAGTCCGTCCCCGGCCCCCGGCCCGCCCTGGAACGCGCGGACCCGGACGGCGTCTGACGGGCCGGGCCGACGCGCCACACCCGCGGGCCGGGCCGACGCGCGACGCGCCCCGGCTCGGCATAACGTCGGGGCATGTCGCTCCGGCCCCTGCGCGCCCTCCTGGCGCTCTTCCTGTGCGTCGGTGTCCTCGTCGGCGGCGTCGGCTGTTCCACCGCCGAGAGCGACGGTGGCCCCGCCCCCACCGGCTCCTCCGGCCTGGAGACCGTCCGGGTCGCGGAGCTGCCGGACGAGGCGCGGGCGACCCTTCGGCTCATCGAGCGCGGCGGACCCTTCCCGTACGAGAAGGACGGCGCGACCTTCTCCAACTTCGAGCGGATCCTGCCCCGGCAGGAGCGCGGCTACTACCGCGAGTACACCGTGCGCACTCCCGGCGAACGCGACCGGGGCGCCCGGCGTCTCGTCACCGGGCGGGGCGGCGAGGTGTACTACACCGACGACCACTACGAGACCTTCCGGGAGGTCCTGCCCGATGAAGCTCGCTGAGGCGCTCCGCGACCCCGTCGTCCTCGATCTGCGCGGCGTCCTGGACAAGGCCGCCTTCATGGACCGCTGCGCCGCCGCCCTCGCGCTGCCGCGCTGGTTCGGGCGGAACTGGGACGCCCTCGCCGACTGTCTGACCGACCTCCCGCGCCCGGTGGCCCTCGTCGTCACGGGCTGGCAGGCTTATGCCACGGCCCGGCCGAGCGACTGGGAGACCGCCCAGGACGTCTTCGCCACGGCCGCCGACACCAGCCCCACGGGCCTCACCGTCCTCCTCGCCCTGGGAACCCCTGAGGGGGCCTCCTTCGGAGGATCCGACGAAGAGGGTCCGGCAAGCCTCGGATGAATCGCCCGGGTCGGGTTCATGTACCGGCGTGGGAGAATGAACTACGTGCTTTTTCCCCTGGCTGAAATGCCTAGGGGCCGATCCGAACGACTGGGATGTCAGCACGTGCGTTTCCTCAATGACGTCAAGCCGCCCTACGACCTGACGTACGACGATGTCTTCATGGTGCCGAGCCGCTCGGCCGTGGGTTCCCGCCAGGCCGTGGACCTCGCCTCGCCGGACGGTACCGGTACGACGATCCCGCTGGTCGTCGCCAACATGACCGCGATCGCCGGCCGCCGCATGGCCGAGACCGTCGCCCGCCGTGGCGGCCTCGTCGTCATTCCCCAGGACATCCCGATCGAGGTCGTCACCGACGTCATCGGGTGGGTCAAGAGCCGCCACCACGTCCTGGACACCCCCATCGTCCTGGAGCCCCACCAGACCGTCGCCGACGCGCTCTCGCTGCTGCCCAAGCGCTCGCACGACGCCGGTGTCGTCGTGGACGAGGACCGCCGTCCGGTCGGTGTCGTCACCGACGCGGACCTGTCCGGTGTGGACCGCTTCACGCAGCTCTCCGAGGTCATGTCGAAGGACCTGCTGCTCCTCGACGCCGACATCGAGCCGCGCGACGCCTTCAACACGCTCGACCACGCCAACCGCCGCTACGCCCCGGCCGTGGACAAGGACGGCCGTCTGGTCGGCATCCTGACCCGCAAGGGCGCCCTGCGCGCGACCCTGTACAAGCCGGCCACCGACGCCGAAGGCAAGCTGCGCGTCGCCGCCGCCGTCGGCATCAACGGCGACTTCGTGGGCAAGGCCAAGCAGCTCCTCGACGCGGGCGTCGACACGCTCGTGATCGACACGGCGCACGGCCACCAGGAGTCGATGATCTCCGCGATCAAGGCCGTCCGTGCCCTCGACCCGCACGTCCCGATCGTCGCCGGCAACATCGTCGCCGCCGAGGGCGTCAAGGACCTCATCGAGGCCGGCGCGGACATCATCAAGGTCGGTGTGGGCCCCGGCGCCATGTGCACCACGCGCATGATGACCGGTGTCGGCCGCCCGCAGTTCTCCGCCGTCCTGGAGTGCGCCGCCGAGGCGAAGAAGTACGGCAAGCACGTCTGGGCCGACGGCGGTGTCCGGCACCCCCGCGACGTCGCCATGGCGCTGGCCGCCGGTGCGTCCAACGTGATGATCGGCTCCTGGTTCGCCGGGACGTACGAGTCCCCGGGCGACCTCCAGCACACCGCCGACGGGCGGCCGTACAAGGAGTCGTTCGGCATGGCCTCCGCGCGCGCCGTGCAGAACCGCACCAGCGAGGAGTCCGCGTACGACCGGGCCCGCAAGGGTCTCTTCGAGGAGGGCATCTCGACCTCCCGGATGTTCCTCGACCCGGCCCGCCCGGGCGTCGAGGACCTGATCGACTCGATCATCGCGGGCGTCCGCTCCTCCTGCACCTACGCGGGCGCGGCCTCGCTGGCCGAGTTCGAGGAGAAGGCCGTGATCGGCATCCAGAGCGCCGCCGGTTACGCCGAGGGCAAGCCGCTGCACGCCAGCTGGAGCTAGTCGGCACAAGCCGGTACGTCGTACGAAGGCCCCCGTGAGTCCAGGCTCGCGGGGGCCTTCGGCGTACGTGGCCGGATCTTACCGCCGTACGTACGGACCCAGCGCCTCCGCGACCGCCGCCGCCATCCGGGCGTGCCCCCGGTCGTTGGGGTGCAGGCCGTCCGCCAGGTCCTCCGGGTCGAGCAGGGGGCGGCCGGGCAGCACCAGGAGCCGCCTGTCGCCCTCCGCCGCCAGATCGCGGCCCGCGTGCTCCATGGCCGTGCGCAGGTCCGCCAGCGTGGCGCCCAGCGCGTTGCGGACGGTCTCGGCCTCCGGGCGCAGCACGGGGGAGAGGATCAGCAGCGGGGCGTCCGGGTGGCACCGGCGCACCAGGCCCACGTACGCCCGAACCGTCTCGTACAGCCAGCCGGCCGAACAGGGCGCCCTGGACCAGCAGTTGGTGCCGAAGGCGAGGGTGACGAGCTCGCCCGGGAGGCTCGCGAGCTGCTCGGCGAGGGGCAGCTCGCCGCGTGCCCCGCCCGCGTAGCCGAGGTTGACCGTGTCCAGGCCCAGCGTCCGCCCCGCCGTGGCCGGCCAGGAGTGCGCGGGGCGCGTCGACCACCAGCCCTCGGTGATCGAGTCCCCGTGCACCAGCCAGCGCGGCCGCCTCGGGGCGGGGGAGAGGGCGCCGTCGCGTGCCCGCAGCCCGAGCACCACCGGGGCCTGGCTCTCCGGCAGATGGACCGTGAACGTCCCTCCGCCGGGCGGGAGTTCGAGTGCGACCGTCGCCTCCTCCGCCGGGGCCGTGAAGCTCTCGCCCAGGCACCGCCCGCCCCGCCAGAGCGCGAAGCAGTGCCGTAGCGCCCGCATCGCGTCCCCGGTGCCGGGCACGGCCGCGCGGTAGCGCAGCTCGACCGTCCGGGTGCCGGGCGCGGCCGTGAACTCGACCCGTACGCCGATCGGCAGCGCCGCCCGCTCGGCGGTGTCCCACGGCAGCCGGGCCAGGTCGGCGGGGTCGGCGCGGACCGCCCGCCCGCCGTCGAGCCAGGCCGTGCCGCGCAGGAAGGGAGCGGGTTCCAGCCAGCCCACCGAAGCCTCCGATCGAGGGGACGCAAGGGACGACGAAAGGGGCGACGCAAAGGACGAGACAGGGGACGAGACAGGGGACGCAGGGGGATCGCAGAGTCGGTCATCGCGCACGAGGAGTCAATGCGCACGCCAGGGGTTCTTCACACCCCCGTTAGGGCCCCAATGTGCCGATTCATGCGGCGGGGCGCAATGTTTCCCCGTCTGCGCCCCGAGCGCGCAATGATCATCTGCTGGTGCGCAACAACCCTGCATTACGAGCGCGAAGCCCATGGCCTTAGGCTCATGCCTCGTACCAGGAGTGGCGGCGACCGCCTGCTCGGCGGTTCCCCCTCCCTCGCGGGCCCTTTCGTCCTGCCCGCGTACCGCCGTGGTCGTCGCATTTCGACAGGCAGCGATCAAGGAGCCTCCGCAGTGCTGGATCAAGGCACGGCCTCACCGGCCGTCGAGCCGTCCGTCCCCAAGACCTCCGGGCTCTCCGCCCTGACCCGGCGCAAGCCGGTAGAACGCCTGGTCGCCGAGGGTGGCCAGGGCGAGGGCGGCTCGCTCCGCCGCACCCTCTCGATGTGGCAGCTGACCATGATCAGCATCGGTGCCACGCTCGGCACCGGCATTTTCGTGGTCCTCGGCGACGCCGTTCCGAAGGCCGGCCCCGCGGTCACGATCGCCTTCGTCATCGCCGGCCTCACGGCCCTCTTCTCGGCTCTCTCGTACGCCGAGCTGGCCGGCTCCATACCGGTCGCCGGCTCCTCCTACTCGTATGCGTACGCAACGATGGGTGAACTTGTCGCCTGGGTCTGCGGCTGGTGTCTGGTCCTGGAGTACGGCGTCTCGGTCGCCGCCGTGGCCGTCGGCTGGGGCGAGTACCTCAACGAGCTGCTCGACGGCACGATCGGCGTCACCATCCCCGACGTGCTCTCCTCGGCCCCCGGTGAGGGCGGGATCATCAACCTGCCGGGTCTGATCGTCGTCCTGCTCGCGATGGTCTTCCTGCTGGGCGGCGCCCGCGAGTCCGCCCTCGTCAACACCGTCATGGTGTTCGTGAAGATCGCCGCGCTGGTCCTGTTCTGCGCCATCGGGTTCATGGGCTTCAAGTCCGGCAACTACGCCGACTTCATGCCGCTCGGCATGGCCGGCGTCAGCGCCGCCGGAGCGAGCCTCTTCTTCTCGTACATCGGCTTCGACGCCGCCTCCACCGCCGGTGAGGAGGCGAAGGACCCGAAGCGCGACCTGCCCCGCGCGATCATGCTGTCGCTCCTCATCGTCACCGTCCTCTACGTCCTCGTCGCGGCCGTCGCCGTCGGCGCGTGGAACTGGAAGGACTTCGAGGGCTCCGAGGCCTCGCTCGCCGCGATCATGAACGACGTCAGCGGCCAGGCCTTCTGGGGCACGCTGCTCGCCGCCGGCGCCGTCATCTCGATCGCCAGCGTCGTGCTGACCGTCCTCTACGGCCAGACCCGCGTCCTCTTCGCGATGTCCCGCGACGGCCTCGTGCCGAAGGTCTTCGCCAAGGTCAGCGGCAAGACCGGCACCCCGCGCGTGAACACCGTGATCGTCTCGCTCTTCTGCGGCGCTCTCGCCTCCGTCATCCCGCTGGGCAAGCTCGTCGACGCCACCAGCATCGGCACGCTCTTCGCCTTCGCCCTGGTCAACATCGCGGTCATCGTGCTGCGGTGCACCCGCCCGACCCTGGACCGCACCTTCCGCGTGCCGCTGGGCTGGACCTTCCCGATCCTCGGCTTCCTGTTCTGCGTGTACAACATGTTCAGCCTGGACTCGGTCACCTGGGTGGTCTTCGGTTGCTGGATGGCCGCGGGCCTCGTGTTCTACTTCCTGTACGGCATGCGCCGCTCCCGCCTGGCCACGGATGTGATGGCCTCCGACGCAGAGAAGTGATCCACCCGTAGTGCGACTCAACGACCTCGACGAACGCATCGTCCACGCCCTCGCGGAGGACGCCCGCCGCTCGTACGCCGACATCGGTTCGCTCGTCGGCCTGTCCGCGCCCGCCGTCAAGCGGCGCGTGGACCGGCTGCGGGCCGAGGGCGCCATCACCGGATTCACCGTACGGGTGGACCCGGCGGCGCTCGGCTGGGAGACCGAGGGGTTCGTCGAGATCTACTGCCGCCACAACACCTCGCCGAACGACATCCGGCGAGGTCTTGAGCGGTACCCCGAGGTGGTGTCCGCGTCGACCGTCACCGGCGACGCGGACGCCCTCGTGCAGGTCTTCGCCTCCGACATGCGCCACTTCGAGCGCGTTCTGGAGCGCATCGCGGGCGAGCCGTTCGTGGAGCGCACCAAGTCCGTCCTGGTGCTCTCGCCGCTGCTGCGACGCTTCTCCTCCGGCTCACCCGCGTAGCCACTCGCGGGCCGCGGGAGGCCGGGGGCGGTGCGGGCCGTGGTTCCCGCACCGCGCTCCGCCCGCCCACCCCCGTGGGGCGGTCTACTCGGCCGGGTAGACGAACTCCCAGGGCACAACCTTGAAGTCGCCCGTGCCGGCCTTCACCTTCTCGAAGGGCGCGCCGCTGAGGCACGGCTGCACCACGTCCTTCTCCGGGTCCGAGGTCGCCCAGGAGTAGCCGAGCCGGTCGTGCTTGCCGTTGTCGTAGACCGTGACGCCGACGCGCTTGTTACGGAACTCCTTCACATCGGTCTCGACGACGATGCCGGTCACGACCGCCACCTTGCCGCCCGTCGTAAGGCAGTCGACCTTCACCTTGGCGGAGCCACCCCAGTCGCCCTTGTAGTGGCTGAAGCGGAACGTGCCGGTGGCCGCCATCGGATCCTGCCGGTCCTTCGCGGCCAGATGCGCGTCGAAGGTGAACGTGATGTCGTCACCGGCCGGCCGGTAGAGCTTCGCGCTACCGGTCAGCGCGGCCGCCTCGCGGCTGCCGCCCCGGCCGTCTCCTGAGGCGACGGCGGAGCCCGCGGCCCCGGCCGTGATCAGCAGGGCGGCGGTCAGCGCGGCGATCTTCGTACGGCGGTTCATGGTGGTCCTTTCGGCAGGTCAACCGGACGACCACCACTCTTCCGGCCATGCCGCCCCGGAGCGTCGCGCCAAGGAACGGTTCCGCTCTCCGCCGCGCGGCGGGGGAGCCCTACGACCCCGGTCGCAGCCGTACGCAACGAATCACCGCCCTGGTCGCTGATCGCGCAACGGTTCGACGGTCGGTCCGCAACGGTCGCGCCTTGTCCCGATGGAGCGCGAAACCGTACCGTTTTTGACGTCTTCCCCCTGTACTCCGATCCCCCGAGGATGGCCCATGCCCGCGCTGCGCACCGCCCTGCTCCAGAGCTCCGGCGAGCTCGGCGACGTGGCCGCCAACCTCAAGGTTCTCGACGAGGCCGCCGCCCGCGCGGCCGCCGCCGGCGCCGCGGTGCTGCTGGCCCCCGAGCTCTTCCTCACCGGGTACGCGATCGGCGCCGACATCGCGCGCCTGGCCGAGCCGGCCGACGGCCCCTCCGCCCGCGCGATCGCGGCCCTCGCCGCCCGCCACGGCCTCGCCATCGGCTACGGCTACCCGGAGCGGGACACCGAACGGCACGGCGTTCTGTACAACGCGGCCCAGCTCATCGGCGCCGACGGCGGCACGCTCGCGCGCTACCGCAAAACCCACCTCTTCGGCGACTTCGAGCACCACTGGTTCACCCCCGGCGAGGACGCCGTCGTCCAGGCGGAGCTCGGCGGCCTCACCGTCGGCCTGATGATCTGCTACGACGTCGAGTTCCCCGAGAACGTACGGGCGCAGGCCCTGGCCGGTACGGACCTCCTCCTCGTGCCGACCGCGCTCATGCACCCCGCCGAGGTCGTCCCCGAGTCCGTCGTCCCCGTGCGCGCCTTCGAGAACCAGATCTACATCGCGTACGCCAACCGGACCGGACCCGAGGGCGACTTCGAGTTCGTCGGCCTCTCCGTACTCGCCGCGCCCGACGGCACCGCCCGGGCCCGCGCCGGCCGCGGTGAGGACCTCGTCCTCGGCGACGTCGACCCGGCCCTGCTCGCCGCCTCGCGCAAGGACAACCCCTACCTCCGCGACCGGCGCCCCGGCCTGTACGGCTCCCTCGTCTGAGCCGCCCTCTTCTTCCCGAACCTCCCCCCGCTTTTCCCCGCAAGGAGTCCGTACCCCATGACGTCCACGGTGCCCACGACCGCCGTCCCGCACAGCGACGGCCAGCCGCCGATCACCATGTTCGGTCCGGACTTCCCGTACGCCTACGACGACTTCCTGGCCCACCCGGCCGGGCTCGGCCAGATACCCGCGACCGAGCACGGCACCGAGGTCGCGGTCATCGGCGGCGGTCTGTCGGGCATCATCGCCGCGTACGAGCTGATGAAGATGGGCCTCAAGCCCGTCGTCTACGAGGCCGACCAGATCGGCGGCCGGCTGCGCACCGTGGGCTTCGAGGGCACCGGCACGGACGGTCTGACGGCCGAGATGGGCGCCATGCGCTTCCCGCCGTCCTCCACGGCGCTCCAGCACTACATCGACCTGGTCGGCCTGACGACCTCGCCGTTCCCGAACCCGCTCGCCGAGTCGACCCCGTCGACGGTCGTCGACCTCAAGGGCGAGTCGCACTACGCGCAGACCGTGGCCGACCTCCCGCAGGTCTACCGCGACGTGATGAACGCGTGGAACGCCTGCCTCGACGAGGGCGCCGACTTCTCCGACATGAACCAGGCCATGCGCGAGCGGGACGTCCCGCGCATCCGCGAGATCTGGTCCAAGCTCGTCGAGAAGCTCGACAACCAGACCTTCTACGGCTTCCTGTGCGAGTCGGAGTCGTTCAAGTCCTTCCGTCACCGCGAGATTTTCGGCCAGGTCGGCTTCGGCACGGGCGGCTGGGACACCGACTTCCCCAACTCCATCCTGGAGATCCTCCGGGTCGTCTACACCGAGGCCGACGACCACCACCGCGGCATCGACGGCGGCTCGCAGCAGCTGCCGCTGCGGCTGTGGGAGCGCGAGCCGGAGAAGATCGTCCACTGGGCGCAGGGCACCTCCCTGAAGTCCCTGCACGAGGGCGACCCGAAGCCGGCCGTGACCCGGCTGAACCGCACCGCCGGCAACCGGATCACCGTCACGGACGCCTCCGGTGACATCCGTACCTTCCAGGCGGCGATCTTCACCGCCCAGTCCTGGATGCTGCTCTCCAAGATCGCCTGCGACGACTCGCTCTTCCCGATCGACCACTGGACGGCGATCGAGCGCACCCACTACATGGAGAGCTCGAAGCTCTTCGTGCCCGTCGACCGGCCGTTCTGGCTGGACAAGGACGAGGAGACCGGCCGGGACGTCATGTCGATGACGCTGACCGACCGGATGACCCGTGGCACGTACCTCCTGGACGACGGCCCGGACAAGCCGGCCACGATCTGCCTCTCGTACACCTGGTGCGACGACAGCCTGAAGTGGCTGCCGCTGTCCGCGAACGAGCGGATGGAGGTCATGCTGAAGTCGCTCGGCGAGATATACCCGAAGGTCGACATCCGGAAGCACATCATCGGCAACCCGGTGACGGTCTCCTGGGAGAACGAGCCCTACTTCATGGGCGCCTTCAAGGCGAACCTGCCGGGCCACTACCGCTACCAGCGCCGCCTGTTCACGCACTTCATGCAGGACCGGCTGCCCGAGGACAAGCGGGGCATCTTCCTCGCCGGCGACGACATCTCCTGGACGGCCGGCTGGGCCGAGGGCGCCGTGCAGACCGCGCTCAACGCGGTGTGGGGCGTGATGCACCACTTCGGCGGCGCCACCGACGCCACCAACCCGGGCCCGGGCGACGTGTACGACGAGATCGCCCCGGTCGAGCTCCCGGAGGACTGACCGTCCTCGGTCGCGCGGTCAGCCGCGTGGGGCGAGCGGCGTGAGCAGCATCCGCCCCACCAGGCCGACCGACCGGTCGAGGCGTTCGGTGAACTCCTCGGCCAGCTCTGGCAGTTCGCGCAGATGCCAGAGCGAGCGGGCGGCGAGCCAGGCCCCGTCGCGGGCCCGGTCCAGGCTCCAGCAGCCCAGCAGATGCGTCAGCGGGTCCGTGATCTCCAACAGGTCCGGGCCCGGCATCACTTCCTCGCGGATGCGCTCTTCGAGCAGCATGAGGATGTCGCCGACCCGGTCGAACTCGTCCTCCAGGTCCCGTGGCGCGCACTGCAGCGCCCGGCAGGTGTCGACCACGGCGAGCGCCAGGTCGTGCCCGATGTGCGCGTTGATCCCGGCGAGCGCGAACTGCAGCGGCCGTACGCCGGGATGCCGCCGGTAGTGGAAGAGCGGCCGCCAGCAGGCCGGGGCGGGACGGCCGGTGGCGACGGAGTCGACGACCGCGAGATAGCGCTCCGCGAAACGGACGTCGAGGGTCGCGGCGGCCCGCCGGTCGGCGAAGGTACCGGAGTCGATGGCCCGGCCGATCTCCTCCGTCACGGTCAGATAGACCCGGTTGAAGACGGCGACCCCGTCGGCCGGATGCCAGGCCGAGCGGATGGACCGCATCCGCTCCACCACCGGGTCGACCGCGGTGAACTGCCCGATCTGCGTGGTCTGCGCCATGGGGAGCAGCGTCTCAGCAGCCGGGCCCGGGAGGGAACTCCCTCGGCCCGGCTTCCCCAGAACGGGCGAATATGCCTATGACTTGCCGACCGGCCCGCTGTCCTTCGTGCTCTCGTACGAGCTGGTGCCCGAGTCGAGCAGGGGCTCCTGCTGCTTCATGTGCGCCGGGGCGAAGGCCCGCAGCACGTGGTAGCCGGTGATCACGACGAGCGTGCCGAGCGCGATGCCGCCCAGCTCGAAGGTGTCCGTGAAGGTCAGCTTCACGCCACCGACGCCGATGATGATGCCCGCCGCGGCCGGCACCAGGTTGAGCGGGTTACGGAGGTCCACCTTGGCGTTGATCCAGATCTGGGCGCCGAGCAGACCGATCATGCCGTAGAGGATCACCGTGATGCCGCCGAGCACACCGCCCGGGATCGCCGCCACGACCGCGCCGAACTTGGGGCAGAGACCGAAGAGCAGCGCGAAGCCGGCCGCTGCCCAGTAAGCGGCGGTGGAGTAGACGCGGGTGGCCGCCATGACGCCGATGTTCTCGGAGTACGTGGTGTTCGGCGGACCGCCGACGGCGGTCGACAGCATCGAGGCGGCGCCGTCGGCGGCGATGGCGGTGCCGAGCTTGTCGTCGAGCGGGTCGCCGGTCATCTCGCCGACGGCCTTGACGTGACCGGCGTTCTCGGCGATCAGGGCGATGACGACGGGCAGCGCGACAAGGATCGCCGACCACTCGAAGCTGGGGCCGTGGAAGGACGGCAGGCCGATCCAGTCGGCCTTCGACACGGCCGAGAGGTCGAGCCGCCAGTGGTCGGTGACCTGGCCGCCTGGCGACATCGAGTGGATCTTGCCGAAGACCAGGTCGAAGACCCAGGAGATGGCGTAGCCGAAGATCAGGCCGAGGAAGATCGCGATGCGCGACCAGAAGCCGCGCAGACAGACCACGGCAAGACCGGTGAAGAGCATGACGAGCAGCGCCGTCCACTGGTCCTGCGGCCAGTAGGTGGCGGCGGTGACCGGGGCGAGGTTGAAGCCGATCAGCATCACGACGGCGCCGGTGACGATCGGGGGCATCGCCGCGTGGATGATCCGCGCGCCGAACTTCCGTACCGCCAAGCCCGCCAGGAACAGCACCGCGCCGACGACGAGGACCGCGCCCGTGACGGTCGCGCTGGTGCCGCCGGAGGCCCGGATGGCCGCGGCGACACCGACGAAGGAGAGCGAGCAGCCCAGGTAGCTGGGGATGGTGCCGCGCGTCGCGAGCAGGAAGATCACCGTCGCGACGCCGGACATCATGATGGCGAGGTTCGGGTCGAGCCCCATCAGGACGGGCGCCACGAAGGACGCACCGAACATCGCGACCACGTGCTGGGCGCCGAGGCCGGCCGTACGGGGCCAGGAGAGCCGTTCGTCCGGCCGGACGACGGCTCCTGGAGCGGGTGTTCGTCCGTCGCCGTGCAGGGTCCAGCGCACGCCGAGGTTCATGTGGTCGCTCCAGTTCTCCGGTGACGGCGGCCGGTTCGCCGCGCGAAACATCAGCCGAAAAAGTTCAGCCACATGATAATGCGCCGCTGGTCACCGGGGCCCCGACGTGAGGTCGGGGCGGTCGGTGCGGTCGGTGCGGGCCCTAGGAGACCTTGCCCGAGCTCGCCGCCGGGCTTCCGCTCGCGGCCGGGGCGGCCGTGGCCTTGGACCCCGGGCGGAGCACCCCGGCGCCGAGCACCAGGCCGAAGGCGAGCAGCGTGACCAGGCCGAAGGAGAACATCAGCGAGGTCGCGTCGGCGATGCCACCGATGGCCGAGGGGGCGATGAGGCCCGAGGTGTACGTGATGGTGGCGACGCCCGCGATGGCCTGGCTGGGGTTCGGGCCGCTCCGCCCCGCCGCCGCGAAGGCCAGCGGTACGACGACGGCGACGCCGAGGCCGATGAGCCCGAAACCGGCCATCGCCAGAGCGGCGTGCGGTGCAAGGACCACGAGCAGGCCGCCGACGGTCGCGGCGACGCCGCCGACCCGTACCGTCCGCACCGCGCCGAACCGGTCCACCACCCGGTCGCCGGCGAGCCGGGCGATGGCCATCGTCAGCGCGAAGGCGGTGGTCGAGGCCGCGGCGACACCCGCCGAGGAGCCGAGTTCGTCCCGCAGGTAGACCGCCGACCAGTCCAGGCTGGCGCCCTCGGCGAACACGGCGCAGAACCCGATGGCGCCGATGATCAGGGCCGACTTGGGCGGCAGCGAGAAGCGCGGCGGCGCCTCCTCCTCCGGGGGGCTCTGCAGATCGAGCACGCCCTGGCAGCAGACCAGGCCGAGCGCGGTCAGGACGAGGGCCGCGATCAGGTGGTGCAGCCGGGCGTCCCCGCCGAGGTGGGCGGCGACGGTGCCGGCGGCGGAGCCGATCAGCGCGCCCGCGCTCCACATGCCGTGCAGGCTTGACATGATCGACTTCCCGAGCCGGTTCTCGGTCTCGACACCGAGGGCGTTCATCGCCACGTCGGACATGCCTGCCGTTGCGCCGTAGACGAAGAGCACCGCGCAGAGCCCGTAGATGTTCGGGGCGAGGGACGGCAGAGTCAGGGACATTGTCCAGAGCACGAGCAGTCCGCGCAGCGCCGTACGGGCCCCGAAGCGGTGGCTGATGGCGCCGGCCAGCGGCATCGCGAGCGAGGCGCCGATCGCGGGGAACGCGAGGGCGAGGCCGAGCTGGCCCGCGCTCACGCCCGCGTGGTCCTGGATCCACGGGATGCGGGTGGCGAAGCTGCCGGTGACCGCGCCGTGGACGCAGAAGACGGCGGCGACGGCGAACCGGGCCCGCCGCAGTCGCTCGGTACTGAAGACGGTCTCGCCCGCCATGTGCCCTCCCTCGGTTGGCGGGCAGTAAACTATCAGGAACCCTGCCTGATAAATAGTGGGCGGCGGAGAGCGTCGACACGCGTCTGAGAGGATCCCGGCATGGCCGCATCCCCGAGCACCGCCCGAGCCATCAACGACCGGCTCGCCCTGCGACTGCTCCAGGACGAGGGCCCGTTGACGGCGACTCAGCTGAAGACGCTGACCGGACTCTCCCGCCCCACCGTCGCCGACCTCGTCGAACGGCTCCAGGGCTCCGGACTCGTCCGGATCGTGGGGGAGTCCGGCGCCGAGCGGCGCGGCCCCAACGCGAAGCTGTACGGGATCGCCGC
This sequence comes from Streptomyces sp. P9(2023), assembly GCF_032436795.1. Lineage (NCBI taxonomy): Bacteria > Bacillati > Actinomycetota > Actinomycetes > Kitasatosporales > Streptomycetaceae > Streptomyces > Streptomyces sp. P9(2023). The sequence goes on from NZ_JAUPWM010000057.1 coordinate 21,527, forward strand.
GGACCACGCCCACCTCGCCGCGCTCGACGTACGCACGGACTCCGTGTCGCTCACGGTCGCCGACCTGCTCGGCACCACGCTCGCGGAGGCCTCGGCCCCGATCGGCGGGGAGGACGGCACCGGACCCGCCGTCGAGAAGGCGGTCTCCCTCCTGGAGCGGACCGCGAAGTCGGTGGGGGTGGAGCGGCTGCACAGTGTCGCCGTCGGCGCGCCCGGACTGATCGACCCGGCCACCGGGGAGCTGCGGGACTCGACGGGGCTGCCCGAATGGCACCGGCGGCTGATCGCCACGCTCCAGGAACGGCTGCCCGCGACCGTGCTCGTCGAGAACGAGACCAACCTCGCGGCCGTCGCGGAGCAGCGGGCCGGCGCCGCCCGCGACCGCGACACGTTCGTGCTGGTCTGGCTCGGCCAGGGGGTCGGTGCGGCCGTCGTCCTGGACGGCCGGCTGCGCCGCGGGGCCTCGGGCGGGGCGGGCGAGCTCGGCTTCCTGCCGGTGCCCGGCACCTCCGGGCTGCCGTCGGCGACCGGCTGCGACGGCGGCTTCCACGAGCTGGCCTGCGCGGCGGCGGTGGACGCCCTCGCCGTGGAGCACGGCCTCGACCCGGCCGGTGCGCTCGGCTCCGGACACGGCCCCTTCCTCGACACCCTGGCCCGTCGCCTCGCGGTCGGCGCGGCGGCCGTCGCCTCGGTCCTCGACCCCGGCCTGGTGGTCCTCGGCGGCGGTACGGGTCACCTGGGCGGCCCGGACCTCGCCGCCCGCGTGGAAGCCGAACTCGCCGCGCTCTCCCCACTCCGCACGGAGGTCCGTGCCACCGCCCTCGGCGACACGGCGGTCCTCCGCGGCGCCCTCCTGGCCGCCCGCGACGCGGCCCAGGACGCGCTGTTCCCGTAGGCCCCTCAGATTCCCTGGGCGCCGAATCGCGCCGCGAGGAACTCCTCGAACGTCACCCGTCCCACCGCCTGCTCCGGGGCGAGGTGGCCGCCGTCCCGGAGCCCCCGGTAGATCTTGCCCGCGAGGGGGACCTCCACGACACGCCGTTCCGTGCCGGTCGCCGCCAGGTACGCGGCCGCCAGCTCGGCGAACGTACGGACCTCCGGGCCGCCCATGTCCTCCACCCGGCCCACCGGGTCGCCCTGCGCCAGCTCCGCGAGGCGCGCGGCGGCCTCCGTGACCTCCATCGGCTGGTCCGGCACGTCCTTCGGGATCAGCATCACCGGCGGCTTCGCCAGGCCGGCCAGGAGCCGCAGGATCAGGTCGTGGTACTGCGTGGTCCGCAGCAGCGTCCAGCCGATGCCCGACTGTTCGATCATCCGCTCGGCGGCGTACTTGGCCTTGTAGTAGGGCAGCGGCACGCGGTCCACGCCGACGATCGAGATGTAGACCAGGTGCGGGACCTCCGCCCGGCGCGCGGCGTCGAGCAGGTTGCGCAGGCCCTGGTCGTCGCCCCGCAGGATGTTCGCACAGTGGACGATCGTGTCCACGCCCTGGACCGCGCGGTCGAGGAGCGGCCCGCCGCGGCGCAGATCGACCGCGTACGGCGGCGCGTGCCGGCTCAGGACGCGCACCTCGTGGCCCGCCGCGCGCAGTCGGTCGCAGACGGGGTGGCCGAGCGTCCCCGTACCTCCGGTCACCAGAAAGGTCGTCATGTCTCCAGGGTGAACGCCTTCGCCGCGGGCCCCCCCGGGGGGGCCCGGGGGCGGGGGGGGGGGGGCCCCCGGCCGGCACGGGCGGGGGGGCGGCCCCCCGGCGGGGTGGGTGGTGGGCGGGGGGGCGGGCGGGGGT
>NZ_JAUPWM010000005.1:0-314879 GCF_032436795.1 Streptomyces sp. P9(2023)
CCGGAGGCGACGCCCGCTCCCGAGGCCGAGCCCGCTCCGGAGGCGACGCCCGCTCCCGAGGCCGAGCCCGCCCCGGAGGCGACGCCCGCTCCCGAGGCCGAGCCCGCTCCGGAGGCGACGCCCGCTCCCGAGGCCGAGCCCGCTCCGGAGGCGACGCCCGCTCCCGAGGCCGAGCCCGCCCCGGACGCGGCACCCGCCCCCGAAGCGGATGGCGACACCCGACGTAACCCCACCGACCCCACCACCCCCGCCGGAGGCGATCCCGCGTGAACGACGCAATGGACGTCGCCATTCGGCTGCTCGTCGTCTTCGCCGTCTTCCTCGTGCTGCCCCTCGTCGTCGGGCAGACCGAGCACAAGGTCATGGCACACATGCAGGGGCGCCTCGGGCCCATGTACGCCGGTGGGTTCCACGGGTGGGCCCAGCTCGTCGCCGACGGGGTCAAGTTCGCGCAGAAGGAGGACGTCGTCCCGGCCAACGCCGACCGCCGCGTCTTCCAGCTCGCCCCCGCCGTCGCCCTCCTCCCGTACCTCCTCGTCCTCGTCGCCATCCCCATCGGCCCGAGCGAAGGCGCCGTCGGCCAGGTCGTCGACGCCGGCATCTTCTTCGTACTCGCCGTCATGGGCGTCGGCGTCCTCGGCAGCCTCATGGCCGGCTGGGCCTCCGCCAACAAGTTCTCCCTGCTCGGCGGCCTCCGCACCGCCGCCCAGCTGCTCGCCTACGAGCTCCCGATGCTGCTCACCGCCGCCTCCGTCGCGATGGCCGCCGGCACCGTCTCCCTCCCCGGCATCGTGAACGCCTTCGAGTGGTGGTGGCTGCCCTGGCAGATCGTCGGCGCCCTCGTCTTCTTCGTCGCCGGTCTCGCCGAGCTCCAGCGCCCGCCGTTCGACATGCCCGTCGCCGACTCCGAGATCATCTTCGGGGCGTACACCGAGTACACCGGCCTCCGCTTCGCGCTCTTGCTGCTCGCCGAGTACGCCGGCATCGTCGTCCTGTGCGGCCTCACCACCGTCCTCTTCCTCGGCGGCTGGCACGGCCCCTTCGGCGCCGACGGCCTCGGCTGGGTCTGGACCCTGCTCAAGACCGCGATCCTCGCCTTCGTCGTCATCTGGCTCCGGGTCAGCTACCCCCGGCTCCGCGAGGACCAGCTCCAGAAGCTCGCCTGGACCACCCTCGTACCGCTCGCCCTCGCGCAGATCGCGCTCACCGGCATCGTGAAGGTGGCGATCAACTAATGCCCACCGCGTCTCCCGACCACCACCCCTCATCGACGCCCTCCGGGCGGCCCCGCTCTTTCCCCGGCTCCGGCCTCGCCAAGGGCCTCGCCGTCACGCTCCGTACGATGACGAAGCGCTCGCACACCGCGCAGTACCCGGACAAGCAGCCCGAACTCCCGCCCCGCACCCGCGGTGTCATCGGGCTCTTCGAGGAGAACTGCACCGTCTGCATGCTCTGCGCCCGCGAGTGCCCCGACTGGTGCATCTACATCGACTCCCACAAGGAGACGGTCCCGGCCGCCGCCCCCGGCGGCCGCGAGCGCAGCCGTAACGTCCTCGACCGCTTCGCCATCGACTTCGCCCTCTGCATGTACTGCGGTATCTGCATCGAGGTCTGCCCGTTCGACGCGCTGTTCTGGTCGCCCGAGTTCGAGTACGCCGAGACCGACATCCACGAACTCACCCACGAGCGCGACAAGCTCCGCGAGTGGATGTGGACGGTCCCCGAACCGCCCGCGCTCGACCCGCGCGCGGAGGAGCCGAAGGAGTTCGGCGCGGCCCGCAAGGCCGTGGAGAAGGCCGCCGCCGCGGCGGCCGCCGCGGAAGCGCGGGAGGGGCAGGAGTGAACCTCGCCGCCACCACGCTCGCCGCCACCACCCCCGGCTTCCTCTCGCCCTCCGGCGTCGAGATCGCCTTCCTCCTCGTCGGCCTCGTGACCCTCGGCGCCGCCGTCGTCACCGTCACCACCCGCCAGCTCGTGCACGCCGCGCTCTGGCTGGTCGCCACGCTCGGCGGGCTCGCCGTCGAGTACCTCCTCCTCACCGCCGAGTTCATCGCCTGGGTCCAGGTACTGATCTACGTCGGCTCCGTCGTCGTCCTCCTGCTCTTCGGGCTCATGCTCACCAAGGCCCCCATCGGCCGCTCCCCGGACGCCGACTCGGGCAACCGCCCCGTCGCCCTCGCGGTCGCGCTCGCCGCGGCCGCCGCCCTCGTCTGGGTGGTCGTCGACGCCTTCCGTACGACCTGGATCGACCTCGACGGACCGGCCCAGGGCTCCACCGAGGTCACCGGCGAGATGCTCTTCCGGCACTGGGTGCTGCCCTTCGAGGCGCTCTCCGTCCTCCTCCTCGCCGCACTGGTCGGCGCGATCGTCCTGTCCCGCAAGAACGCCAAGGAGGCCCGGGACTGATGCATCTCGCCTACCCCGCCGTCCTCGCCGCCCTGCTCTTCTGCGTCGGCCTCTACGGCGTCCTCGCCCGCCGCAACGCGATCCTGGTCCTGATGTCCGTCGAGGTGATGCTCAACGCCGTCAACCTCAACCTGGTCGCCTTCGACGTCTGGCTCCGCGACGCCCTGCACGCGGGCCAGGCGCTCACGCTCTTCACCATCGCCATCGCCGCCGCGGAGATCGGCATCGGCCTCTCGATCGTCCTGATGGTCTACCGCAACCGCGGCAGCTCGGACGTCGACCGACTCCGCGACACCGCCGAGACCACGCCCGATCCCACGACCGGCCCCACCGCCGACACCGCGGAGCCGACCTCCGACGCCGACGAGAAGGCCGAGGCCGCCGCGTGACCACCACGACCCTCGCCCTGCTCGTCCCCCTCCTCCCCTTCCTCGGCTCCGCCGCCGGCCTGCTCCTCGGCCGGACCGCCCCCGGCTACGTCCGCCCCCTCGCGGTCCTGCCGACGCTCGCCGCCGCCGTCCTCGCCGCGATCGTCGCCGTCCGGCAGGGCGGCGGGAAGACGATCGAGGCCGCCACCCAGCTGACCCCCACCGGCTCGGTCCCCATCGACCTGGCCCTGAACATCGACGGCTTCGCCGCCCTCGTCGCCGTCCTCGTCGGCGTGGTCGCCACGTGCGTGCAGGTCTACTCGACCGGCTATCTGCGCGACGACCCGCGCTACCCCTCGTACGCCGCGCTCGTCTCCCTCTTCACCTCCGCGATGCTGCTCGTCGTCTACTCGGGCGACCTGATGGTGCTCCTGGTCGGCTGGGAGATCATGGGCATCTGCTCGTACTTCCTCGTCGGCCACTACTGGGAGACCCCCGAGGCGCGGGCCGCCTCCCTCAAGGCCTTCCTGGTCACCAAGCTCGGCGACGTCCCCTTCCTGTTCGGCCTCTTCGCGCTCGCCACGGACGCGGGCACGTTCCGGATCGACGGGATCCTCGAAACCGTCCGGCGCGACGGACTCGACCACCCCACCCTCATCGCACTGCTGCTCCTCGCCGGCGTGGCGGGCAAGTCCGCGCAGTTCCCGCTGCACAACTGGCTCCCCGACGCGATGGCCGGCCCCACCCCCGTCTCCGCGCTCATCCACGCGGCGACGATGGTCGCCGCCGGTATCTACTTCGTGGCCCGGCTGCTGCCCGTCTTCACCTCCTCCGCGGCCGCGCTGACGGTGCTCGCCGTGATGGCCGCGGTGACGATGGTCGGTTCGGCGCTCGCCGCGCTCGCCCAGGACGACATCAAGCGCGTCCTCGCCTACTCGACCATCGGCCAGCTCGGCTACATGGCCGGCGCCCTGGCCGTGGGCGACCGCGGTGCCGCCGTCTTCCACCTCATGGCCCACGGCGCCTTCAAGGCCCTCCTCTTCCTCGCCGCCGGCGTCGTCATCCACGCCGCCGGTACGAACTCGCTCTCGGCCATGTCCCGGATGAGCGGCCTGACGAAGCGGATCCCCGACGCGTACTGGACGATGACCGTCGCCCTCCTCGCGCTCGCCGCCCTGCCCCCGTTCGCCGGCTTCTTCTCCAAGGAAGCCGTCCTCGTGGCCGCCGAGCACACCGCCCTCGGGGACCGGACCGTCGCCCCCGCCGGGGCCGGCTGGACCGTCCTCGTCGCGGGCCTGCTCACCGCCCTCCTCACCGCCGCCTACGCGATGCGCCTCTGGCTGCTGGCCTTCCGGGGCCGGGGCGCCGAGGCCCCCGACCACGGTCGCCAGCCGCTCGCCATGACCACGGTCCTGTGGGTGCTCGCGATCCCCTCCCTCGGCTTCGGACTGACCGTCACGTACCTCGACGACTGGTTCGACGGGAACGACCTCACCCCGACCGTCACCACCGCCGTCCTCGGCACCGGCATCGCCGTGATCGGCGCGGCCGTCACCTACGCGGTCTGGCGCACCCTCGCCACGAAGGCCCCCGCCCGGGAGGCGGTCGCCGCGCACGTCGCCCACCCCGACGCCGACGCGGGCCAGGTCGAGGCCGAGGCGCTGCACCTGCCGCACCCCGCCGAGGACCCGACCGACCCCGGCCGCGCCCTGCTCGGCCCCCTGCACCGCCACGCGGCCGCCGGCTTCCACCTGGACGCCCTCTACGCCGCCGTGTTCGTCCGCCCCGTCCTGGCTGCCGCCTCGCTGGTCCGCTTCCTGGACCGCGAGGTCGTCGACACCTACGTACGCGGCGCGGGCACCGGCACCCAGTGGCTCGGCTGGCTCGTCCGCCGCGCCCAGACCGGCAACGTGCAGACCTATCTGAGCGCCCTGCTCGCCGGCTCCGTCGTCCTGGCGATCGCCGCCGTACTCGTCGCCGCCGGAGCGTGAGACGTGATCGATATCAGCGAATCCGTGATGCAGTTCCTTCTCGCGTTGATCGTCGCCGGCCCGCTCCTCGGTGCCGTCGCCGCTCTCCTCCCTGCCCCGCCCGGGCTGAAGGGGAAGTCCCCGGACCAGGCCGTGCTCCGCCACGGCGTGGTCGTCACCGGCGTGATCCTCGCCGCCGCGATCGTCCTCACGCTCGGCTTCGACCACGACCAGCCGTCGAGGATCCAGGCGAGCACGGACATCAAGTGGATCCCCGCACTCGACGTGCGGCTCCACCTCGGTGTCGACGGCATTTCCCTCCCCCTCCTGGTCATGACCGCGCTCCTGACCTTCCTCTGCGCGCTCTACAGCTACTTCAAGATGCCGAGCGGCCCTTCCCCCAGGGGCTTCGTCGCACTCCTCCTCGTCCTCGAGTCCGGCACCCTCGCCACCTTCGCCGTCCTCGACCTCGTCCTGTTCTTCCTGGCCTTCGAGATGGTCCTCATCCCGATGTACTTCCTGATCGCCCGCTGGGGCGGTGCAGGCAGGCAGGCCGCCGCCTGGAAGTTCATCCTCTTCACGCTGCTCGGTTCGGTCGTCATGCTGCTCGGCCTGCTCCTCATCGGGCTGAAGGCGGGCACGTTCGACATGGTGGCACTGGCCACTGACAACGGCCGTGGACTGTCCACATCCGTGCAGGTCATCGCCGTTCTCGCGATCGGGATCGGGCTCGCGGTGAAGACCCCGATGTGGCCGCTGCACAGCTGGCTCCCGGACGCCCACACCGCCGCCCCCACGGTCGGCTCCGTCCTCCTCGCCGGCGTCCTGCTGAAGATGGGTACGTACGGGTTCGTCCGGATCCTCCTGCCGATCACGCCCGACGGCATGCGGACCTTCGCCCCCTACCTCGCCGCCTTCGCCGCGGTCGGCATCGTCTACGGATCCCTCGCCTGCCTCGCCCTCACCCGCCCCGGCGTCAACGGCGACCTCAAGCGGCTGATCGCGTACTCCTCCGTCGGCCACATGGGCTTCGTGCTCCTCGGCATCGCGACCATGACCCCCACCGGCGTCAACGGCGCGCTCTTCGCCAACATCGCCCACGGCCTCATCACCGGCCTGCTGTTCTTCCTGGTCGGGGCGCTGAAGGACCGGTACGGCACCGCCGACCTCGACACCCTCGCCGGCGCCACCGGCGCGGCCCTCTACGGCCGGGCCCCGCGCCTGGGCGGCCTGCTCGCCTTCGCCGCCGTCGCCTCCCTCGGCCTGCCCGGCCTGGCCGGCTTCTGGGGCGAGATGCTCGCGCTCTTCGGCGCCTTCGAACCGGCCGAGGGCCTCAGCCGCCCCGCCTTCCTCACCTTCATGGTGATCGGCGGCATCGGCACCCTCCTCACCGCCGCGTACCTCCTCCTCGTCGTCCGCCGGGTCTGCATGGGCGGCCCCCGGCCGAGCGGCGAGACCACGATCGCCGACGTCCAGGGGTACGAGTTCGCCGCCTGGACCCCGCTCGTCGCCCTCACCGTCCTCGCCGGACTCTGGCCCGCGGTTCTCCTCGGCCTCACCGACCCGGCCGTGCAGAAGCTCCTCGCGGGAGGAAACTCGTGACCCCCACGACCCTCGTCCAGTCCGTCGACTGGCTCGCGATCGCGCCGCCCACCCTCACCGCCGTGGTCGCCCTGGCCATCCTCGTCGCGGACCTCTTCCTCCCCGCCCGCCACAAGCAGCTCCTCGGCTGGACCGCGATCGCCGGGCTCGTCGCCTCGATCGCCCTGCTCGTCCCGCTGCGCGCCGCGGACCGCTCGACCTTCTGCCTCACCACCGAACCGGCCGCGACCGCCGCCTGCAGCTACACCGTCGACCGGTTCACCCTGGTCATCCAGTTCCTGGTGTTCGGCGGCGCGCTGCTCGCCGCCCTGCTGTCGCTGCCCGACACGCGCGACAAGCTCCCCGCCGGCGAGTTCTGGTTCCTGCTGCTCTCCTCGGCCGCCGGCGCGGCACTGCTGCCCGCCTCCCGCGACCTCGCGACCCTCGTCGTCGCCCTCGAAGTGGCCTCACTGCCCGCCTTCGCGCTCGTCGGCATGCGCCGCGGCGACCGGCGGTCCAGCGAGGCGGCGCTGAAGTTCTTCCTCTCCTCGGTCACCGCGACCGCCGTGACCCTGCTCGGCGTGAGCTTCGTGTACGGGGCGACCGGCACCCTCCACCTCACGGAGCTCGCCCAGCGCCTCGACGACGTCCCCGGCCAGTTGCAGACCCTCGCCCAGGCGGGCGTGGCGCTCACGCTGGTCGGCTTCGCCTTCAAGACGGCCGCGGTCCCCTTCCACTTCTGGGTCCCCGACACCTACATCGGCGCCCCCCTGCCCGTCGCCGGCTACCTCTCGGTGGTCGGCAAGGCCGTCGGCTTCACCGGCCTCATCCTGGTGACGGTCGTCGCGTTCCCCTCGTACGCCGACGTCTGGGGCCCGGCGCTGGCCGTGCTCGCCGCGCTCACCATGACCGTCGGCAACGTGGCCGCCCTGCGGCAGGTCTCCACGCGCGCGTGGAGCGCGGTCCGGCTGCTCGCCTGGTCCTCCGTGGCCCAGGCCGGCTATCTCCTGGTGCCGATCGCCGCCGCCGCGTACTCCAGCGACGACCAGATCGGCGCCACCGTCGCGTACGCCCTGATGTACGCCGTCGTGAACCTCGGCGCGTTCGCGGTCGCCGCCCTGGTCGCCCGTACGCACCCGGAGAACCGGATCGCCGACTACCGCGGCCTGTACGCGGCCAGTCCGCTGCTCGCCCTCGTCATGGGCTTCTTCCTGCTGAATCTGGCGGGTCTGCCCCCCGGTATCATCGGCCTCTTCGCCAAGGTCACCGTCTTCTCGGCGGCGGTCGACGCCGGCCTCGGCTGGCTGGCCGTGATCATGGCCATCAACGTCGTGATCGGCCTCTACTACTACCTGCGGTGGACGGCCCTGCTGTTCCGCTCGCCGGAGGCGGAGGCGGAGGCCGAGTCGGCGGGGGAGCGGGCTCACGCGCGCGTGCCCGCCCCGATCACCCTGGCGATCGGGCTCGCGGCCGTCGTCGGCGTCGTGCTGTCGGGCTACCCGCAGTTCGCGCTCCGATTCGCCGCGAGCACCCTCTTCTGACCCCCCACAGAGAACAGCATCAAGGAGCTTCACCCGTGCTGAACGGTTTCAAGGACTTCATCCTCCGCGGCAACATCATCTCGATGGCCATCGGTCTGGCCGTCGGATCGGCGTTCACCGCCGTCGTCACCGGCTTCAGCAAGGCCTTCATCACCCCGCTGATCGGTCTGGCCACCGGCTCGGTCGGCGACTTCAGCGAGGCCAGCTTCAAGATCCGCGGTGCCGTCTTCCCGTACGGCCTGCTCATCGCCGCCACCATCGCCTTCGTGATCACCGCCGCGGTGCTCTACTTCTGCATCGTCGTCCCCATGGCGAAGATCCAGGCGAGGTTCGCCAAGGAAGAGGCCGACGCCAAGTCCGAGAAGCGCGACTGCCCCCGCTGCTTCACCGAGATCCCGGCCATCGCCACCCGGTGCGCCCACTGCACGAGCGAGGTCGAGCCCGTCGTCACCGCACTGGAGAAGGCGAGCCTCCTCCCCACCCCCCGCTGATCGCGGGTACGCATCACCCGTACGGCCCGCACCGCCCCCTGTGAGGGCCGGGGAACCCGCGCCTCCCGCCTGGCGTTGACCAGTACGGGAGGGTCCACTGGACGAGGTGGACCACCACCGAGCAAAGGGTTCCCCTGCCGCACCACTTGGAGGGCGTACCGTGCACCGCCGGCACAACGGGCTGAGGACCGCCGTACTCCTCGGAGGGCTCTCGGCCCTCATCATCCTCATCGGCAGCTTCTTCGGACGTACCGGGCTGATCGTCGCGCTCTTCGTGGCGCTGGGCACCAACGCGTACGCCTACTGGAACAGCGACAAGCTGGCCCTGCGGGCCATGCGGGCGCGCCCGGTGAGCGAGTTCGAGGCCCCCGCGCTCTACCGGATGGTGCGCGACCTCTCCACCCAGGCCCGCCAGCCGATGCCGCGGCTCTACATCTCGCCCACCCAGGCGCCGAACGCCTTCGCGACCGGCCGGAACCCGCGGAACGCGGCGGTGTGCTGCACCGAGGGCATCCTCGCGATCCTGGACGAGCGCGAGCTGCGCGGAGTGATCGGCCATGAGCTGAGCCATGTCTACAACCGGGACATCCTGATCTCCTCGGTCGCCGGAGCGCTCGCCTCCGTGATCATGTTCCTGGTCAACTTCGCCTGGCTGATCCCGGTCGGCCGCTCCAGCGACGACGACGGCCCCGGCCTGCTCGGTATGCTCCTGATCATGATTCTCGGTCCGGTCGCCGCCTCGGTCATCCAGCTCGCGATCAGTCGCTCCCGGGAGTACGAGGCGGACGCCTCGGGCGCCCAGCTCACCGGCGACCCGCTGGCCCTGGCCAGCGCCCTGCGCAAGCTGGACGCGGGCACGAAGCAGCTGCCGCTGCCGCCCGAGCCGAAGATCGAGACCGCGAGCCACATGATGATTGCGAACCCCTTCGGAGCGGGCAGAGGCGTTTCGAAGATGTTCTCGACGCACCCGCCGATGGCGGAACGCATCGCCCGACTCGAGCAGATGGCAGGTCACCGCCCGTGAAGACAATCCTCAACGTCATCTGGCTGATCCTGTGCGGCTTCTGGATGTTCCTCGGCTACATGCTGGCCGGCGTCCTGCTGTGCATCACGATCATCGGCATCCCCTTCGGCCTCGCCGCCTTCCGGATCGGCGTCTACGCCCTCTGGCCCTTCGGCTACACGGTCGTCGACCGCCGCGACGCGGGCGCCCCGTCCTGCGTGGGCAACGTCCTGTGGCTGATCCTCGCGGGCTGGTGGCTCGCGCTCGGCCACATCACCACCGGCATCGTCCTGTGCATCACGATCATCGGCATCCCGCTGGGCATCGCCAACTTCAAACTGATCCCGGTCTCCCTGCTCCCCCTGGGCAAGGAGATCGTCCGCACGGACCAGGCCGCCTACCCGTACACGGCCCACTGACCGCACTGACCGCACAGACCCCACCGACCGCACGCGTCCTCACGGACGCGGCTGGTGTTCGCGTCGTCCTCGGTTGACCGCGTAGGCGACCGCGCCCGCCGCGAGGACGCCGAGGCCGGCCAGGACGGCGCCGGGCGGGAGCGAGAAGGCCAGCGCCCCGCAGCCGGCCAGGCCCAGGGCGGCGAGGGGGCGGTGGCGGCGGCCCAGGGTCCAGGCGGAGGCGTTGGCGATGGCGTAGTAGACCAGCACGCCGAAGGACGAGAAGCCGATCGCGTCCCGTACGTCCGCCGTGGCCGCCACCACGGCCACCACCGAGCCCACCGCCAACTCCGCCCGGTGCGGCACCTGGAAGCGGGGGTGGACGGCCGCGAGCGCCGACGGCAGGTGCCCGTCCCGGGCCATCGCGAGGGTCGTACGGGACACCCCGAGGATCAGCGAGAGCAGCGAGCCCAGCGCGGCGACCGCCGCACCGGTCATGACGACGGGAACCAGCCACCCCGCGCCGGCCGCCCGGGCCGCGTCGACCAGCGGGGCGGGGGAGGCGGCGAGGGCCTGCGGCCCGAGGACGGCCAGGACGCACACCGCCACCGCCGCGTAGACGGCCAGCGCGATGCCGAGGGCGATCGGCACGGCCCGCGGGATCGTCCGGGCCGGGTCGCGTACCTCCTCGCCGAGCGTGGCGATCCGCGCGTACCCCGCGAACGCGAAGAAGAGCAGCCCCGCCGCCTGGAGCACCCCGCCCGCCGTCACCTCCGAGTCGAGCGCCAGCCGCCCGAAGTCGGCCTCCCCCGAGGCGAACGCCGTCACGACCAGGGCCGCCAGGACGGCGAGCACCAGCGCCACGACCACCCGCGTCAGCAGCGCGGACTTCCGTACGCCGCCGTAGTTCACGGCCGTCAGCGCCACCACGGCCGCGACCGCCACCGCGTGCGCCTGCTCCGGCCACACGTACGCTCCGACCGTGAGCGCCATCGCCGCGCACGAGGCCGTCTTGCCGACGACGAACGCCCAGCCCGCGAGGTAGCCGAGGAGCGGCCCGAGGCGTTCGCGACCGTACACGTACGTGCCGCCGGACGCCGGGTAGCGGGCCGCAAGGCGGGCGGAGGCCATCGCGTTGCAGTACGCGACGAGCGCCGCGACCCCGAGCGCCGGCAGCAGCCCCGCTCCCGCCGCCCCGGCCGCCGGGCCGAGCGCGACGAAGATCCCGGCGCCCACCATCGAGCCGAGCCCGATGACGACGGCGTCGAAGACGCCGAGGGAGCGGCGCAGTTCGTGTGTCATGCACGGCACACTACGGGTGCCCGCAACCGTGCCAGGCGCCCCCGCGTCCTTCCTGGCATGAACGTCATCAGCTGGATCGTCCTGGGCCTGCTCGCGGGCGTCATCGCCAAGGTCCTGCTCCCGGGCCGCGACCCGGGCGGCCTCATCGGCACGACCCTCATCGGCATAGCCGGCGCCTTCACCGGCGGCTGGATCTCGTCCACGTTCCTGGACCGCCCGATCGCCACGGGCTTCTACGACACCGCCACCTGGATCTCGGCCATCGGCGGCGCGCTGGTGCTGCTGATCGCGTACCGGATCCTCTTCGGCCACTCGCGCTCGCGCTGAAGCCTCAGAGTCCGGTCTCGCGCAGGGTGATGTTGAGCCGTCCGGTGAGCCCGAGCGCGGGATCGGCCGTACCGGCAAGGACTTTGGGCACACCGTGGTACGCGAACCGCGAAGGCCCGCCGAAGACGAACAGATCCCCGGACACCAACTCCACGTCGGTGTACGGCTTCCCCCGGGTTTCGGTGTTCCCGAACCGGAACACGCAACGGTCCCCGAGGCTCAACGACACCACCGGGGCCCCGGATCGCTCTTCCTTGTCCTGGTGCAGCCCCATGGCGGCGCCGGAGCCGTAGAAGTTGACGAGGGCGGTGTCGGGGCTGAAGCCGAGGTCCTCCCCATAAGCCTCACGCACCCCCTCCCGCCCCAGAGTGCGCAGCGACTCGGGCAGTGGGAGATCGACGGTGTCGAGATACCGGTACGGAACCCAGCGCCGCCCCAGACAGAGCGACCGCACCGACATCACCCCGCCGCCCGGCAGCACGGTGTGCCGGTACGGGACGGGCCCGCGCCCCCACTCCCGGCAGGCGGCCACCAACTCCCGCTGCCGGTCGAGGGAGAGCCACCCCGGCACGTGCACGGCACCGGGGCCGACGACGGCCCGCTCACGCGGGAAGAGCGTGTCCATCACACGGCCAGGGCGCCTTCGAGCCCGAGCAGCCGCTCCTTGCGCTCCAGACCGGCGGCGTACCCGCGCAGACTCCCGTCCGCACCGATCACCCGGTGGCAAGGGCGCACGACGAGCAGCGGGTTGCGCCCGATCGCGGTGCCGACGGCGCGGACGGCGGCCCCGGAGGACCCCACGATCCGGGCGATGTCCCCGTACGAGACGGTGGCCCCGTACGGGATCTCCTCCAGGGCGCGCCAGACCCGGCGCTGGAACTCCGTACCGCCGTCGGCGAACGGGATGTCGAACCGCTCGCGCCGCCCGGCGAAGTACTCGGCCAGCTGCCCGGCGATCTCCCCGAAGGCCTCGGGCGCGTGCCGCCAGCCGTCCTCGACGGCGGCACCACCCTTCTGCCCGGGCAGGGACAGCGAGACGAGCTCGACCGGGCCCGCCTCACCGGCGGTCTCCCCGACGAGCAGCATCTGTCCCAGGGGCCCGTCGACGTACGCGTACACCGTCATGGCTGTTCCTCTCCTCGCGCTCACTACCCGTCCAGTGTGCGAGGCCCGCCGGCGCGGAAGCTGGCGGTTTTCGGACACGCAGTTCGCTCGCGGCGGCGAGGTGACTAGCGGTAGTTCACGAACTGGATCGCGAAGTCGAAGTCCTTGCCCTTGAGCAGCGCCTGCACGGCCTGCAGGTCGTCCCGGCTCTTCGAGCTGACCCGCAGCTCGTCGCCCTGGACCTGCGCCTTGACGCCCTTGGGGCCCTCGTCGCGGATGACCTTGGAGACCTTCTTGGCGTTCTCCTGGGAGATGCCCTCCTCGATCGTCGCGAAGAGCTTGTACTCCTTGCCGGACAGCTGCGGCTCACCCTCGACGTCCAGCGACTTCAGCGAGATCCCGCGCTTGATCAGCTTGGACTGGAAGATGTCGAGGATCGCCATGACGCGCTCCTCGCCGTTCGCCTGCATCAGGATCTTCTCGCCCGACCAGGCGATCGAGGCGTTGGTTCCCTTGAAGTCGTAGCGCTGAGAGATCTCCTTCACGGCCTGGTTGAGGGCGTTGTCGACCTCCTGCCGCTCGACCTTGGAGACGATGTCGAAACTGGAGTCGGCCATGACGTGAGGCTCCTTGCGTCGAATGCGTTGCGGTTGCGTTGGCGTACGAGGCAAGCCTAGTCATCCGATCACCCCCGAACCGCTGATCAATCCGGTGGCGAACCACCCCCGGGGATCGGGTATCGTTTACGTCGTTGCCCCGGAGCGCAGCCGAAAAGCGGCTCCGAGCAGCGCTATCCCATGGCGGTGTGCCCGAGTGGCCAATGGGAACGGACTGTAAATCCGTCGGCTTAGCCTACCCAGGTTCGAATCCTGGCGCCGCCACGCGATACAGAAGGTCCCCGGTGCTTGCACCGGGGACCTTCTTCGTTGTGGGGGTCTCGCGGACTACTCGCCTGCCACTGCCTTCACCGCGACCGCCACCGGGCTTGAGCCGGCGATGAGTTCCAGGGTCAGGCCCGCCGTGGCCGGGGTTTCCAGGAGTTCGGCCAGGACCGCTGCCACGTCGTCGCGGGAGATCGGGCCGCGGCCCGTCGTGGCCTCCAGACGGACCAGGCCCTTGCCCGCGTCGTTCGTCAGCATGCCTGGGCGCAGGATCGTCCAGTCCAGGGCCTCACGCGCGCGTACGTCGTCGTCCGCCGCGCCCTTGGCCCGCAGGTAGGCGTCGAAGACCTCGTCGCCCTTGTGGGTCGCGTCGGCGCCCATCGAGGAGACGACGACGTACCGGCGTACGCCCGCCCGTTCCGCCCCGTCCGCGAAGAGGACCGCCGCCCCGCGGTCCACCGTGTCCTTGCGGCCGGCCCCGCTGCCCGCGCCGGCGCCCGCCGCGAAGACCGCCGCGTCCGCGCCCTGCAGGACCGCCGCGACCATCTCCGGCGTGGCCGACTCCAGGTCCAGGACGACCGGCTCCGCGCCCGCCGCCCGCAGGTCGTCGGCCTGATCCGGGTTTCTGATGAGGCCCACCGGCTCGTGCCCCACCGCCGAGAGCAGCCGCTCCAGACGCAGGGCGATCTGACCGTGTCCTCCAGCGATGACAATGCGCATACTCACGACCGTACGACGGGACCGGCCGGAGGGCTTCCCGGCTCGGGACGTTCCGGCCGCGCCTGGCGCGGCAGATCCAGCGCCGCCGCCGAGTCGCAGTACTCGCGCACCGCGCTCGTCCGGGCCACCACCCGCCCCCGGTGCACCACGATCCGGCTGTACGCGAGGGACAGCACGCCCGACAGGCGCTCGCCGCGCACCGCCAGGAGCTCGGCGGGGAACCCCGCCTCGACCCGTACCTCCGCCAGACCCATCGCCGTACGCGCCGCCGCGCTCACCGCCCCGTACGCGTCCTCCACCGGCAGCCCGCCCAGCGAGGCCAGCAGGTACGCGGCCTCCAGCGGATCCCCGCGCCCCACCGGGTTGGAGACGTCCCGCAGCGCCCCGCCGCCGGCCGCGAGCCGCACCCCCGCCGAACGCAGCAGCCGCACCGGCGCCGCCCCGCGCCGCTCCGTCGCCTCGCAGCCGCCCTGCGGCAGGCACACCACCGTCACGCCGGCCGCCGCCAGCTGGTCCGCGGCCCGCCGCGCCACGTCCGAGGGCAGCCGGGCGAGCCCCGCGCACGGGCCGATCGTCACGCCGGGCCGCAGCCCGCCCGCCATCGCCGCGAACCGGGCGAGCCGCGCCGGCTCGTCCGCGTCCGTGTGCAGGTCCACCGGGCAGCCCTGCTCGGCCGCCACCTCCAGGACCGCCTCCACATACCCCGCCGGGTCCGGGTCGAGGTCCGGGCAGCCGCCCACCACGCTCGCGCCCATCTTCACCGCGTCCCGGAGCATCGCGAGCCCGTCCGCGCCCGCCGTGCCGGTCAGCAGCCGGGGCACCGCGACCGTGGTCAGGTCCACGAGCCCGCGCAGCGAACGCCGGGCCTGCAGGACGGCCTCCAGCGGGCCGAGCCCGTGCACGTCACCGATCCGCACGTGCGCGCGCTGCGCGGTCGCGCCGTGGCCGAGCTGGAGCAGCGCCGCCTCGGTGGCCCGCCGCTGCACCTCCTCGGGGGCGTACGAGACGGGGCCCGGGGAGTCGGCGCTGAGCGCGGTGTCGGCGTGCGCGTGCGGCTCGGCGGGGGCGGGGAGCAGCAGGTAGCCGGCCAGGTCGACGCGGGCACCGACGGCGGTGAGGCTGCCCGCCGTGCCGACGGCCTCGATCCGGCCGCCGACCAGCCGTACGTCGACCGTCCGGCCGTCCGTGAGCCGGGCGTTGGAGAGCAGGAGCGAGGCGGAGTCGGCGGTGGCAGCGGACCGGTCGTCGGGCGGCTGGGGCTGCTTGCTGTCGGCTGACATCGGCCTCCTCAAGGCTCCTCGAGCTCACGATCACGTTCAGCTCAAGATCAAGATCACGCAGCGTGGGGCCGAGCCTAGGGGCGACCCGGTCGCCCTTCGAGGAGGTGGGCAATAGTCGTACTGATGAGGCCACGTGTGGCGTACGGGACGGGCGTGGCGGGCACGCGCGCGTGCCCGCACGAAGAGCGCGCGCGTGCCCGTCGGCTGGGCCGGGAAACGGATTTGGGCGATCGGCGGAGGACCGTGTAATGTCTTCATCGCTCGCCCCAATAGCTCAGTCGGTAGAGCGTCTCCATGGTAAGGAGAAGGTCTACGGTTCGATTCCGTATTGGGGCTCTGGTGAAGAGGAACCCGCCTCCGGGCGGGAACCCGATCATCAAAGCGGTGTAGCTCAGTCGGTAGAGCAAGCGGCTCATAATCGCTGTGTCACCGGTTCAAGTCCGGTCACCGCTACACACGGTAGCCGATTGTGGGGTCGGTCCTTCGATCGGCTACTCTTTTATGCGTTCATCCGTCCCATCCGTCCAAGGAGCACTCACGTGGCTGCCACCGACGTCCGCCCGAAGATCACGCTGGCCTGCGTGGAGTGCAAGGAGCGGAACTACATCACCAAGAAGAACCGGCGTAACAACCCGGACCGTCTTGAGATGAAGAAGCACTGCCCTCGCTGCAACTCGCACACGGCGCACCGCGAGACGCGCTAATCAGGCTCGTTCACGAGGCCGTCCCCGCCAGGGGGCGGCCTCGTGTCGTTTGTCGGCAACAAATCCAGGAGGTATCGAGTCCATGGCGCTCGACCAGTCCTTCGTGGGCCGGACCTATCCGCCCACCGCGGCCTACGAGGTCGGCCGGGAGAAGATCCGCGAGTTCGCCGAGGCGATCGGCGACGCGAATCCCGCCTACGTCGACCAGGAAGCGGCGAAGGCCCTCGGCCACCCCGATGTGATCGCCCCGCCGACCTTCGTGTTCGCGATCACGTTCAAGGCGGCCGGTCAGGTCGTCGAGGACCCGCAGCTCGGCCTGGACTACAGCCGTGTCGTGCACGGCGACCAGAAGTTCGTCTACACCCGGCCGGTGCGGGCGGGGGACCGGCTCTCGGTCACCACGACCATCGAGGCGATCAAGTCCCTCGCGGGCAACGACATCCTCGACATCCGCGGTGAGGTGCAGGACGAGACCGGCGAGCACGTCGTGACCGCCTGGACCAAGCTCGTGTCCCGCGCGCCCGAGGAGGCCTGAGCCATGACCGCGAAGATCGCTTACGACGAGGTCGAGGTCGGCACGGAACTGCCGACGCGGTCCTTCCCCGTGACGCGCGCCACGCTGGTGCGGTACGCCGGGGCCTCCGGGGACTTCAACCCGATCCACTGGAACGAGAAGTTCGCCCGCGAGGTCGGTCTGCCGGACGTCATCGCGCACGGCATGTTCACCATGGCCGAGGCGATCCGCGTCGTCACGGACTGGGCCGGTGACCCGGCGGCCGTCGTCGAGTACGGCGTGCGCTTCACCAAGCCCGTGGTCGTACCGAACGACGACGAGGGCGCCCTGATCGAGGTCAGCGCCAAGGTCGCGGCGAAGCTGGACGACAACCGGGTCCGGGTGGACCTGACGGCCGTCTCGGCGGGCCAGAAGGTCCTGGGGATGTCACGGGCCGTGGTCACGCTCGCGTAGCGCGAACAGTGGGGGAGGGCGGTCGTCGCGTCGAGCGGTGGCCGCCCTTTCCTTGGGCTTGCGTAGTTAGTGATTGAGTACTAACTTTGAACTCATGGTCAGGATGAGTGCGGAGGAGCGACGCGAGAGCGTGATCCGTGCCGCGATGAGCGAGTTCAGTCGCGGCGGGTACTACGGCACGTCCACCGAGGCGATCGCCAAGCGCGTCGGCGTCTCGCAGCCGTATCTCTTCCGGCTCTTCCCCGGCAAGAAGGCGATCTTCCTGGCCGCCTCCGAACGCTGCATCGGCGACACCGTCCGGCTCTTCGCGGAGGCCGCCGAGGGGCTGTCGGGCGAGGAGGCCCTGCATGCCATGGCCAACGCGTACACCCGGATCATCGCCGAGGACCCCGACCGGCTCCTGATGCAGATGCAGGTGTACGTGACGGTCGCCGCCGCGGAGGCGGCCGGCGACCACGAGTTCGGCGAAGCCGTGCGAGCCGGCTGGATGAGGCTCTGGGAGACCGTCCGGATCGCGCTCGGCGCGGACGTCGAGGAGACCACGACCTTCCTGGCGTACGGGATGCTCGTCAACACCCTTGTCGCCATGGGCTTTCCGCCGGAGCACAAGGTGTGGGAGGGGTTCTACCCGTCCGCCCGGCGGCTCGGCCGTCTGGAGAAGTAGGGCCACCGTCGCCCTGCAGAAGTAGCGCCACCGTTGTCCCGCGTACCGGCTTTTGCATGATCGTGAAAGTTAGTCATCAATAACTAACAACCGGAATCCGAGACCTGCTCCGAGACCTGCTCCGAGACCTGAGAGGCACACGATGAACCAGCCCGTCGCCCGCCGCGGTTCCGCCGCCTGGGCCCTCGTCATCACCAGCGTCGCCGGCTTCATGGCGGCCCTCGACAACCTCGTCGTCACCACCGCCCTGCCCTCGATCCGCGAGGACCTCGGGGGAGCGCTCGACGATCTCGAATGGACCGTGAGCGCGTACACGCTCACCTTCGCCGTGCTGCTGATGTTCGGCGCGGCTCTCGGCGACCGGTTCGGCCGCCGCCGGCTCTTCGTCGTCGGCATCGCGGTCTTCACCCTCGCCTCCGCCGGTGCCGCCCTCGCCCCCGGGATCGACGCGCTGATCGCCGCGCGCGCCGTGCAGGGCGTCGGTGCGGCGATCATGATGCCGCTCACGCTCACGCTGCTCACGGCGGCGGTCCCGGCGGCCAAGCGGGGCATGGCGTTCGGCATCTGGGGCGCGGTCAACGGACTGGCCGTCGCCTCCGGGCCGCTCATCGGCGGCAGCCTCACCGAGCACATCTCCTGGCAGTGGATCTTCTGGCTGAACGTTCCGCTCGGCCTCGCCCTGCTCCCGCTCGCCCGGCTGCGCCTCGCCGAGTCGTACGGCACCGGTGCCCGCCTCGACATCATCGGCACGCTCCTCGCGAGCGGCGGCCTCTTCGGCATCGTGTACGGGCTGATCCGGGGCCCGATCGACGGCTGGACCTCCGCGACCGTGCTCACCGGCCTCGTCGCCGGCGGCGCGCTCCTGGTCGCCTTCGTCCGCCACGGCATACGCGGCAAGGCGCCGATGCTGCCGATGCGGCTCTTCCGGAACCGCGCGTTCGCCGGCATCAACGCGGCGAGCCTGCTGATGTTCCTCGGCATGTTCGGCTCGATCTTCCTGCTCAGCCAGTACATGCAGGGCGTCCTCGGGTACTCGCCGACCGAGGCGGGCCTGCGGATGCTGCCGTGGACCGGCATGCCGATGCTCGTCGCGCCGCTCGCGGGCGCGCTGTCCGACCGGATCGGCGGCCGCCCGGTCGTCGCGGCCGGTCTGGCCCTCCAGGCGCTGGGCCTCGCCTGGTTCGCGCTCGTCGTCACCGCCGACGCGTCGTACGCCGTCCAGCTCCCCGCCCTGATCATCAGCGGCATCGGCATGGCGCTGTACTTCGCCCCGGCGGCCAACCTGGTCATGTCCAGCGTCCGCCCGTCCGAACAGGGCATCGCCTCCGGCGCGAACAACGCCCTCCGCGAGGTCGGCGGCGCGCTCGGTGTCGCCGTGATGGCCTCGATCTTCGCGGCCCAGGGCGGCTACGGGTCGGCGCAGCAGTTCGTCGACGGCCTGGAACCCGCGCTCTGGGTCGGCGCGGGCGCGGTCGCCCTCGGTGCCGTGTCGATCCTCTTCGCCCCGACCCGCCGCCGCCAGGCGCGGGACGCGGAGGCGGCGGAGGCGGCAGAAGCCGGGAAGCGTGACCTGATCACCGCGTGACGCCCGCGCGAGCCGCCCCTTCCGCCCGAGCCGGAAGGGGCGGCTCCGCGCGTGGCCGCCCGCCCGGGGATCGCGGATCACCCGCGCCGGGCTCCGCGCGTGCGCCGCGACGGGTCGGGCCCCACAGGCGGCTGCCCCCCGGGCGGCCCCCTGGGGGCGGGGCTCCGCCCCGCCGGGCCCGCCCGCTCGCGACGGGGCGCTCGCCACGGGGCGCTCGTCGACACCCCGCGCCGCCCGCCGTCGCGGCCCGGGTCCCCTCGCGCGCGAGGGGCGGAGCCGGCGGCCCGTACCCTTGGGCGCGTGCAGGAACTTCACGACGCTCCCCTCGCCCCCCTGACCACCTTCCGGCTCGGCGGGCCCGCCGCTCGGCTCGTCACGGCCACGACCGATGACGAGGTGATCGGCGCCGTTCGCGAGGCTGATGCCTCCGGGACTCCGCTGCTGGTCATCGGCGGTGGGTCCAACCTGGTCATCGGTGACAAGGGGTTCGACGGGACCGCTCTGCGGATCGCCACCGCCGGGTTCGTGCTCGACGGTACGAAGCTGGAGCTGGCCGCCGGGGAGGTCTGGACGGATGCCGTCGCGCGGACCGTCGAGGCCGGGCTCGCCGGGATCGAGTGCCTCGCCGGGATCCCCGGATCGGCGGGCGCGACCCCCATCCAGAACGTCGGCGCGTACGGCCAGGAGGTCTCCGCCACCATCACCGAGGTCGTCGCCTACGACCGCCGGGCCGACGAGACGGTCACCCTCACCAACGCCGAGTGCGCCTTCTCGTACCGCCACAGCCGCTTCAAGGCCGACCCGGACCGCTACATCGTGCTGCGCGTCCGCTTCGAACTGGAGGACGCCGAGGGGCTCTCCGCGCCGATCAAGTACGCCGAGACCGCCCGCGCCCTCGGCGTCGAGGCCGGCGACCGGGTCCCGCTCGCACAGGCCCGGGAGACCGTCCTGAAGCTGCGCGCCGGGAAGGGCATGGTCCTGGACCCGGCCGATCACGACACCTGGTCCGCCGGCTCCTTCTTCACCAACCCGATCCTGTCGGCGGGGGAGTACGAGACCTTCCTCACGCGCGTCGCCGAGCGGCTCGGCGACGACGTGACCCCGCCCGCCTTCCCGGCGGGTCAGGACGGGCAGGTCAAGACCTCCGCCGCCTGGCTCATCGACAAGGCAGGCTTCACCAAGGGATACGGCTCCGGCCCCGCCCGGATCTCCACCAAGCACACCCTCGCGCTGACCAACCGGGGCGAGGCCAGCACCGAGGACCTCCTCGCGCTCGCCCGCGAGGTCGTCGCCGGCGTGCGCGACGCCTTCGGGATCACCCTCGTCAACGAGCCCGTGACCGTCGGCGTCAGTATCTGAGCGTGGAGATCGATCTGAGGGTGGAGATCTGAGCTTGGAACCCTTCCAGGGCCCCACGTTGTCGAGTGGGTGACAGGCTCCCCGGACGAGGAGCCGCACACTCGTCGAGGGGGGAGCCGTGGAGGGGACCGGTCCACCGGACTTCGCCGACTTCGCGGAGTCGTCGTACGCCTCGCTCCTGCGCACCGCCCGCCTCCTGACCGGAGACCCGCACGCCGCCGAGGACCTCGTCCAGGCGGCCCTGGTCAAGGTCTATCTGCGCTGGGGCGGCGCGGACCGCTGGGACTCACCGCAGGCGTACGCCCGCAAGGTCGTCGTCAACCTCTACGCCACCTGGCGCCGCCGCCGCTGGCACACCGAGGTCGTACGCCCCGGCGACGACCGCGCGCCCGCGCCCGACACCCACGACATGGCCGGCGGCGCCGACGCCCGCCTCGAACTGGCCCGCGCCCTCGCCGCCCTGCCCCGCGCACAGCGCGCGGTGGTGGTCCTCCGCTTCTACGAGGACATGTCCGTGGAACAGACGGCCGGGCTGCTCGGCTGCTCACCCGGAACCGTCAAGAGCCGGACCAACCGGGCCCTGGAACGGCTGCGCACCACGGGCGCGCTCGCCGGATACGCCGGACCCGCGCGAAGGGGTGCCTGATGGACTTCTCCGAGGAATCCGTACGCCGAGGGCTGCGCGATCTCGCCGACGGGGACGCGGGACCGGCACCCGTCGGCAAGGTCGTGGCACGTGGGCGGCGGATCCGGCACGTTCGGCGCTCGCTCGCGGCGGGCGCGGCGACGCTCGTGGTCACGGCCGGGGCCGTCGTCCTGGGCGTGCGCTGGACGGATCCGGCCCCGTCGCCACTGGCTCCGCCGCCCCCGGGCCCGACCGCGCCCTCGTACCCGTACGACGGGAAGTACCCGCCCCAGCCGCCGTCCGGGGACCACGACCCGCTGGACACCGGGCCCCGCGCCCCCGTGGAGAACACCCGCTACCGCTACGACCTCTCCGCCGTCTGCGACCTCCGGTACGCCGTCTTCGGCGGGCGCCTCTGGGAGCGGGCCGACGGCGGGTCGTCGGTCGCCGTGCGGTGGGCGGGCGACCGGCTGCGCGGCTACATGAGCTGGACCGACGGCCGCAGTTCCCGCTCCGAACCGGACACCGCCGTCTTCGAGACCGACCCCCCCGCCGCCCTGCCCGCGCTCCGCTTCCGCCCGCTCGCCGGGCCCGCGCCGGAGTGCCTCGGTCAGGAGCCGGCGCGGCGGCACGGGGACGCCCCGGCCGGCACGCTCGGCCCTGAGCGGCCCGAACCCGGGGTCCGGTACCCGTACGACATGACCAAGGAGTGCGAGATGCGCTACGCGGTCTTCGCGGGCCGCCTGTGGCGGGCCGAGAGCGATGGCTCGCCCCAGACGATCATCGACTGGGTGAACGACCTTCCGCTGCCGGCCTTCATGACCCTGACCTCGGAGCGGACGGCGGTCCTGGAGTGGCCGGCCGGGGTCTTTGAGACCCCGAGGACGAGCACGTACCGCCCGGTGGAGACCCGGGGCGACGACTGCGCGTAGCCGACTCTCCGCAGGCGGCCGGCTCAGTACGCCACGCCCACGCCCTGCTTGACCGTCGCCGGGTCGTCGAGCACCGTCAGCATGGCGTGGGCGACGTCCGCGCGGGCGAGGGTGCGGCCCCGGGGCGGGGTGCCGCCGACGACCGTGCGGTAGCGGCCGGTGACGGGCTTGTCCGTGAGCTTGGGCGGGCGTACGGACGTCCAGTCCGTGGCGCTCGCCGCCAGGTCGGCCTCCATCACGCGCAGGTCGTCGTAGGTGTCCTTGAAGACGGAGTTGATGACCGTGAGCACGGCCTTGTCGAGGACGGACTGGTCGTCCGGGACGGGGCCGAGCGGGGCGGCGCTGACCACGACGAGCCGCCGGACGCCCTCCGCGTCCATCGCGCCGAGGACCGAGCGCGTCAGCTTCGCGGCGATGCCGGCGTCCGCGCGGCTGCGGGCGCCGAGGGCGGAGAGCACCGCGTCCTGGCCGGTGACCGCGCCACGCAGTGTGCCGGGGTCCGTGAAGTCCGCGCGGTAGACCTCCAGGCGCTCGCCCGTGAGGGCGAACCGCGCCGGGTCCCGTACGACGGCCGTCACCTGGTGGCCGCCGTCCAGCGCCTGCCGGACGATCTCCTGGCCGACTCCACCGGTCGCTCCGAAGACGGTGAGCTTCATGGCAGGCCTCCCTGAGATGGGGGTGGGTAAGTGTTCACTCACCACTAGAGTGGGTGAGTACTCACTCACCCGTCAAGTGTGGCTGGAGCATGCATGGACCAGAAGCCGACCCGCCTCCGGATCACCGACGCGGCCCACACCCTCATGCGCACCGTGGGCCTGGCCCGCACCACGACGAAGCAGATCGCCAAGGAGGCGGGCTGCTCGGAGGCGGCGCTCTACAAGTACTTCCCGAGCAAGGAGGACCTGTTCGTGACCGTCCTCAACGAGCGGCTGCCCCAACTCGGCGGACTCCTCGGCACCCTCGTCGCCGACCCCGGCGGCCGGGGGGTCGAGGAGAACCTCACCGAGATCGCCCGCCAGGCAGCGCTCTTCTACGAGCAGACCTTCCCGATCGCCGCCTCGCTCTACGCCGAACCCAGCCTCAAGCGCCGCCACGACGACGTCATGCGCGAACTGGGCGTCGGCCCGCACCGGCCGATCGAGGGCCTCGCCGCCTACCTCCGCGCCGAACAGCAGCACGGTCGCATCGGTCCCGACGCCGACCCGCTCGCCGCCGCCTCGCTGCTCCTGGGAGCCTGCGTCCAGCGCGCGTTCGCCTGGGAGATGACCCCGGACGGCCGGCCCCCGCAGGACCTCGACACCTTCGCGAGCTCCCTCGCCCGCACGCTGATGACGGGCATCGCCGCACCGGAATGACGTTGCCGCGCGGGGTCCCGCCGGGCCACGCTGTCTCCCATGCGCCTACGAGTCCGTGAGTTCAGGCCCCGAACCGGCCCGCGGGAGCACCGCGTCGTGCAGCCCTGGCACCCGCTGCGGCACACCACGCTCAACGACCCGCTCGGCGACAGCTGGGGCTATCTCCTCGGGGACCACGACGGGCTGTCCCGACTCGCCGCCCTGTTCTCCTTCGCGGCCTTCTCCCGCCACACGATCGTCCACGTGCCACTGCGCGAGAGCCTTCCGCGCACCTACGCCCCCGGGGTGCCGGTCGACCTCGTCCTCGCCCACCCCTCGGCCGGCCTGCGTCCCTCCGCCTGGCCGCGGCTGAGGGCCCGCCTCCGGGACGGCCGCCCGCTGACCGTCCGTACGAACGAGGAACGCACCGCCGCCCACGCGGCCACCTGGGACACGGAGTGGGAGCGGCGCCACCGGCGCGCGACGCACTGGCTTCGGCCGGAGGTGCACGCCCACACGCTCTTCCTCTTCGGCGGCCGGGACGTCTTCGCCGCCGCGGCCACCGCCCTGGAGGCGGCGGCCGGCTTCGGCCCCCTGCAGAAGCGCGCCCTGCAAGGACACGACGCCCTGGTCGCGTCGTTCACCTCCTACCTGGAGCCCGACCACCGGTGGGACCGGCTGGAGATCGGCATCGGTTTCCAGGCCCACCCGCCCCTGCACCGCTTCACCCCGCCGGGGCGGCCAGCCAGTCGTCGACGCCCGCGAGCAGCTTCCGCCTGACGTCCTCCGGGGCCGCCGACGCGCGGATCGACTGGCGGGCCAGCTCCGCCAGCTCCGCGTCCGTGAAGGCGTGGTGGCGACGGGCGATCTCGTACTGGGCGGCCAGCCGCGACCCGAACAGCAGCGGGTCGTCGGCGCCCAGGGCCATCGGCACGCCCGCCTCGAAGAGCGTCCGCAGCGGGACGTCCTCGTGCTTCTCGTACACCCCGAGGGCCACGTTCGACGCCGGGCAGACCTCGCAGGTCACACCCCTCTCGGCGAGCTTGCGCAGCACCCGCGGGTCCTCCGCCGCCCGGACACCATGTCCGATCCGCGCCGCCCGCAGATCGTCCAGGCAGTCCCGTACGGACGCGGGGCCCGTCAGCTCGCCGCCGTGCGGGGCCGCGAGCAGGCCGCCCTCGCGGGCGATCGCGAACGCCCGGTCGAAGTCACGGGCCATGCCCCGGCGCTCGTCGTTGGAGAGCCCGAAGCCGACCACGCCCCGGTCCGCGTACCGCACGGCGAGCCGGGCGAGCGTACGGGCCTCCAGCGGGTGCTTCATCCGGTTCGCGGCCACCAGGACCCGCATCCCGAGCCCGGTCTCCCGCGCGGCCGAGTCCACCGCGTCCAGGATGATCTCCATGGCCGGGATGAGACCGCCGAGCAGCGGGGCGTACGAGGTCGGGTCGACCTGGATCTCCAGCCACCCCGAACCGTCCCGCACGTCCTCCTGGGCCGCCTCGCGCACCAGCCGCCGGATGTCCTCCGGCTCCCGCAGACAGGACCGGGCGATGTCGTACAGCCGCTGGAACCGGAACCAGCCGCGCTCGTCGGTGGCCCGCAGCTTCGGCGGGGTACCGCTGCTCAGCGCCTCCGGGAGATGGACGCCGTACTTGTCGGCCAGCTCGATGAGCGTCGTGGACCGCATCGACCCCGTGAAGTGCAGGTGCAGATGGGCCTTGGGCAGCAGGCTGATGTCGCGGAATACGTGCTCGGAAACGTGCTCGTAAGGGTGCTCGGAAACGTGCTCCATTGAAGGATCTTGCCGCACCCGAATGGACGAATACAGCCCCTTTCCCCGATCGGGGCCTGGCTAGAACGTAAAAACGGGCCCCCGGTTCCGAAGAACCGGGGGCCCGTGGCAACCCACTCACGGTGAGTACGTACGTCAGTCGCGGGCCTCGGCCAGCAGCTTCTGGAGCCGGGACACGCCCTCCACCAGGTCCTCGTCACCGAGCGCGTACGAGAGCCGCAGGTAGCCGGGGGTGCCGAAGGCCTCGCCCGGGACGACCGCGACCTCGGCCTCGTCCAGGATCAGCGCGGCCAGCTCGACCGAGCTCTGCGGGCGCTTGCCGCGGATCTCCTTGCCGAGGAGCGCCTTCACCGACGGGTACACGTAGAACGCGCCCTCCGGGGTCGGGCACAGGACGCCCTCGATCTCGTTGAGCATCCGCACGATGGTCTGGCGGCGCCGGTCGAAGGCGCGGCCCATCTCGTCGACCGCGTCCAGGTTGCCCGAGACGGCGGCGAGCGCGGCGGCCTGCGCCACGTTGCTCACGTTGGACGTGGCGTGCGACTGCAGGTTCGTCGCGGCCTTCACGACGTCCTTCGGGCCGATGATCCACCCCACCCGCCAGCCGGTCATCGCGTACGTCTTGGCGACGCCGTTGACCACGATGCACTTGTCGCGCAGCTCGGGCATGACCGACGGCAGCGAGACGGCGGAGGCGTCGCCGTACACCAGGTGCTCGTAGATCTCGTCCGTCAGCACCCACAGACCGTGCTCGACGGCCCAGCGGCCGATCGCCTCGGTCTCGGCCTCGCTGTAGACGGCGCCGGTCGGGTTGGAGGGGGAGACGAAGAGGACGACCTTGGTCCGCTCCGTCCGCGCCGCCTCCAGCTGCTCCACGGAGACGCGGTAGCCGGTGGTCTCGTCGGCGACGACGTCGACCGGGACACCGCCCGCGAGCCGGATCGACTCGGGGTACGTGGTCCAGTACGGGGCCGGGACGATGACCTCGTCGCCCGGGTCGAGGATCGCGGCGAACGCCTCGTAGATCGCCTGCTTGCCGCCGTTGGTCACCAGGACCTGGGAGGCGTCGACCTCGTAGCCGGAGTCGCGGAGCGTCTTCGCGGCGATCGCGGCCTTCAGCTCGGGCAGACCGCCGGCCGGCGTGTAGCGGTGGAACTTCGGGTTCTTGCACGCCTCGATGGCGGCTTCGACGATGTAGCCGGGCGTCGGGAAGTCGGGCTCACCCGCGCCGAAGCCGATCACCGGGCGCCCGGCGGCCTTGAGGGCCTTGGCCTTGGCGTCGACGGCGAGGGTCGCGGACTCGGAGATCGCACCGATGCGGGCGGAGACCCGGCGCTCGGTCGGAGGGGTAGCAGCGCTCATACGGCCATGCTCCCAGACCCGCTTCCCACCCGGCACACAGGTTTCAGGGAGCGGACAGGAACGGTCATTCCTGGTCGTAGCCGGGTTGGCGGGGGCTCCCACGTGCTTTCTGTTCGACGCGGGGCTGATGAACACGTACACTCACTGCTCGTTGGCCCTCACCAACCACATCTCACGATGCGGTAGGTTGGGGAAGCCGCAAAGGGTCGTAGCTCAATTGGTAGAGCACCGGTCTCCAAAACCGGCGGTTGGGGGTTCAAGTCCCTCCGGCCCTGCTACACACACCGCCAGGATGTGTGCGCATGTACGTACTTCAATGCACCGCCGTGCGGATCCACCCGGCACGGCACTGCCATGACCCGGGATCAGGTGAGAAGCGTGACGGACGCCGTGGGCTCCATCGACATGCCTGATGCCGAGGACGAGGCGCCGGACTCGAAGAAGAAGGCCCGCAAGGGCGGCAAGCGCGGCAAGAAGGGCCCGCTGGGCCGTCTCGCGCTCTTCTACCGCCAGATCGTCGCGGAACTTCGCAAGGTCGTCTGGCCCACTCGCAGCCAGCTGACGACGTACACCACCGTAGTGATTGTCTTCGTTGTCATCATGATCGGCCTTGTGACCGTGATTGACTATGGCTTCCAGGAAGCAGTCAAGTACGTCTTCGGCTGACTTCTTGTTCCACCCCATCTGTATCCAGGAAGAAGCAGCCACCGTGTCTGACCCGAACCTGAACGAGTCTGTTTCCGAGGACGAGCTCGACATCCTCGAGGCGGCCGACGAGGACCAGGCTGAGGCTGCTGACGCCGCTGCGGGCGAGGCGGCCGAAGAGGCCGCTCTGAACGTCGAGGACGAGGTCGAGGAGTCCGAGGACTCCGACGAGGACGTCGCCGACGCCGAGGACGCAGAGGACGAGGACGACGTCGAGGAGTCCGACGAGGACACCGACGTCGACGCCGAGGCCGAGACCGAAGAGGTCGAGGAGGTCGAGGAGGAGCCCGCCGCTCCCGTCGACCCGATCCAGGCCCTGCGTGACGAACTCCGCGGCCTGCCCGGCGAGTGGTACGTGATCCACACCTACGCGGGCTACGAGAAGCGCGTGAAGGCCAACCTGGAGCAGCGCGCCGTCTCGCTGAACGTCGAGGAGTTCATCTACCAGGCCGAGGTGCCCGAGGAAGAGATCGTCCAGATCAAGAACGGCGAGCGCAAGAACGTCCGGCAGAACAAGCTGCCCGGTTACGTTCTCGTCCGCATGGATCTGACGAACGAGTCCTGGGGCGTCGTCCGGAACACCCCGGGCGTCACCGGCTTCGTGGGCAACGCCTACGACCCGTACCCGCTGACCCTGGACGAGATCGTCAAGATGCTCGCCCCCGAGGCCGAGGAGAAGGCCGCCCGCGAGGCCGCCGAGGCCGAGGGCAAGCCGGCTCCGGCCCGCAAGGTCGAGGTCCAGGTGCTGGACTTCGAGGTCGGCGACTCGGTCACCGTCACCGACGGCCCCTTCGCCACCCTCCAGGCCACGATCAACGAGATCAACCCCGACTCGAAGAAGGTCAAGGGTCTGGTCGAGATCTTCGGTCGCGAGACCCCGGTCGAGCTCAGCTTCGACCAGATCCAGAAGAACTGACCCTCCCGGACCCACCCGGGGCACAGGTTTCCGACCCAGGTCAGAGTGGCTCTCACAGCCGCTCTGACCTGCTCGGTTTTTAGCCGCAGCGCTATACCCGTTATCGTGGTGCGGTATGCCTCCATCCGGATGACCGGATGGCGGGCTGAACACTCTCACTAGGACCCGGAGAGAGCAATGCCTCCCAAGAAGAAGAAG
This sequence comes from Streptomyces sp. P9(2023), assembly GCF_032436795.1. Classification (NCBI taxonomy): domain Bacteria; kingdom Bacillati; phylum Actinomycetota; class Actinomycetes; order Kitasatosporales; family Streptomycetaceae; genus Streptomyces; species Streptomyces sp. P9(2023). Next base: position 28,516 of record NZ_JAUPWM010000005.1, read on the forward strand.
GTCACGGGGCTTATCAAGCTCCAGATCAACGCCGGTGCGGCCAACCCGGCCCCGCCGGTCGGCCCCGCACTGGGCCAGCACGGCGTCAACATCATGGAGTTCTGCAAGGCCTACAACGCCGCGACCGAGTCGCAGCGTGGCATGGTCGTGCCGGTGGAGATCACGGTCTACGACGACCGTTCCTTCACCTTCATCACCAAGACTCCGCCGGCCGCCAAGCTGATCCTCAAGGCCGCGGGTGTGGACAAGGGCTCCGGCGAGCCGCACAAGACCAAGGTCGCCAAGCTGACGGCCGCCCAGGTCCGCGAGATCGCCACGGTCAAGCTCCCCGACCTGAACGCCAACGACCTTGACGCCGCGTCGAAGATCATCGCCGGCACCGCCCGTTCCATGGGCATCACGGTCGAGGGCTGATCACCCCCCTCGTGACCTCCAGTGGTAGGGCCGGCGCGGCCCGCACCACGACTCCATACCTGAACCAACAGGAGCAGAAGTGAAGCGCAGCAAGGCTCTCCGCAGCGCGGACGCCAAGATCGACCGGGAGCGTAACTACGCCCCCCTCGAGGCCGTCCGTATCGCCAAGGACACCGCCGCCACCAAGTTCGACGGCACCGTCGAGGTCGCCTTCCGCCTGGGCGTCGACCCGCGCAAGGCCGACCAGATGGTCCGTGGCACCGTGAACCTCCCGCACGGCACCGGTAAGACCGCCCGGGTCCTGGTCTTCGCGACCGGTGACCGTGCCGAGGCCGCAGTTGCCGCTGGCGCCGACATCGTCGGTTCCGACGAGCTCATCGACGAGATTTCCAAGGGCCAGCGCCTGAACGAGTTCGACGCCGTCGTCGCCACCCCGGACCTCATGGGCAAGGTCGGCCGCCTCGGCCGCGTCCTCGGCCCGCGTGGTCTGATGCCGAACCCGAAGACCGGCACCGTCACCCCCGATGTCGCCAAGGCTGTCAACGACATCAAGGGCGGCAAGATCGAGTTCCGCGTCGACAAGCACTCGAACCTGCACTTCATCATCGGCAAGGTCTCCTTCGACGAGACGAAGCTGGTCGAGAACTACGCCGCGGCTCTGGAGGAGATCCTCCGTCTGAAGCCGTCCGCCGCCAAGGGCCGCTACATCAAGAAGGCGACCCTGACGACGACGATGGGCCCCGGCATCCCGCTGGACTCCAACCGCACCCGCAACCTCCTCGTCGAGGAGGACCCGGCCGCGGTCTGAGCCCCACAGGCTCACTGAGTGGTCAACCGGCCCCCAGCCCTCTTCGGAGGGTCTGGGGGCCGGTTTTTTTCGTACGGGACCGTCGGTGGGGTGGGCTACCGTTCCTTCGAACGACGAACTGAAGATCAAGGGGTGGGGACTCATGGGCAAGACCGCGTGGAAGCGCGCCGGCGTCTCGCTGGTGGCCGTGGCCGTCGTGGCCGGTGTCGCGGGCTGTCAGGACGGCGACGGGGGCAGGAAGGCCGCGGACGCGCCGGCGAAGCCGCAGCTCCAGACGCACGAGGCCGTCACCAAGGTCATCCAGGCCGCGTACGAGAAGACCTCGGCCGCCAAGTCCGCGAAGCTCAAGATGACCATGACGATGCCGGCCGGCCTGGGGGACGGCGGCACCGTGGAGATCACCGGCGTCCAGTCGTGGAACCCCGGGGCCATGGACATCACCATGGACGGCTCCGTGCTGAAGGCCGGTGCCCCGGACGCTCCCGAGCAGATGCGCATGATCATGCTCGACAACGTCATGTACGTGGACATGGGTACCGAGCGGGCCGCCGGGATGGACGGCAAGCGCTGGATGAAGCTCGACATGAGCGCCGCGGCGAAGAGCGGCGACGAAGAGCTCCAGAAGTCGATGAGCAACAGCTTCGGGCAGATGAACCAGGACCCGGCGCAGCAGCTCGCGCTGCTCCTGGAGTCGCCGAACCTCAAGCACGTCGGCCCCGAGAAGATCAACGGCGTCGAGACCCAGCGCTACAAGGGCACGCTCAGCGTCGAGCAGATGCTGGACGCCAACAAGGCGAAGTCCGCGGTCCTCTCGGAGAAGGAGCGCAAGGAGCTCCTCGCCAAGGTCGAGAAGGTCGGCCTGAAGGGCTACGACACCGAGGTCTGGGTCGACGCCGACGGTTACCCCTCGCGCATGGCCGTCGGGATGACCATGGGCATGGGCACGGTCCAGCTGAGGGTCGACTACACCGACTACAGCGCCAAGGTCGCCGTCCAGGCCCCGCCGGCCAAGGACACGTTCGACCTCGCCGAGATGCTGAAGGGCATCGGCGGGGGCGCCGGCCAGGCCTGAGCCGGCTGAGCCGTACGGGCGGATTTGCTCCCCGCCGCCACCGTCGCGTACTCTTCCACAGAAGCCAAAGACCGCTGGTCGTTGCCGTGTCCCGTAAGGGATCCGGTGGCCGAAGGTTCGCTGAATTGCGAACGACCCGCGTAGGTGTTCGTGGAAGAGTTCCCGGATCTGATTCGGTCGAGCTACGCCCCGTGCCCCTGCGCCGGGGCGTTTTGTTTTGTTCAGCCCCTTCTGAGCGGTCCTCATCACCCGGAAGGAGGCCGACGCTCTATGGCAAGGCCCGACAAGGCTGCCGCGGTAGCCGAGCTTGAGGACCAGTTCCGCAGCTCGAACGCCGCTGTGCTGACCGAGTACCGGGGTCTCACCGTTGCGCAGCTCAAGACGCTGCGTCGTTCGCTCGGTGAGAACGCCCAGTACGCCGTGGTGAAGAACACGCTGACCAAGATTGCGGCCAACCAGGCCGGGATCACCGCGCTGGACGAGCACTTCGCTGGTCCGACCGCGGTCGCCTTCATCACCGGTGACCCGGTGGAGTCGGCGAAGAGCCTGCGTGACTTCGCCAAGGACAACCCGAATCTCATCATCAAGGGCGGTGTCCTTGATGGTAAGGCGCTCTCCGCCGATGAGATCAAGAAGCTTGCGGACCTCGAGTCCCGCGAGGTTCTGCTCAGCAAGCTGGCCGGCGCGTTCAAGGGCAAGCAGTCTCAGGCTGCCTCGCTCTTCCAGGCGCTGCCGTCGAAGTTCGTCCGCACCGCGGAAGCGCTTCGCGTCAAGCTCGCCGAGCAGGGCGGTGCCGAGTAATTCGGCTCGCGCACTGATCCACGCCGCCTAGTGCGTGGGTCGTAGCGGGCCGTTACGCCCGCCTCTATACACATCCGGCACCTGCCGAATTAGTGGAAGGATCGCCCATCATGGCGAAGCTCACCCAGGACGACCTCCTCGCCCAGTTCGAGGAGATGACCCTCATCGAGCTCTCCGAGTTCGTGAAGGCCTTCGAGGAGAAGTTCGACGTCACCGCCGCCGCGGCCGTCGCCGTCGCCGGCCCCGCCGGCCCGGGCGCCGTTGCCGAGGCCGTCGAGGAGCAGGACGAGTTCGACGTCATCCTCACCGGCGCCGGCGAGAAGAAGATCCAGGTCATCAAGGTCGTGCGCGAGCTCACCTCCCTGGGCCTCAAGGAGGCCAAGGACCTCGTCGACGGCACCCCGAAGCCGGTCCTCGAGAAGGTCGCCAAGGAGGCCGCGGAGAAGGCTGCCGAGTCCCTCAAGGCCGCCGGCGCCTCCGTCGAGGTCAAGTAACACCTCGCGAGTCTCCTGCCACGCGCCGGTAGGCGCATGTCAGGAACAGCCTCAGGCGCTGTTCAGGCGCCTCGCCAAGGGCGATCACCCATCCGGGTGGTCGCCCTTCGGCGTACCCGGGACGGGCGTGGCGACGGGTGTGAGAGCCGCCCCCGGCGGAGTATGGTGATCTTCGCCGTGCGCCCCCGCTGACCGGGGGGCCTTGACGAACCGCACGCAGCGCGCAATTCTCAGGACGCGTCGTCACAACGATCCGTATCCGAGGCATGGATCGACGGCGGAACGGGCAGTATCGAGGTGCGCCGCACGGCGCGAGGTACCGCGGAGTTGAGAACAACGAGGGTTGCGAATTACTCGCCCTGGACATCAGTGGGCCAAGTGGCTACACTGACCCTTTGCGCTGCCTGTTAGCTGCCCCCTGCCCGTCACCTGGGGCATACCCTCGCGAGAGCATTGTCGGCAGACCTGACCTGACCTGGACTTTTGGCCATATCGGGAATTGTCTGTCCCTCTGCGTCGCTGGGGACCGGTACGCGCGTAGTGAGTCCGAGCCCTCGGAAGGACCCCCTCTTGGCCGCCTCGCGCAACGCCTCGACCAATACGAACAACGGCGCCAGCACCGCCCCGCTGCGCATCTCCTTTGCAAAGATCAAGGAGCCCCTCGAGGTTCCGAACCTCCTCGCGCTGCAGACCGAGAGCTTTGACTGGCTGCTCGGCAATGCCGCCTGGAAGGCTCGCGTCGAGGCAGCTCTCGAGTCGGGACAGGACGTCCCCAGGAAGTCGGGTCTGGAAGAGATCTTCGAGGAGATCTCGCCGATCGAGGACTTCTCCGGGTCGATGTCGCTGACCTTCCGCGACCACCGTTTCGAGCCCCCGAAGAACTCGATCGACGAGTGCAAGGACCGTGACTTCACGTACGGCGCCCCGCTCTTCGTCACCGCCGAGTTCACCAACAACGAGACCGGCGAGATCAAGTCCCAGACGGTCTTCATGGGCGACTTCCCGCTCATGACGAACAAGGGCACCTTCGTCATCAACGGCACCGAGCGTGTCGTTGTCTCGCAGCTGGTCCGTTCGCCGGGCGTCTACTTCGACTCCTCGATCGACAAGACGTCCGACAAGGACATCTTCTCGGCCAAGATCATCCCGTCCCGGGGTGCCTGGCTGGAGATGGAGATCGACAAGCGCGACATGGTCGGTGTCCGCATCGACCGCAAGCGCAAGCAGTCCGTCACCGTTCTCCTCAAGGCTCTCGGTTGGACCACCGAGCAGATCCTGCAGGAGTTCGGCGAGTACGAGTCCATGCGCGCCACCCTGGAGAAGGACCACACCCAGGGCCAGGACGACGCTCTGCTCGACATCTACCGCAAGCTGCGTCCGGGCGAGCCGCCGACCCGTGAGGCCGCTCAGACGCTGCTCGAGAACCTCTACTTCAACCCGAAGCGCTACGACCTCGCCAAGGTCGGCCGCTACAAGGTGAACAAGAAGCTCGGCGCGGACGAGCCGCTGGACGCCGGTGTCCTGACCACCGACGACATCATCGCCACCATCAAGTACCTGGTGAAGCTCCACGCGGGCGAGCAGGAGACGGTCGGCGAGTCGGGCCGGGAGATCGTCGTCGAGACCGACGACATCGACCACTTCGGCAACCGTCGTCTGCGTAACGTCGGCGAGCTCATCCAGAACCAGGTCCGTACGGGTCTGGCTCGTATGGAGCGCGTCGTGCGTGAGCGCATGACCACCCAGGACGTCGAGGCGATCACGCCGCAGACCCTGATCAACATCCGGCCGGTCGTCGCCTCCATCAAGGAGTTCTTCGGCACCAGCCAGCTGTCGCAGTTCATGGACCAGAACAACCCGCTGTCGGGTCTGACGCACAAGCGTCGTCTCTCGGCGCTGGGTCCCGGTGGTCTGTCCCGTGAGCGGGCCGGCTTCGAGGTCCGAGACGTGCACCCGTCCCACTACGGACGTATGTGCCCGATCGAGACCCCCGAAGGCCCGAACATCGGTCTGATCGGTTCGCTCGCCTCGTACGGCCGCGTCAACGCGTTCGGCTTCATCGAGACGCCGTACCGCAAGGTCACCGACGGCCAGGTCACCGACGAGGTCGACTACATCACGGCCGACGAAGAGGACCGCTACGTCATCGCCCAGGCGAACGCGACCCTGAACGACGAGCTCCGCTTCACCGAGCCGCGCGTTCTGGTCCGCCGCCGTGGTGGCGAGGTCGACTACGTCCCGCCGACCGAGGTCGACTACATGGACGTCTCGCCGCGCCAGATGGTGTCGGTCGCGACGGCCATGATCCCCTTCCTCGAGCACGACGACGCCAACCGTGCCCTCATGGGCGCGAACATGATGCGTCAGGCGGTGCCGCTGATTAAGTCCGAGGCCCCGCTCGTCGGTACCGGCATGGAGTACCGCTGTGCCACCGACGCCGGTGACGTGCCGAAGGCCGACAAGGACGGTGTCGTCCAGGAGGTCTCGGCCGACTACATCACCGTCGCCAACGACGACGGCACGTACACCACGTACCGGATGGCCAAGTTCTCCCGCTCGAACCAGGGCACCTCGGTCAACCAGAAGGTCGTCGTCTCCGAGGGCGACCGGGTCATCGAGGGCCAGGTCCTCGCCGACGGGCCGGCCACCGAGAACGGTGAGATGGCGCTCGGCAAGAACCTGCTCGTGGCGTTCATGCCGTGGGAGGGTCACAACTACGAGGACGCGATCATCCTGTCGCAGCGCCTCGTGCAGGACGACGTCCTCTCCTCGATCCACATCGAGGAGCACGAGGTCGACGCCCGTGACACCAAGCTCGGCCCGGAGGAGATCACCCGGGACATCCCGAACGTCTCCGAGGAGGTCCTCGCCGACCTCGACGAGCGCGGCATCATCCGTATCGGTGCCGAGGTCGTCGCCGGCGACATCCTCGTCGGCAAGGTCACGCCCAAGGGTGAGACCGAGCTGACCCCGGAGGAGCGTCTGCTCCGCGCGATCTTCGGCGAGAAGGCCCGTGAGGTCCGTGACACCTCGCTGAAGGTGCCGCACGGCGAGACCGGCAAGATCATCGGTGTCCGCGTCTTCGACCGCGAGGAGGGCGACGAGCTTCCCCCGGGCGTGAACCAGCTGGTCCGCGTCTACGTCGCCCAGAAGCGCAAGATCACCGATGGTGACAAGCTCGCCGGCCGTCACGGCAACAAGGGTGTCATCTCGAAGATCCTTCCGATCGAGGACATGCCGTTCCTCGAGGACGGAACTCCGGTCGACATCATCCTGAACCCGCTGGGTGTCCCGTCCCGAATGAACCCGGGACAGGTCCTGGAGATCCACCTCGGCTGGCTCGCCAGCCGCGGCTGGGACGTCTCCGGCCTCGCGGACGACTGGGCGCAGCGCCTCCAGTCCATCGGCGCCGACGTGGTCGCCCCGGGCACCAACGTCGCCACCCCCGTCTTCGACGGTGCGCGTGAGGACGAGCTCGCGGGTCTGCTCCAGCACACGATCCCGAACCGCGACGGCGAGCGCATGGTGCAGCCGACCGGTAAGGCGCGTCTGTTCGACGGCCGCTCCGGCGAGCCGTTCCCGGACCCGATCTCCATCGGGTACATGTACATCCTCAAGCTCCACCACCTGGTCGACGACAAGCTGCACGCCCGGTCGACCGGTCCGTACTCGATGATCACCCAGCAGCCGCTGGGTGGTAAGGCCCAGTTCGGTGGCCAGCGCTTCGGTGAGATGGAGGTGTGGGCGCTGGAGGCATACGGCGCCGCGTACGCCCTCCAGGAGCTGCTGACGATCAAGTCCGACGACGTGACCGGCCGCGTGAAGGTCTACGAGGCCATCGTCAAGGGCGAGAACATCCCTGAGCCCGGCATCCCCGAGTCCTTCAAGGTGCTCATCAAGGAGATGCAGTCCCTGTGCCTCAACGTGGAGGTGCTGTCCTCGGACGGCATGTCCATCGAGATGCGCGACACCGACGAGGACGTCTTCCGCGCAGCGGAGGAGCTCGGTATCGACCTGTCCCGGCGCGAGCCGAGCAGCGTCGAAGAGGTCTGACGGGAGTCCGGTCCGGGGGCTCAGCAATGAGCCCCCGGCCGGCCCCAGGACCCCCGTTTCAGACCCCAAGACTTACAACCCTGAGAGGGATTGACGCATAGTGCTCGACGTCAACTTCTTCGATGAGCTCCGGATCGGTCTGGCCACCGCTGACGACATCCGTCAGTGGAGCCACGGCGAGGTCAAGAAGCCTGAGACCATCAACTACCGCACGCTCAAGCCTGAGAAGGACGGACTCTTCTGCGAGAAGATTTTCGGTCCGACGCGGGACTGGGAGTGCTACTGCGGCAAGTACAAGCGTGTCCGCTTCAAGGGCATCATCTGTGAGCGGTGTGGCGTCGAGGTCACCCGCGCCAAGGTGCGCCGTGAGCGGATGGGCCACATCGAGCTCGCCGCTCCCGTCACCCACATCTGGTACTTCAAGGGCGTCCCGTCGCGCCTGGGGTACCTGCTCGACCTCGCGCCGAAGGACCTCGAGAAGGTCATCTACTTCGCCGCGTACATGATCACGTTCGTCGACGACGAGCGTCGTACGCGTGACCTGCCCTCGCTGGAGGCGCACGTCTCCGTCGAGCGTCAGCAGATCGAGAACCGTCGCGACTCCGACCTGGAGGCCCGCGCCAAGAAGCTCGAGACCGACCTGGCCGAGCTTGAGGCCGAGGGTGCCAAGGCCGACGTGCGCCGCAAGGTGCGCGAGGGCGCCGAGCGTGAGATGAAGCAGCTGCGCGACCGTGCGCAGCGCGAGATCGACCGTCTCGACGAGGTCTGGAACCGCTTCAAGAACCTCAAGGTCCAGGACCTGGAGGGCGACGAGCTCCTCTACCGCGAGCTGCGTGACCGCTTCGGCACGTACTTCGACGGTTCGATGGGTGCGGCTGCTCTGCAGAAGCGTCTTGAGTCGTTCGACCTCGAGGAGGAGGCCGAGCGCCTCCGCGAGATCATCCGTACCGGCAAGGGCCAGAAGAAGACCCGTGCGCTCAAGCGCCTCAAGGTCGTCTCCGCGTTCCTGCAGACCGCGAACAGCCCCAAGGGCATGGTTCTCGACTGCGTGCCGGTGATCCCGCCGGACCTGCGTCCGATGGTGCAGCTGGACGGTGGCCGCTTCGCGACCTCCGACCTGAACGACCTGTACCGCCGTGTGATCAACCGCAACAACCGTCTGAAGCGTCTGCTCGACCTCGGTGCCCCCGAGATCATCGTGAACAACGAGAAGCGGATGCTCCAGGAGGCGGTCGACGCCCTCTTCGACAACGGCCGTCGTGGTCGCCCGGTCACGGGCCCCGGCAACCGTCCGCTGAAGTCCCTCAGCGACATGCTGAAGGGCAAGCAGGGTCGATTCCGTCAGAACCTGCTCGGTAAGCGTGTGGACTACTCCGCGCGTTCCGTGATCGTCGTCGGTCCGCAGCTGAAGCTGCACCAGTGTGGTCTGCCGAAGGCCATGGCGCTGGAGCTCTTCAAGCCGTTCGTGATGAAGCGCCTGGTCGACCTGAACCACGCGCAGAACATCAAGTCCGCCAAGCGGATGGTCGAGCGCGGCCGCACGGTCGTGTACGACGTCCTCGAAGAGGTCATCGCCGAGCACCCGGTTCTGCTGAACCGTGCGCCCACGCTGCACCGCCTCGGCATCCAGGCCTTCGAGCCCCAGCTGGTCGAGGGCAAGGCCATCCAGATCCACCCGCTCGTCTGCACCGCGTTCAACGCGGACTTCGACGGTGACCAGATGGCCGTGCACCTGCCGCTCTCCGCGGAGGCGCAGGCCGAGGCCCGCATCCTGATGCTGTCCTCGAACAACATCCTGAAGCCGGCCGACGGCCGTCCGGTCACGATGCCGACCCAGGACATGGTCCTCGGTCTGTTCTTCCTGACCACCGACGGTGAGCTCCGTGACACCAAGGGCGAGGGCCGCGCGTTCGGCTCCACGGCCGAGGCGACCATGGCGTTCGACAACGGCGAGCTCGCGCTGCAGTCGCCGATCGACATCCGCTTCCCGATCGGCACCGTTCCGCCGCGCGGCTGGGTTCCCCCGGTCCGCGAAGAGGGCGAGCCGGAGTGGCAGCAGGGTGACTCGTTCCGTCTGCGGACGACCCTGGGCCGCGCGCTCTTCAACGAGCTGCTGCCCGAGGACTACCCCTTCGTCGACTACTCGGTCGGCAAGAAGCAGCTCTCCGAGATCGTCAACGACCTCGCCGAGCGCTACCCCAAGGTCATCGTGGCGGCGACGCTCGACAACCTGAAGGCGGCGGGCTTCTACTGGGCGACCCGTTCCGGCGTCACCGTGGCCATCTCCGACGTCGTCGTGCCCGAGGCCAAGAAGGCCATCGTCAAGGGCTACGAGGAGCAGGACGAGAAGGTCCAGAAGCAGTACGAGCGCGGTCTGATCACCAAGGAAGAGCGCACTCAGGAGCTCATCGCGATCTGGACCAAGGCGACCAACGAGGTTGCCGAGGCGATGAACGCGAACTTCCCGAAGACGAACCCCATCTTCATGATGGTTGACTCGGGTGCCCGAGGAAACATGATGCAGATGCGTCAGATCGCGGGTATGCGTGGTCTGGTGTCGAACGCCAAGAACGAGACGATCCCGCGTCCCATCAAGGCGTCCTTCCGTGAGGGCCTCACCGTCCTCGAGTACTTCATCTCGACGCACGGTGCCCGTAAGGGTCTCGCCGACACCGCCCTGCGTACCGCCGACTCGGGTTACCTGACCCGTCGTCTGGTGGACGTCTCGCAGGACGTGATCATCCGCGAGGAGGACTGTGGCACCGAGCGCGGTCTGAAGCTGCGGATCGCCGAGAAGGGTGCCGACGGCATCCTGCGGAAGACGGACGACGTCGAGACCTCCGTGTACGCGCGGATGCTCGCCGAGGACGTCGTCGTGGACGGCAAGGTCATCGCGCCGGCCAACGTCGACCTGGGTGACGTGCTCATCGACGCGCTCGTGGGCGCCGGCGTGGAGGAGGTCAAGACGCGTTCGGTCCTGACCTGTGAGTCCGCCGTCGGTACCTGTGCCTTCTGCTACGGCCGCTCGCTGGCCACCGGCAAGCTGGTCGACATCGGTGAGGCGGTCGGCATCATCGCCGCCCAGTCCATCGGTGAGCCCGGTACCCAGCTGACGATGCGTACCTTCCACACCGGTGGTGTGGCCGGTGACGACATCACCCAGGGTCTGCCCCGTGTCGTCGAGCTCTTCGAGGCCCGTCAGCCCAAGGGTGTCGCCCCGATCTCGGAGGCGGCCGGCCGCGTCCGTATCGAGGAGACCGAGAAGACCAAGAAGATCGTCGTCACCCCGGACGACGGCAGCGACGAGACGGCGTTCCCGATCTCGAAGCGTGCCCGTCTGCTGGTGGGCGAGGGCGACCACGTCGAGGTGGGCCAGAAGCTCACCGTGGGTGCCACCAACCCGCACGACGTGCTGCGGATCCTCGGTCAGCGCGCGGTCCAGGTCCACCTGGTCGGCGAAGTCCAGAAGGTCTACAACTCGCAGGGCGTGTCGATCCACGACAAGCACATCGAGATCATCATCCGGCAGATGCTGCGCCGTGTGACGATCATCGAGTCCGGCGACGCGGAGCTCCTGCCGGGCGAGCTGGTCGAGCGGTCGAAGTTCGAGACCGAGAACCGTCGTGTGGTCACCGAGGGCGGTCACCCCGCCTCCGGCCGTCCGCAGCTGATGGGTATCACCAAGGCCTCGCTGGCGACGGAATCCTGGCTGTCGGCCGCCTCCTTCCAGGAGACGACCCGAGTCCTGACGGATGCGGCGATCAACGCCAAGTCCGACAGCCTCATCGGCCTCAAGGAGAACGTCATCATCGGTAAGCTCATCCCGGCCGGTACGGGCCTCGCCCGCTACCGCAACATCCGGGTCGAGCCGACCGAGGAGGCCAAGGCCGCGATGTACTCGGCCGTCGGCTACGACGACATCGACTACTCGCCGTTCGGCACGGGCTCCGGCCAGGCCGTTCCGCTGGAGGACTACGACTACGGTCCGTACAACCAGTAAGCGAGTCGCTTGAAGTACCGCAGGGCGGTCACCCCGTTTCGTACGGGGTGGCCGCCCTTCGGGGTTTCAGCGGCTCGCGATCTCCCACAGGGCGAAGCCGAGGCCGGCGGTGGCGGTGAGGGCGGCGACCGAGGCCAGGGGCCAGCGGGCGCGTTCCAGTGCGTCGAGGCGGGCCTCGTGGTCGGCGAGCTGCTTGTCGGTCTGGTCGCTGCGCTGGACGAGCAGCGCGAGCGAGCCGTCGACCCGGGCGAACCCGGCCTCAAGGGTGCCGCGCAGCCGTTCCAGTTCCAGCGCCACCGCCACCGGGTCGTTCGGGTCAGACTCGGTCATCGGCCGCCCCCGGGGTGGTGCGCAGCCAGGAGGGCAGCAGGTTCTGTACGGCCGGTACCGCCATCACCCGGGTGAGCGCGCCGGCGGCCGCCAGCGCCCCGGCGATCAGGGGGAGGGTCGCCGGTACGCCCGCGGCCTCCACGATCGCGGGCAGGACGACGGCGATGCCGACCGCGGTCTGCAGGACGGTACGGGCGGTGCGCCTGGTGTTCTCGGACAGGGCCATGGGGGCTCCTCAGATGTGGGGGACTTTGAGCGCGTTCCAGGAGGCGGCGCCCGGCCAGCCGTCGGCGTCGGAGCCGCGGAAGCCGAGCTTGCGCTGCCAGGCGGCGTACGACTGGCGGTCGGACTCGGACCAGCGGGGGCTCGGGCCGACCTGGTAGCGGCCGCAGCCCTCGGCGACCAGTCGGCGGCCCATCGCGGTGACGATCGGGGAGCTCGGGGTGGTCTTGAAGAACGACGTGCCCGGGAAGGGCTGGTAGCGGGGGGTGGCCGGCCCGGGCGGGGGCGTGGGCTTCGACGGCGCGGAGCCCAGCCGCTTCTGGACCCGGTCGCGCATCCCCGGCATCGCGAAGCCGCGCGGGTCGCTCTTCCAGTCGGACCACTCCAGGTGTCCGATGACGGACTTGGCGCCCCAGTCGTGGGCCCGGCAGAGCGCGGCGGAGGTCCGTTCGATGGCGTCGAGCTGGGCGGCCGGCCAGGGGTCGTCGCCGTTGCCGAGGTTGACGCACTCGAAGCCGTAGAAGCGGGAGTTGCCGTCCACGGCGCCGGGGCTGCCCTGGTGGTGGCGGGGGGTCGGCGGCCGGGTCCCGTAGGTCTCGCTGATCACGGCCTGGAGGACCGAGGGGTCGCCGCCGCCCGCGTGGTTGGCGCGGCCGTTGGCGATGAGGTGGACCGTGCCGTCCTTGGCGATCACGCCGTGGCAGAGCGGGCCCGGCAGTCCGGTGTAGCCGTTGTAGCAGAGCTCGACGGACGAGGCGGTACCGCTGGAGACGGTGTGGTGGATCATCACGCCGACGACGGGGCCCCAGGCTCCCGCCTGGTTGCGGTGGTGGGTGCGCCAGCCGTCGTGCTCGACGACCTTGACGCCTTCGGCGCGGAGCGCGGCGACCAGCCGGTCCGCCGAGAGGGGAGTGGCCATCCGGTGTTCCTCCAGACAAGCGAATGCCCCGGCCTTCGGGGCGCGGGGGCGGGGGTACGGGTGGGGCGCGGGGGCTACGGAGCGGGCTCGGGCTCCGGGTCGGGAGTCGGGGGCGGGGTCGGGGTCGGCTCGGGGTCCGGGGCCGGCGGGGCAGGCGCCCACGTCGCGCACAGGGCGGCGTACGCGGTGCGGCGGCTCTCGAAGTCGGCCAGGGCGGTGGTGACGGCCACTTCGACGGCGGTCGGGTCGGGGACGACCGGTTCGCCGTTCTCGCCGTTGACGAGCACCGTCGCGTAGCCGCGCAGTACGGCGTCCCGGACGCCGGTCTCGCTGGTCTGGGCGGTGACGTACACCGACGGGTACTGGCCGGTGACCGGGTCTCGCTCCAGCGTGTTGCCGAGGGTGCTGTCGTAGACGCGGACGTCGAGGGTGTGGCCGCCCTCGGTGACGACGGCGCGGCCCGCGTAGTCGATGGCCACGCCCCAGGGCTGTGCGGGGTCGATGTTCATGGTGGTGCTCCGATCAGGTCTGGGTGCCGTAGATCAGGACGGGCTGGGCGTAGACCGTCCCGCCGCCGGCCATGGCCTGGATCTCGATCAGCATGGTCTGGCCGAACCGGGTGTTCATGTCGCCGGGAAGCAGGCCGGTGTGGTCGTACGTCGAGCCGGCCGTGACGGTGGGGCCGAACTGCTGGCCGTCGACCAGGACCTTCACCTGGCCGGTGGCGCCGGTGGACACCGCCGTGTTCACGGACAGCCGCAGCTTCGGCTGCCAGACGGGGTTGAAGGAGCGGGCGACCGTGGTGAAGCCGGCGCTGGTGGTGGACGGCCAGTGGGCCTTGTCGACGTTCATCGGCGGCATCAGGTTCAGCCAGGGCCGGGCGAGGCCGCCGGTCATGATGTCGTCCGCGAAAATCTCGTGGCCGTAGCCGTCGAAGATCCGGAACAGCGGCCGGTTGATGGTGACGCCGCCGGTCTGGGCGGGCGGGCGGATCTCGCTGACGGCCGGCCGGGTGTTCACGGCCGTGGACAGGGCCTTGAGCCGGCGCTCCATCTGGTTGAGCCGGTCGATGATGTCCTCGGGCAGCTGGGGCATCAGGCCTCCTCGAGGTAGAGCTCGGCGGTGTCGGGGCGGCCGCGTTCCGGGGGAGTGACCTTGACGCCGATGATGCGGTAGCGGGCGTCGAGACCCTGGGAGTACCACTCGTCCGTGATGCGGATGCGGGCGACCCGGCCGATGAGCGCCGGCGGGACGATCCCGCCGAGGTGGATGCTGATCGCGGGGATCACGACGGCGCCCTGGGCCTCGGCGAGTTCCCGCTTGGCCAGCGAGTCGAGGGTGAGCGTGTCGGTGACCTCGTTGTGGTCGGAGGACAGGTCGATCAGCGGCCAGCCGTCCGCGAGCAGATCGCTGGCGACCTGCTCGGTGGAGACGATCGGCCGGGACTCGGTCCCGGCGTTGGAGTTCGTCGACGCGCCGCGGGCCAGCGCGGTGGTGCCGCCGCGGGTCGCGTCGTACGGGAAGGAGTACGACAGGATGACGCCGGGCCGGTCGAAGAGCAGATCGGTGGCACCGTTGACGATCTTGGGCCAGCCGAGCCGGAGCTGCCGGACCCGCTTGCCGTCGGTCGGGTCGCGGTAGACCAGGACCTGGTGCTCGAAGCCGTTCTGCAGGGCGGCCAGCTGGTCGAGCGCCTCCAGGTAGACGGTCTCGTCGCCCTTGCGCCAGGAGGCCGTCCGGAGGACCTCGGAGGCCTCGGTGCCGTAGGTGATCCCGAGGCGGCGCGGCTGCTTCCCGTCCGGCAGCGGGACGGTGGGGTCGTCCTGGCGGTCGAGTTCCTTCCACAGCCTGCGGGCGATCTCCAGCTGGTCGGTCGGGGTCGTGAACGTGATGTCGGTACGGATGCGGCGGCGGCTCGCGTACGAGTCGAAGGTGGCGGCCTGGATGCCGAGGGTCAGCACCCCGCGCCCGCTGGACTGCAGCGTGGTGGTCCAGACGATGCCGCCCCACCACAGGTCGCCGCCGCGCTCCAGGTAGACCGAGGTGCGGCCCTCGCGGACCTTCTTGACCCGGTCGGCGATGTCCTTGTTGGGGATGGGGATGGTGCCGGACAGTGAGCCGGCCTTGCCGATGTAGTCGTCGAAGGAGACGTCCCGCAGGGGCAGGATGTCGAGGGTCTGGTCGGTGATCAGGTCGCAGAAGATCGCCCGGTAGGGCGTGTCGAGTGCCATGGGGCGGGCCTCACTGGAGGATGTAGGTGGCGCTGACGCGGACGTTGCGGGCCGGGACCAGGGCTCCGTTCGAGGACCAGGTGCGCAGCGTCACCTGGCCGGAGGTCGAGATGTACGCCCCGCCGTCACCGAAGCCGTCGCTGGCCGGGGCCTCGACGGTGATGGCCGGGCGCCAGCCGGCCGGCAGGATGCACATCGGGTCGTCGGGGGTGTTGCCCGCGGAGCCGGCGTCGACCTGGCTGGTACGGGTGCAGGTGACGGAGACGGTGGCGATGCCGCGGGTGCGGCGGGCGTCGAACGCCACCACGGTCCAGTTGGCGAGCGGGGCGACACCGGAGTTGGCGCTCTCCAGCACGACGGGCGGGTAGGCGACCCAGGAGCTGCCGTTCCAGCGCTGGAGCTGACCGCCGCTGTCCCGGTACTGGCCGACGTAACCGCCGGTGGACAGCGTGCCGCTGGGCGCGATGCCGCCGATCTCCTTCGGGTACGCGACCCAGGAGGTGCCGTCCCAGCGCTGCAGGAGGTGGGCGTTGTCGTTGTCCTGGTACTGGCCCGGGTAACTGCCCGGCACCGCCGCGTTGTTGTAGACGGGCAGGATGCCGCCGACGCCCGCGGTGGTGACCCGCAGGTCGGTGACGGTCCCCGCCGTGGTCCAGGGGATGCCGCCGGTGCCGGCCGAGGCCGCGGCGGGGACCTTGACCGTGAACAGCGTGAGCGAGAGGGCCGGCGCGCCCGGGGGCTCCGGGACGGCCTTCGCCTCGCCCTGGACGATCTCGACGGTGGCCTCGCTCTTCTGCGAGCCGTCGAACTGGTCGTCCCGCACGCGCAGGACGACGAGGTCGATGCGCGGATGGAGCGGGCTGCCGTCGGCGAAGGTGAGGACGGTGTCCGCGTCGAGCGTGACGTGGTACGGCCCCTGGGCGGCCGGGCCCTGGATGACGGCCCGGCCGGCGAAGAGGGTGGCGGTCATCGGCCCGTTGCCGCTCATCCACAGCCCGCCGACGCGGTACTTGCCGTCGTCCGTGCCGGGCAGGATGCCGGAGCGGGCGGTGAGGGGTCCGGAGGGGGTGGTCGCACCGATGTCGGTGTGGCGGGTGTCGAGGCGGGTCTGGCCGGTGGGCGAGAGCCAGCCGGTACGAAGAGCCATGGGTCTGTCTCCTGGGATCGGTGGTTACGCCAGCGGGTCGACGCGGACGAAGACGTTGTCGAACCCGGCCTTGAGATTCAGGGTGTTGGCGACGACCCGGTGCACGACGGTGACCGTGTAGGTGAGGCCGGGGGTCAGGTTCCCCAGTCGCACGGACGTGGCGACCGAGGTGTTGTGCTCGCTCGCGCAGACCGCCGCGCGCTCGTCGTCCGTGCTGTCCAGGACCACCGTCGTGCCCTGCGTCACCCGGATGTTGACGTAGGCGTAGTGGTCGGGGCTGGTGGACTGGATCCGGGCGCCGAAGCCGATCAGGACGGTCTTGGACGGCGGGGCGGTGAAGTTCACGGTCAGCGGGTTCACCGCCCGCTCGGCGAGGATCGGGGTGTAGGTCGTCGACGAGGTGGTCCCGTGGTCCAGCGTGTCGTTGTACGCGGGTCCCGGTACGGCCGGCAGCCAGGCCGAACCGTTCCACCGCTGCAGCTGGCCGAGTGCCGACTCCCGGTACTGGCCCGTGTAGCTGGCCGGCAGGGTGCCCGCGGAGGCCGGGATGATGCCGCCGATCCCCGCCGGGTACGAGACCCACTTGCCGCCGTCCCAGCGCTGGAACTGGCCGTCCGCGGTGTCCTGGTACTGGCCCGGGTAGGCACCGGGGGCCACCGGGCCCTCGGCCGGGACGATGCCGCCGACGGCCACGACCGGGGTACGCAGGTCCTTGAGCGCGGTCGCCCACGGGATGCCCCCGTTGCCCGCGCTGACTCCGGCCGGCACGGTCACCTCGTACAGCGGGAGGCTGCGCGCCGGGACGGGCATCGCCTTCGGCGTCTGCTCGGGCACGCCCTCGATGACCTCGACCACGGCCTCGTTGCGCTGGCCCTCGTAGAGCCGGTCGTAGATCCGCAGGACGACCAGGTCGACCCGGCCGTACTGGGGGTTGCCCGGGGTGAAGGTGACGGTCTGGGAGGCCGGCAGGGTCACCGGGTAGACGCCCTGGGAAATCTCGCCCTGGACGACCGCGCGCCCCTCGGAGACGGTCGCCGACATGGCGGAGGCGTTCGTCATCCAGAAGCCGGACAGCCGGAACTGGCCGCTGTACGAGCCCGGCAGGATGCCGGAGCGGACCTGGACGGGGTTGAGCATGGTGGTGGCACCGGTCTGGGTGAGCCTGGTGTCCTCGCGGGTCTGGCCGGTCTCGGCGACCCAGCTGCTGCGCAGGTTCATGGGGTTCTCCAATCGAGGGAGGGGGCGACGTCGGGACGTCAGGACGTCAGGACGTCGGGACGTCAGGACGTGGGGCGGAGAGCGGAGTCAGGACGTGGGTGTCAGGACTTCAGCCACTCGGCGGTCAGGGCGCAGCCGTAGCCGGACCCGCCCAGGGTCTTGATCGCGGTGGTGTGGTTGTGGAAGCCGGCCAGCTGGACGGTGTTGCCGGCCTCGAGCCTGATCAGGCCGGAGCCGCCGATGGAGACGGCGCCGTTGCCGGCGGGACCGAGCCAGGTCAACCGGGACTGCCCGAGGCCGCCGACGTGCACGCGGGCGCCGCGCATCCCGGTCTGGGAGTCGTTCTGCCAGGTGGCGTGGGCGGCGATCCGCCACATGCCGGAGCGCGGCACGACGTACGTGTTGGTCCCGTTCCAGCTGTTGGTGTCGTCGACCTCGACGGTCGGCAGGTTGAGCGGGGTCCAGGTGTTGGGCTGGACGGTCTGCTGCTGGGCGGTCAGCCACTGGGTGGCGCCGAACAGGATCTTCCCCGCGCCCTCGGCGTACTGCCAGCCCGAGCCGTCCCAGCGCTGCAGGATCCCCGAGTCGTCCCGGTACTGGCCGGGGTAGCTGCCGGTCGAGGCCTGGGCCGCGGGCGCGATGCCGCCGATCGCCTTCGGGTACCCGACCCAGGCCGTACCGTCCCAGCGCTGCAGCTGGCCGCCCGCGTCGCGGTACTGGCCGACGTACGCGCCCTTGAAGCCGCTGGTGGGCATGATGCCGCCGAGCGCCACCACCGGCCAGTGCTGGGTGGTGACCCCGGTGGTGGTCCAGGCGATGCCGCCGTTGCCGGCCGAGGCGCCCTTGGGGACCCTGACCGTGTAGAGCGGCAGCGTGGAGCCCGTGGCGCTGACCGGCGGCACGGGGCTGGCGTGCGGGGCGCCCTTGACCAGGCGGATGACGGCGTCGGTGGTGCCGGTCTTGTCGTAGGCGTCGTCGATGACGGCCAGTTCGATCAGATCGATCCGGTCGTACTGCGGATCGCCGTCCTCGACGGTGATCGTCTCCGGCGAGATCGCGCTGACCAGGTAGGCGCCCTGACGGGTGTCCTTGCCCTGGACGATCGCGCGGCCGGTGCCGATGGTGCACTGCATCGCGGCGGTCCCGGTCAGGACGAAGCCGCCCGGCACGATGCCCGGTCGGGAGCGCAGCGGGGTCTCCTCGGGGGACTGACGACTGGGAGTGAGCAGGGCGGCCAGGGTGAGGCGGGTGTCCTCACGGGTCTGACCGGTCGACTGCAGCCAGGCGGCCCGTACAGTCATGGTTCACCTCTTTCGGTGGATTCAGCTGGAGGGAGAGGGGTCGGTCACCAGTCGGCGCTGCGCCAGCGGACCGTCATCAGGGCGTCCTCGGTGGCCTCGTCGGGCCGGAAGGACAGCTCGGTGCGCCCCGGTTCGAGCAGGAACAGCTCCTCCGGGCTGGAGTCCGCCATCGCGGTGTGCCGGCGGGAGGCGGTGCCGTTGAGCGTGACCGTGCCGCCGGCGGTGTCGACGACGAGCTCCTCGCCCGCGGCCAGGTCGATCGCGTACCGCAGCCGGCGCCGGCTGCCGCGCTCGGTGACGGTCGGCATGGAGCACGGGCCGCGGAAGGTGATCACCGGGTGGGTGGCGGCGGAGCCGGTGTTCTCGGCGACGGCGTCGCCGGTGGACTTGGCCTGGCCCCAGTCGAGCGGCCAGGTCAGCGGCCAGTTGAGGCCGGACTCGGGCTGCGGGGCGGTGGTGGAGGCGACCTGCTCGTTGACGGCGTAGCGGCGCGGGTCGGCCGCGAGCCACTGGATCGACATCTTCGAGCTGCCCTGGGTGGCGAAGCCCTGGTCGGCGGGGACCACGCGCTGGGCGATCCGGGCGCGTACGGCGAGCAGTTCGCCGTGCAGCCGGACGGTGAGCCAGCGCTCCTCGTCGAGCAGGGCGAGGGCCTGCCGCAGGGCGCGGATGGCCTGGGTGGCCGCGCTGTACTCCGGCATCAGCACGATCGTGCCGCCGACCTTGCGCGGCTTGGCGTACCGGGAGCCCGGCCAGGCGCCGTGCGAGGTCGGGCGGTCGGCGTCGGAGGAGTCGTACTCGGGCAGGTCCTCCCAGCCGGTCAGACCGGAACGGTCGACGGCGAAGGGGGTGCCGGGGCCGATGAGCAGCCCGGCCCACTGGATCTGCCCGTCCTGGGAGATCAGTGAGCCGGGCGCGAGGTCGGCGGTGAAGTCGCTTCCGGCGTATGCGGTCGTGGTCTCGGCCATGGGGCCGTCACCTCACTTCTGAGGGGCTGTCAGGTGGGCGGTCGGCGCGGGGTGGTCTTGCGCTGGGTGGTCGACGCGGGTGGCCCTGCGCTGGGGGTCAGCGGTGGGAGGCCGCGAGGAAGAGCAGGTCCTCGGCGGTCGACCGGGGTCCGGCGCCGGGCTCCTCGTGGAACTCCCGTATCCGGTGCGGCGGTCGGGGAGCCTCGGTGAGGGCCGGGACGCGGCGGTTCTCCAGGACGGCGAGCGGGTCGATGCGCGGGGCGTCCGCGGCGCCGGGGAAGACGACACCGCCGTCGGCGAGCATCGGGATCTTGTCGAGGTCGACGCCGAACTTCTTGCCGAGGATGTTGAAGCTCAGCTTGTTGAGGCCGTCGATGATCCAGTTGGCGAAGGCGATGAGACCGTTGATGGGTCCCTTGACGACGCCGATGACGGCGGTCAGGGCGCCCTTGATCAGCTCTCCCATGCCACCCAGGGCCTTGCCGACGGCGTCCTTCGCGTGCCGGAAGAACCCTGGGATCTTGTCGGTGATGAAGGACAGGACGGGCTTGACGGCGTTCTTGATGGAGCCGATCGTCCGGGAGGCGATGCCGCGCAGCGCGTTGGAGGCGGAGGTGACGGCGGCGCGGACCTTGGAGAGTCCGTTGATGCCGGAGCCGACGATCTTCAGGGCGGTGGTGAAGAGGGTCAGATACGCCTTGAAGTACGTTCCGACGGCCTGACCGAGCAGCTTCATGAGCGGCTGGAGGAACTTCCAGACCGACTGGAACCCCTTCAGGGCCTGCTGGAAGACCTGCCTGATGATCCGCCGGCCCGTCTCGCTGTTCACCGCGTACTCGATGAGCCAGGCGGCGACGGGCACGAGGATGCCGACGAGGAAGCCGAGCGGGTTCGCCCGCATGGCCACGTTGACGCCGGTCATCGCGACGGAGGCGATCGTCATGACGGTGCCGTACGTGTCCATCAGCTTGGTGATGACGTCGGTGACGGGGAGCAGCGGCGCGAGGATGGCGAGGATGCCGCCGATCGCGGGGCCGAACTTTCCGGCGGCGGTACGCGCCTTGGCCGCGGCGTCGCCGATCCGCTTGACGCCGGCGGCCCCCGTGGACCGCTGGATGCGGCGGACGGAGGTCGCGGCGCCGGACGCGTTCGTGCCGAGCGTGCGTACGGACGTGCCGCCGGACCGCAGGCCGGCGGCGAACGTGCCGATGCCGCCGGCCGCCCGCTGGGCGTCCTGCTTGAGCCGCTTGAGCCCGTCGACCGCGGGCCGGAGGGCACCCTGCACCGAGGCGAATGCCGGCGCGGCCCCCGCGAACGGGTTCAGGCCGGCCGCCGCGGCACTCATCCGCGCGCCTTCGCCAGGTACATCAGCGCGTCCGCCGTCGACTGCGGGTCACTGTTGCGGGCCGCGTGGTAGTGCTCGATGTGCAGCCCGGCGCCCGCGCCGCCGGCCAGGCCGGTCTGCGCCGACATGCGGGCGCGGCGGGCGGTGAGGGCGAGCAGCCGGTCCAGCTTGGAGAGCGGCAGGACGGCCTCGGCCTCGCCGGCCTCGGCGAGGATCGCCGGGACACCGCCGTGGCGGGGCATGACGACACCACCGGTGGCGAGCATCGGGATGGTCGGGATGTTGACGCCGAAGGTCTTGCCGCCGACGAGCGGCACCCAGCCGGGGACGCTGACCTTGACGCCGTTGACGGCTCTGATCATCCGGTTGATCAGTCCGATGACGGCGTTGATGGGACCGGACACACCGCTCTTGATGCCGTTGAACGCCCGGGACGCGATGTCCTTGAGGCCGTTCCAGATGGACGACATCTTGTCCTTGACGGCCCGGAAGGCGTTCGGGATCGCGGTCCTGATCCAGTTGACCACCGGGGTGATGACGGCCTTGATGCCGTTCCAGACGCCGCTGACGACGGACTTGATCGCCTTCATCACCGTGGTGATGACCGTCTTCCAGATGTTGACGTACGTCTTGATGACGGTGGCGACGGCCTTGACGACGGTGGAGATGGCCTTCTTGATGCCGTTCCAGACCGTCTTGATCAGGTCTCCGGCCTTCTTCATGATCGGGCCGACGGCCTTCATGACGGAGCTGATGACGGACTTGATGGCGCTGAAGGCCTTCTTCAGGATCGTCTGCATCGTCTTCGAGCGGGCCGCCATCTCGACGATCGTCTCGATGAGCGGCATGAAGAGTTCGAGCAGCCGGGCGAGGATGTTGCCCTTCATGGACTTGTTGAGCTTGTCCTGACCCTTGGCGGCCTTGCCGGCGCCGGACTCGTACTTGCCCATCTTCTTGCCGGCGGACTCGGCGGTCCTGCCCGCCTTCGTCATGGACTTCTCGGCCTGGTCCGAGGCCGTCTTGAGGTTCTTGAGCTGGGTGCTGGAGTTCTGGGCGTTGGTCCTGAGGTTCTTGAGCTGCCCGTTCGCCGAGTTGCCGGCGTCGCCGACCTTCTTGACCGAGGTCGCGGCGCCGGTCGCCTGCGTCTTGAACGTACGCAGGGAGTCGGACGCCTTCTTCATGGAGCTGGTGAGAGACATGGGTTACCTCCTTTCGGGGTGGGGTGGGGTCAGATCGCGGTGGCGGCCTGCTGGGCCGCGAGCTTGAGGGCGTCGAACGCGTCGCGGACCTGAAAGCCCGCCTTGGCGAGCCGCTCGGCCGACTTGGCGGCGGAGGAGAGGGTGTTGGCCTTCGGGAGCTGCTGCCACCGCTGCGGTTCGAGGTGCTGCTGGGCGCCGACGAGCTTGCCGACCGCCTTGGCGATCTCCCGCATCGTGGCGGGCTTGGACTTGTCGACGGCCTTGTTGAGGCTGTCGAGCTTGCGCGGGTCCGGCATCTTCGCCGGATCGAACGTGTCGACCGCGTCGGCGACCTGGCCGATCTTGGTGGGGTTGGCGGCCGCGATGGCCGTGTTGAGCTTGTCCACGGCGGCCGCGATCTTGGTGATCGCGCCGGCCTTCGGCAGCTTGCGGGCCTCGGTGTTGAAGGGGCCGATCTGTTCGTTGACCTCGACGAGCTTGCGCCGCAAGGGCTCCAGCGTGGTCGGGTCCGGGATGTTGCCCAGGCCGGCGAGGCCGGCGGTGCGCGCCTGTTCCCGGGCTTCGACGAAAGCTCGGTTCTGGAAGGTGGGGAGGGTCTGGCCCTCGTTCATCGCCAGGATCTGATTGCGCGGGATACGGCCGCGGCTGGCGATCGAGGCGAGGTTGAGAAGGGCCCCCTGGATGGTCCGCTGCAGGTTGGTGAAGTTGGCGATGAACAGGAGGGCGAGCACGCCGCCGACCATCGGGATGAACAGGCCGGCGATGGCCGAGAGGAGCCAGTCCTTCCAGTCCGCGTTCTTCTCGTAGAACTTCTCGTGCGCGGCGGCGAAGCCATCAAGGCCCATGGCCTCCAGGTACTCCGTCATCGGCTCCTTCTGGAGCTCCTCGTACATCTCGGCGAACCGCTTGACGAAGTCGTACGGCAGCATCGCGTCCGTGACGAGCCTGGGCTGGCCGGTGATGAGGGCGTGCTTGAACTCGGAGACCTTGAAGGTCTCCTCCTTCTCCTTCTTCGTCCCGTCGGGATCCTTCACCCCGGGGAGCTGGTCCATGGGGTCCTTGGCGTAGGTGACCTTGACCTCGAAGTCGCCCTTGGTGAGTCGGTTGTGGAGATCGTTGAGCTGCTTGCTGAGCTCCTCGTTCGTAACTGCCATGAGTCTGCTCCGCTTCCGGCCGGTGACGGCCAAGCGCCGAAAATCCCCTGCCGGCAAGGAACTCGGCAGGGGCTCGTGCGTGGAGGGCAGGGGGGGTCGGTCAGGCGTCGTCGTCCCGGCGGGAGCCGCGGCGGACCGTCGCGAGGGCGTCGTTCCAGCCGGCCGCGTACGCGAGGGTCTCGCAGCGGGAGACCTCGGCGTACAGGCTGCCCAGCAACGCTCTCTTGTCGAGGGCGACGGGTCCGTCGAGGAGCTGGCGGAGGCGGTCCTGGAGGGGAGTGTGCGGTCGGGGTGCCTCGGCCTGCTGAGTCATGGACGCCTGCCTTCCGTTTGCTTGCCCGTGCGTGCGTGGCGGCGCCGCGGAGTGGAGGGCGGGGGCACCACGTTATCGAACTTCTGTGCGAACGAAGTGTGGAACACCTGTTCGGTGTTTGTCGAGCCGGAAACGTCTGACGGCGTGTCTTCCGGCCCGTATACGGGTGAGGTTGGCTCCGGAGTGGAGCTTGCGTTCGACCGGGGTAACCTGGAGGACGCGTTCCCTGGACTCGACCGCTGCGGGGGGCGCGGGGTGGCGCGGGGGCGCGCGGGGGGGACGCCCTGGGGGCTGGAAGGCAGTACTGACGCATGGATACGGAGCCGGACGACAACCGGCGGGAGCGGGTCGCCGACTGGTTTGCGTCCCAGCCCGATCTGCCCCACCTCTTCGCACGCCTCTCGGAGCTCGTCCACGTCCACGGGTACGCCGCCGAGGAGCTCGTGCTGATCCCCAGGGTCGAGGTCGACCGGCGGGAGACGAGCGCGTTCACCTCAGGCTGGGCCGAGGCCGTGTCGGACGAACTCCCACGCATACGCCGGGAGTACGAGAAGCGCGTCGCCGACGCCTACGCGCAGGGCCAGGGTGACGCGCGTGGAATCCGCCGTCCCCAGCGGCGTACGGACGTCGGATCCGAGGGCGCCCAGGTCATCGCGCTGCCGTTCGCCCGCCTCCTCGAACCGCCGGCGGCCGTCGTCGAGGCGGAGGAACGGGTCCGCAGGGAGCGGGAACAGTTCGAACAGCGGCCGGAGCGTTCCGAGCGTATGGAAAGAACCGAACGCTCGGAAAGAACCGAACGGGTCGAACGCGCCGAACGGGTCGAACGCGCCGAACGGGTCGAACGCACCGAACGCACCGAGCGCGCCGAGCCCGAGCCCGAGCATCAGACGGGACGCGAGCCGGACGCGGACCTGGACGTCCTCCTGACCGTCCAGGAGAGCCGTACCCGCAAGAACCCGCAACCGGTACGGAAGGTCGTCCGGCGTAAGGGCGGGCGCCCGATCGTGCCACCGCTCGGGGTCCCCGCACAGCCGAGCCCCGGCGGCGACCGCCGTGAACCCGAGCCCGCCGAATCCGGTACGCGCCCGGGCAAGGGGCGCCGGCTCTCCGAACGCGCGAGAGCCCTGGAGGACGACCTCACGGGGGAGCGAGCACGGGAAGCGCCCCCGGAGCCCGCTCCCTGAGGGAACGGGCTCCGGGGGCAGCGGGGATCACCCGAAGAACCGGGCGAGGGTGTGGGGCGAGAGCGCCTCGCCCTCCTCGGCGGGCCTGGTCCGCCCGCCCCGGTCCTCGCCGTCCCCGCTCTCCTCGCTCTGCTCGTCCTCGTCGGCGCCACCGGGCCGCGGCACGGGCGTCGGCGGCTCCGGCGAGTCGTCGTCCTCGCCGGTGTTGACGCAGGCGAACATCCAGTTGGCGGCGGCCAGATGGTCCACCGCGGCCGCCAGCAGATGGTCGGTGACCGACCACTCGGCGGCCTCGCCGTGGAGTTCGCGCTGGACGGCGCTGTCCCGCGGCAGATGCTTGATCAGCAGCAGGACCCGCCGGCTGGAGAGCTCACCGCGGTGCCAGTCGAGGAGATCGGTGCCGTAGTAGCGGAGGAGGTCGGACTCAAGGGCCTCGGCGTGTTCTTCGACGAACTCGACGAGGCTCAGTCTTCCCCCAGGCCGAGCCCGGTCTCCTTGCCGTAGGCCTCCAGGATGGCGGCGATGTCCTGCATGGTGATGTCGTGCTGTTCGAAGCGGCTGAACTGCTCCTCACCCATCAGGAGCGCGAGCAGGCCGTCCACGTCGTTGTCGTCGAGCTTGCGCAGCGCCTTGGCGGTCGCGCGGGAGAGCTCGGTGGGCAGGGTGTAGGACTCGCCGTCCAGCTCGAAGGACCAGGCGCGGCCGTGGGCCTCCTGTCGCTGGGCGCGGGCGGCGTTGACGTCGAAACGGGCCATGGTGATGCGTACTCCTTGTTCGAGTGGGTGAAAGAGGAGAGGGGTGGGGCGAGGCGGCGGTGGGCCGCCCCGCCCCGGGTGGCGCGGGATCAGACGGTGGCGCTGTACTGGCCGTCCTTCATGAGGAAGGAGGCCAGCGGCTTGCCGTTGCCGCTCGACATGGCCGTGAAGGTGATGCCCAGCTGCGACGCCGCCTTGCGGGCCAGCTTGATGTCGTCGGACGCGGTGACCTGGCCGCGCGGGATGATGAAGCGGTACGTGACCGCGGTCGAGGTACCGGCCTTGACGTCGGTGAACTCCAGGCCGAGGGCGCGCACGTCCGCGAACGGACGCTCGGCGATCTCGTACTTGTAGGTGTCGGTCGCCGGCGCGGCCGCCGCCTCGACCTTGCCGCCGCCCATGAAGAACGGCAGCGTGTCCTCGTTGAACTGGAGCATGGAGAACTTCAGCGAGAGGTCACGGGCCGAGTAGATGTAGTGCACCGGGGAGACCGACTGCCACGAGTCGATGGCCTCCAGCTTGTCCTTCTTGGAGAAGGTGACGCCGTCACCGGTGGTGAAGCCGAGGTCCGTCCAGGACGCCCAGTCGGTGGCGGAGTCGGTACCGAAGGCCGGGACGTCGGTGCCGGCATTGGCCACGTAGAGCTTGCCGATGCCTGCGACGCGGATCTCGGCGGAGTTGTTTCCTGCCATGGTGGTTCTCCTTGTTAGGGGTGGGGGTGCCGCACCGGGCTCGATGTCCGGGTACGGCAAAGGCCCCGCCGGACGGCGAGGCCTGGTCTGTGGGTGAGCGCCCGTCAGGGAGTGCGGTGGGCTCGGAAGGCGCTCAGAAGACGCTCAGGGAGAGCTGGATCACGCAGAGGTAGCGGTTGGCGCCCCGGTAGAGGTAGTCGGGCAGCCAGCGCGGCCCGTCCATCTCCTCCACGTCGTGGACGAGGTTGACGCCGAGCTGCTTGCCGATGGTGGCGAGCAGCGCGCGCCGCGCCCCGTTGGCGAGGACGTGGGCCGCGTTCTTGGTCGGCCCGTACACCTCGAACTCGATCAGCGGCTTGTCGACGTGCAGGTCGCCGATCCAGGCGCCGCCGCGGCGGTTGACCAGGACGGCGTTCTGCGTGCCGTCGAAGCCGGCCGGCGCCTGGACGGCGATCGTGGCGCCGGCCAGGGCCTGGTCGGCCTTGAGGACGTCGACGACCAGCTTCTCGACGTCCGGGAACGCACTCGGGGGAGTGGTCATGACGGTTCTCCTCGGTGGAAGGGGAGGCGGGACGGGGCGGTGCGGGGTGGTACGGGGGTGGTACGGGGGCCGCCCGGGGCGCTCGACGCGGGGAAGGGGGGGCGGGGGCGCGGAGCGCTCCCGGGCGGCGAACGGCGAAGCCGCCGCCCGTCGTTCGGGCGCAGCTCCGCCGCTGCACCAACTGTGACAGAGAGCGTGCGCGCACGCAACTAGTTCGGGAAGCCGCTGGAAATCCGGTCCTGCGGCAGGCGGGACCGGGAGGGCAGGGCGACCACGACGAAGCGCCCCGCATCTCTGGAGAGACGCGGGGCGCTTCGTCGTTCGGTGCGTACGTACGGTCTACGCGGTACGAGGGCGGCGGCGGGCCGTCCGCTCCGCCGCGAACACGTCCTCCAGGCGGAACAGTTGGGCCCGGCCCGCCTTGCCGGCCGCTCGCAGATGGCCCAGCTGGACCCACTTGCGGATCGTCGCCGGGGCGACCCCGGCCTCCTCGGCGGCCAGCGGGCCGGGAATCAGGGCCGGCAGGCCCGGGGACTTCAGCACGGGCGCTCCTCGGTGGTGTCCATCGCCGCTTCGATCTCCTCCGTACGGGCGCCGGACGCGTCGGCCAGCTCGGCCCACCGCTCCGCCGGCCACAGGTGCCGGTACGCCGGGTCGTCCTGGCACCCGCACACCTCGTCCGTGCACACGCACGCCGGGTTCACGCAGAGCACCACCCGCCGGTCCGGGAACGCCCGCAGCGACACCGAGTCGCACCACGGGCAGCGTCCCGCCACCCGTACGACCGTCTCCGAGTCGCCGAGCGTGCGTGCGCAGCGCCGTGCCATCCGGCGGATCTCGTCGCGTACGTGCCGGGCGAGGTCGGGGTGGGGCGCGATGTCGTCGAGCAGACCGACGACGCGGCGGAGCCGTTCGATCACCCCGGCCCGGCGGGGCCGCGGCAGGCCGAGGCGGGCGCAGACGGCCTCCTCCAGCTCCACCACGCCGTCACTGATGTCCCGGATGGCGTCGGACACGTGCAGCCGGATCGGGGCGGCGCCGTGTCCGGGCACGGCCAGCCCGTGCCGCTGCTGGAGGAGCAGGGCCTCGCGGCGCTCCTCGCGGATGAGCTCGTCGCGGCCCGGGTGCGGCGCGGCGGGCGCGGTCCCGGCGGGGGAGCGGCGGCCGGGGGCCAGTTCCTCGGAGAGCTCGGGGAACTGCCGTACCAGGGAGGCGGTCCAGAGCGCGATGTCCCGCACGACCCGGTCGGCGGAGTGAGCGGAGCCGTCAGTCACGCTGACCCCCGGAGCGCGGCGTGCCTACGGCGGTGTCCACGGCGGTGCCGGTGCCCCCGGCGGGCGCCGTACCCGCCGAACTCCGGGCGCGGCGTGGGACGACGGGCCGGCCGTTGCGCCAGAGACGGCCCGCGCAGACGCCGTCGAACCAGCTCTCCGCGGGGGCCACCGCCGCCTCGCATTCGCGCCGGACCGGACAGCCGGCGCAGGCACGAAGCGCCGGGGCGGCCTGCTGGGCGCGGCGGGCGAAGACGACGGACGGGGAGAGGCCGACGCACGCGGCGGCGGCCTGCCATGAGGGTGAGTCGGGCAGGAGCAAGGTTCTTCTCCACGGTCCGGGGCCACCGAGCCCTGGGGCCTGTGCGACTCCTGGGACTCGTGAGGCCGACGAGTGCGGCGGCGAGTGAGAGAGTGACATGTTGCGTGCGAGCGCGCAACAAGTTTGTGGAGCTCCCTTCACCGATTCGACACGGTTGCGCGCTCAAAAGCACGTAATTCTTTGCGCGCAAGCACGCTAGAGTGGGCGGCCCGGAGGGGTGGGGAGTGATTAGGGAGCGGTACATGAGCACTCAAGGGCTCGACGAGTTCGCAGGCTGGGTGGAAGGCCTGATGAGAGCGCGCGGCTACGACATCGACAGTCCGCGCGGTGGAGGAAAGTCGCGGATCGCGGACGAGGCCGGCGTGCACCGGGCCGCCGTGACCCGGCTGCTGCAGCGGCAGAGCATGCCCGACCTGGAGACCATGCGGCGGATCGCCCCCCTTCTCGGGGTCTCCGTCCGCGACATGCTGATCCGGTCCGGCCGGGTCACCCCCGACGAGCTGCCGCTGGCGGCGGACCTGCTGCCGCCCGGTGACTGGCAGCCCACCATGGAGGACTTCGCCCGCTGGCTCGGCGTGCCCGACGAGCGGATGGGTGTGTTCGTCAAGGTCGTCAACCAGTTCCTGGAGCCCGGCGAGGAGGAGGCCGAGCCGCGAACCCCCGGCGAGCCGCGCCGCGCCACCAGGGACTGACCCCGGCCGCGAGACCGGGGGCCCGGATCCGGGGCCCCGGGGCCTCCGGGGGCTGATTCCCGCCCGAGTCCCGGGCGCCCGGGAGGCGTGATCCCGCCGGGGCCCCGGGCGCCCTGGGGGGGGTTCCCGGCAGGCTCGCGGCTCTCCGTGCCGGCCGCGACGCCGACCCGCTCTGGGCTCCCGGGGGGCTGATTCCCGCCCGGGCCCGGGTCCCCGGGGGGTGTGATCCCGCCGGGGCTCCGGGCGCCCTGGGGGGTTCCTGGCAGGCTCGCGGGCTCTCCGTGCCGGCAGGCGCGACGCCGACCCGCTCTGGGCTCCCGGGGGGCTGATTCCCGCCCGGGCCCGGGTCCCCGGGGGTCGTGATCCCGCCGGGGCTCCGGGCGCCCTGGGGGGTTCCCGGCAGGCTCGCGGGCTCTCCGTGCCGGCAGGCGCGACGCCGGCCCGCCCCGGGCTCCCGGGGGGCTGATTCCCGCCCGAGTCCCGGGCGCCCGGGAGGCGTGATCCCGCCGGGGCCCCGGGCGCCCTGGGGGGGTTCCCGGCAGGCTCGCGGCTCTCCGTGCCGGCCGCGACGCCGACCCGCCCCGGGCTCCCGGGGGGCTGATTCCCGCCCGGGCCCGGGTCCCCGGGGGTCGTGATCCCGCCCGAGCTCCGGGCGCCCTGGGAGGCGGTTCCCGGCAGGCTCGCGGGCTCTCCGTGCCGGCAGGCGCGATGCCGGCCCGCCCCCGGGCTCCCGGGAGGCTGATTCCCGCCCGGGCCCTGGGTCCCCGAGGGTGCGTGATCCCGCCCGGCGCCCCGGGTCCAACGGGAGGCGGGATCCCGTCCGGGCCCCCGGCCCCCGGGGGGCGTAACGCGGCGGGCTCGCGGGCTTTCCGGACCGGTCGGTGTGCCGACCCGTCCCGGGATTCGTTCTCCCACGTCGGCCGGGCTCTCGCACGCGTGGGCATTTGTTTTGACCGGAGTCCATGCGGTAGGTACGCTCAGACCTTGTGCCTGGGGTGTGCCTGGGCTCGCGTGCGTGTCCTCAACCGCAAGGCGAGTCCGTCAACGGCCACCGCAATCTGTGCGTTTTCCGCCCTCGGCGGAGGTCCGCAGTATTCGACACACCCGACCGCGTGGGTCGGAACAGTGTTCCAGGTTAGTTTTACGACGGCACACAGAAACCGGAGAAGTAGTGCCTACGATCCAGCAGCTGGTCCGGAAGGGCCGGCAGGACAAGGTCGAGAAGAACAAGACGCCCGCACTCGAGGGTTCCCCTCAGCGTCGCGGCGTCTGCACGCGTGTGTTCACGACCACCCCGAAGAAGCCGAACTCGGCCCTCCGTAAGGTCGCGCGTGTGCGTCTGACCTCCGGCATCGAGGTCACGGCCTACATCCCGGGTGAGGGTCACAACCTGCAGGAGCACTCCATCGTGCTCGTGCGTGGTGGCCGTGTGAAGGACCTGCCGGGTGTTCGCTACAAGATCATCCGCGGTTCCCTCGACACGCAGGGCGTCAAGAACCGTAAGCAGGCTCGCAGCCGCTACGGCGCCAAGAAGGAGAAGTAAGAATGCCTCGTAAGGGCCCCGCCCCGAAGCGCCCGGTCATCATCGACCCGGTCTACAGCTCTCCTCTTGTCACCTCGCTGATCAACAAGATCCTGCTGGACGGCAAGCGCTCCACCGCCGAGCGCATCGTCTACGGCGCCATGGAAGGCCTCCGCGAGAAGACCGGCAACGACCCGGTCATCACGCTGAAGCGCGCCCTCGAGAACGTCAAGCCGTCTCTTGAGGTCAAGTCCCGCCGTGTCGGTGGCGCCACCTACCAGGTGCCGATCGAGGTCAAGCCCGGTCGCGCCTCCACCCTCGCGCTGCGCTGGCTCGTGGGTTACTCCCGCGCCCGCCGCGAGAAGACCATGACCGAGCGCCTCATGAACGAGCTCCTCGACGCCTCCAACGGCCTCGGTGCTGCGGTCAAGAAGCGTGAGGACACGCACAAGATGGCCGAGTCCAACAAGGCCTTCGCGCACTACCGCTGGTAGTCCCAACCCACATCGAGACCGAGAGAAGACTGAGCCGATATGGCTACCACTTCGCTTGACCTGGCCAAGGTGCGCAACATCGGCATCATGGCCCACATCGACGCGGGCAAGACGACCACCACCGAGCGCATCCTGTTCTACACCGGTGTCTCTTACAAGATCGGTGAAGTCCACGACGGCGCTGCCACGATGGACTGGATGGAGCAGGAGCAGGAGCGCGGCATCACGATCACGTCCGCCGCGACGACCTGCCACTGGCCGCTCGAGGACGTCGACCACACCATCAACATCATCGACACCCCGGGTCACGTCGACTTCACGGTCGAGGTGGAGCGTTCGCTCCGCGTCCTCGACGGTGCCGTCACCGTGTTCGACGGTGTCGCCGGTGTGGAGCCGCAGTCCGAGACCGTTTGGCGTCAGGCGGACCGCTACGGCGTGCCGCGTATCTGCTTCGTCAACAAGCTCGACCGTACGGGCGCCGAGTTCCACCGCTGCGTCGACATGATCGTGGACCGCCTCGGCGCCGTCCCGATCGTCATGCAGCTCCCCATCGGCGCCGAGATGGACTTCCAGGGTGTTGTGGACCTCGTCCGCATGAAGGCCCTGGTCTGGTCCGCGGAAGCGACCAAGGGCGAGATGTACGACGTCGTCGACATCCCCGCCTCGCACGCCGAGGCCGCTGAAGAGTGGCGCGGCAAGCTGGTCGAGACCGTCGCCGAGAACGACGAAGAGATCATGGAGCTCTTCCTCGAGGGCGTCGAGCCCACCGAGGAGCAGCTCTACGCCGCCGTCCGTCGCATCACCATTGCCTCCGGCAAGGGTGGCGGCGAGAAGACGATCACCCCCGTCTTCTGTGGCACCGCGTTCAAGAACAAGGGTGTTCAGCCCCTGCTCGACGCGGTCGTGCGCTACCTCCCCTCCCCCCTGGACGTCGAGGCCATCGAAGGCCACGACGTGAAGGACGCGGAGCTGGTCGTCAAGCGCAAGCCGTCCGACGAGGAGCCGCTGTCGGCCCTGGCGTTCAAGATCGCGAGCGACCCGCACCTCGGCAAGCTCACCTTCGTCCGGATCTACTCCGGTCGCCTGGAGGCCGGCACCGCGGTGCTGAACTCCGTCAAGGGCAAGCGTGAGCGCATCGGCAAGATCTACCGCATGCACGCGAACAAGCGTGAGGAGATCGACTCGGTGGGCGCCGGCGACATCGTCGCCGTCATGGGCCTGAAGCAGACCACCACCGGTGAGACGCTGTGCGACGAGAAGAACCCGGTCATCCTGGAGTCCATGGACTTCCCGGCGCCGGTCATTCAGGTCGCGATCGAGCCCAAGTCCAAGGGTGACCAGGAGAAGCTGGGTGTCGCCATCCAGCGTCTCGCGGAGGAGGACCCCTCCTTCCAGGTGCACTCGGACGAGGAGACCGGCCAGACCATCATCGGTGGTATGGGCGAGCTTCACCTCGACATCCTCGTCGACCGTATGCGTCGCGAGTTCAAGGTCGAGGCGAACGTCGGCAAGCCGCAGGTCGCGTACCGCGAGACGATCCGTAAGGCCGTCGAGCGACTCGACTACACCCACAAGAAGCAGACCGGTGGTACCGGTCAGTTCGCGAAGGTGCAGATCGCGATCGAGCCCATCGAGGGCGGCGACGCGTCGTACGAGTTCGTGAACAAGGTCACCGGTGGCCGCATCCCGAAGGAGTACATCCCTTCGGTCGACGCCGGTGCGCAGGAGGCCATGCAGTTCGGCATCCTGGCCGGCTACGAGATGACTGGCGTCCGCGTCATTCTTCTCGACGGTGGCTACCACGAGGTCGACTCCTCCGAGCTCGCCTTCAAGATCGCCGGTTCGCAGGCCTTCAAGGAGGCCGCGCGCAAGGCTTCGCCCGTCATCCTCGAGCCCATGATGTCCGTCGAGGTCACCACGCCCGAGGACTACATGGGTGAGGTCATCGGCGACATCAACTCCCGCCGTGGTCAGATTCAGGCCATGGAGGAGCGCAGCGGCGCTCGCGTCGTGAAGGGCCTCGTGCCCCTCTCGGAGATGTTCGGCTACGTCGGAGACCTCCGCAGCAAGACCTCGGGTCGCGCAAGCTACTCGATGCAGTTCGACTCCTACGCCGAGGTTCCCCGGAACGTCGCCGAGGAGATCATCGCGAAGGCCAAGGGCGAGTAACTCACCCGAGTGCACGCTTTAGGCTTGACACCAGTCGCCGGGGCTCAGACCCCGAAACCCGAGGAACGGGCCCCGGCGGATGGCATCCCAGCAAAGATCACCTGGCGCCGATGAGTAAGGCGTACAGAACCACTCTCCAGGAGGACCCCCGTGGCGAAGGCGAAGTTCGAGCGGACTAAGCCGCACGTCAACATCGGCACCATCGGTCACATCGACCACGGTAAGACGACCCTCACGGCCGCCATTACCAAGGTGCTGCACGACGCGTTTCCGGACCTGAACGAGGCCTCGGCCTTCGACCAGATCGACAAGGCTCCTGAGGAGCGCCAGCGCGGTATCACCATCTCCATCGCGCACGTCGAGTACCAGACGGAGTCGCGTCACTACGCGCACGTCGACTGCCCCGGTCACGCTGACTACATCAAGAACATGATCACGGGTGCCGCGCAGATGGACGGCGCCATCCTCGTGGTCGCCGCCACCGACGGCCCGATGCCGCAGACCAAGGAGCACGTGCTCCTGGCCCGCCAGGTCGGCGTTCCGTACATCGTCGTCGCCCTGAACAAGGCCGACATGGTGGACGACGAGGAGATCCTGGAGCTCGTCGAGCTCGAGGTTCGTGAGCTCCTCTCCGAGTACGAGTTCCCGGGCGACGACCTGCCGGTCGTCAAGGTCTCGGCGCTCAAGGCGCTCGAGGGCGACGCCGAGTGGGGCAAGTCCGTTCTCGACCTGATGAAGGCCGTCGACGAGTCGATCCCGCAGCCCGAGCGTGACGTCGACAAGCCGTTCCTGATGCCGATCGAGGACGTCTTCACGATCACCGGTCGTGGCACCGTCGTCACCGGTCGTATCGAGCGTGGTGTCCTCAAGGTCAACGAGACCGTCGACATCGTCGGTATCAAGACCGAGAAGGTCACCACCACGGTCACCGGCATCGAGATGTTCCGCAAGCTGCTCGACGAGGGCCAGGCGGGCGAGAACGTCGGTCTGCTCCTCCGTGGCATCAAGCGCGAGGACGTCGAGCGCGGCCAGGTCATCATCAAGCCGGGTTCGGTCACGCCGCACACCAGCTTCGAGGCCCAGGCCTACATCCTGTCGAAGGACGAGGGTGGCCGTCACACCCCGTTCTTCAACAACTACCGCCCGCAGTTCTACTTCCGTACCACGGACGTGACCGGCGTCGTGACCCTCCCCGAGGGCACCGAGATGGTCATGCCGGGCGACAACACCTCCATGACCGTCGAGCTGATCCAGCCCGTCGCCATGGAGGAGGGCCTGAAGTTCGCCATCCGTGAGGGTGGCCGGACCGTGGGCGCCGGCCAGGTCGTCTCGATCAACAAGTAATTGTCGATCGCTTGACCTGTGCCGCTCCTGACGGAGCGTCATGAAAGGGCCCCCGGCCCGCCGTTCGCGGCGGGGCGGGGGCCCTTTTCTTGTTCTTCCGTGCTCTGTGTTTTCCGTGCTGTGTTCTTCCGTGCTCTACGAGCGCGAGGTCGCCGCGGACCGCTGCGCCGGCCGCCACACCCACGGGTGGGCGTCCGCGCCCAGGCCGACGGCGACCGGGCCGCCCGGGAGCAGCCGCAGGGCCGCCGCCTGCACGGGCGCCGTGCCCTGCGTACGGGTCCAGAGCCGGCCGCCGCGCCGCAGCTGGATCCGGCCGCGCAGGTCCCGGCCGAGCAGAACCGTTCCGTTCGCGTCGGCCGCCGCGGCCACGGAGCCGTACCCGTCGAAGGACGCGTTCCCGCGCCGCGACAGCAGCTCCTTGCCGGCCGGCCTGCGGTAGTACACGTCGAGCCCGGTGCGGCCCTTGCCCGGTACGGCGGCGACCGGGTCGCCCGCGAGAGGGAGCGGGGCGGCGGGGACGGAGTCGATCCAGTGCCGGACGGAGTCGTGTCCGGCGGCGAGGACATGGACGCGCCCTTCGGCATCGACCACGGCGTCAAGACCGTCCTGGATCTCCTCGCTACCGGGGAGCGCCGGGAGCGCACGCCACGCGGACCAGCTGCCGTCGGTGGCCCGTACCCGTGTCGACACACCCTTGTCCGCGTCGCGTACGAAGAGATGGACCCGGCCGTCGGGCGAGGTCACCGCCACCGGGACGCCGATCCGGCGGCCCCGGTCGGCCTTCCGCTCCGGGTTGCCCAGGCCCCGCCAGGCGAGGAACGGGCCGTCGGGGGAGCGCTGCTCCAGCAGGACGACCTCGCGCTTGTTGGGCCCGCCGCGGCCGGCGAACGCGGCGAAGCGCACTCCGAACAGCAGGACCCGCCCGTCGGGGAGCGTGGCCGAGTCGAGCGCGGGCGCGAGCGGCCCGCCGCCCAGGTCCTTCGGGTCGCCCCAGAGGCCCGAGCCGCGCTCGGTCTCCCGCCAGCGGACCGCGCGCAGACCGAGGACCCCGTAGGCGTCGAGCCGCCCGTCGGGCAGGGCCACCACCGCCGGTCCGGTGCCGGGCCAGCGGTGGTGGGTGGAGCGTACCCAGCCCTTGCGGTTGGTGAGGGGGCGCTCGCCGCTGACGCCGTAGTCGCCGCAGCCGGAGGCGTTGCCGCACTGCCAGGCCGGATCGCCGCCGTACGGGACGAGGTGGCCGGCCTTCTCCTTGAGGACCTGCGGGGGGAGGTTCTTGGGCCAGTGCCGGTTGTAGTAGCCCCGGAAGGCGGTCGCCGCGAACGCTGGTATCTCGCCCGGGCCCTTCTGGCCCTCGGCGACCCAGCGTATGAGCGCGGCCCAGGAGAAGCAGGCGGCGGCGGTGTGGTCCCCGTGGTCGGAGTAGCCGGCCTGCTCGCTGTCGCGCCGGCGGGTGGCCTCGCTGCTGATCTGGATGTCCGGGTCGGGGTCCAGGGTCTGCACGACGGTCGGCCGGTAGCGGTCGAGGAGACCGACGAGGACGTCGATCAGCTGGTCGTGGTCGTAGCTGTCGGACCGTTCGACGGGGGAGTCGGTGGACAGGTGCGTACGCAGTTCCAGCGCGCGGTCCTCCCAGAGGGCGGGCAGGGCCATGTAGCGGCGGGGCGTGTGCATGGGCAGGTTGAGGAAGATCAGCTCGACCCGGCGGCCGCCGTTCATGAGCGTGTTGATCTCGGCGCGCCGCCCGCCGTGCAGGGTGACGACGCCCTTCTCCCAGGGTGAGAACGTGTCGAGCCCGAGGGCCGTCGCGTACGCCTGGCGCAGGCCCTGGTGGCGCGCGGAGGAGTAGGCGGCCCGGTCGGGCGTGGTCTCGGCCATGCCCTTGATCCGGTTGACGCCGTTGTGCTCGCCGGCGGTGACGTAGACGGAGACGAGGGGGACTCCGGAGTCGAGCATGCGCTGGGTGTCCGGGTTCATGAAGTACAGGTCGTCGTCCGGGTGCGCGACGAACTGCATCAGCTGCGCCCGGCGGGTGGAGACGATCGGCACCCCGGGCGCGGGATCGGCGGTGGGCACGGCCTTACGGGGAGCGGGCACGGAACACCCGGCGAGGGCGGTACCGAGACCGGCGGTGCCGAGGGCGGCTCCCGCCGCGAGAACGCGGCGACGCCGCGGCAGCCCGGCGCCGGGCTCGGATATGTGGTCCATGTGCTGCGTCCCCCGTACTGCGTACCGTTCCCCGAATCGGCGGAGGGCCTGGTCGAGGCCGGCTTCCGCGACTGGCTAGACGGGGTTCGGGGGGCGGGGGTTGCGCGGGGGCAACGGATCCGTCAGTCCGCGGGCGGATACGGGAAGGACGCGCAGGTGCCGGAGGATCCGTCCGACTGGCGGCAGGTCACTTGCCCGTTCTTGAGCGTGGGGTGGGGACCGGACCGGGCCGTGCCCAGCGTGGGGCTGACCGTTCCGTCGGGGTCCTCGACCGCCCGGGCGACCCCTTGGAAGTCCGTGCCGTTCAGGCCGCTCACGGAGCATGACGCGAGGTCGCTGAACCAGATGCCCTCCGGGTCGATCAGGATGCCCTCCGGAGCGTAGGCCCCCTGAGGGCACTCCCTCTGGACGCCGTCCCTCGCCGAGTACTTGACGAGCACCTGGGCGACCACCTGGCTCTTGCCGACGTTCTTGACCATGGCGCCGAATGTCGCGCCGGCCCCGGCCACGTCGACCCGGACACAGGAGGAGACCTTGAGATTCGGCGAGTGACCGGAGGACCTCCAGGCCCCGCAGTAGAGGCTTCCTGGCGCGTACGGGATACTGCCTGTCGCGGCCACGGCCTTGCTCGTGGCTCTCGGAGCCGCGCTGGGGCGGGCCGCCGCTTCCGTCTTCGGCGTACCGGAGGGGGAGGGGCTCACGGTCGCCGAGGGTGTGCCCGTCGACGTGGAAGGCGTCGGAGTCGGTGCCGTCGTGCTCTGTGCCGGTGTTCCGGCCGGCTGATCAGGCGCCTCGCCTCCCTTGTCGGTGAGGACGAGGGCGGTCAGAGCCCCCACCAGCGCGAGCGCCACGACGGTGAGCCCCACCGAGCGCCCACCGAAGTGGATGTTCTTGGCCTGATAGGCATTGCCTCCGACCTGCGACCCGCCGGAAATCTCGTTGCCCGTCTGTTCGGACGGGGGCTGTGCGTCCACGGATCGATCGGTCACTTTCCGCCGCGCAGCCCGCGGAAGCTGAAGCGCCCCCGGATGTTCTGGCCCTGGATGACGTTCCCGTGCACGGTGCCGGAGACCTGGTTGCTGTTCTTGAGCTGGTTGGTCGGGGGTGTGGAGTCCGC
Organism: Streptomyces sp. P9(2023); assembly: GCF_032436795.1. NCBI lineage: Bacteria > Bacillati > Actinomycetota > Actinomycetes > Kitasatosporales > Streptomycetaceae > Streptomyces > Streptomyces sp. P9(2023). The sequence continues at coordinate 66,813 of NZ_JAUPWM010000005.1, forward strand.
ATCACCGCTCTCGTACTCCTTGAGCCAGTCGCGCAGGTCCTCGGCGAAGGCCGGATCGCTCTCGATGTAACGCGACAGTGCCTCGATCAGGGGCTCGGCCTCCGTCCCTGCCGAATCGAGCGCGGTCATCGCCTCGTCATCACGGCGGAACCGGTGCCGGATCACGCCGAGCAGGCTGTCCAGGGCCCCGGCGCCGACGGCACCCAGTGCGCCTTGGGCGACCGCGGAGGCCACCGACTGGGCAAGCGAAACATCCATTGATCTCTCCGAAGGGTGACCCGCGCCAGGGACGGTGCGCCGCACTTCCTGGTCCATGATCCGACGTTGGGTCAGATGATGGCAGAGCGCTGCCTGATTCGACCAACCAAGCGTGAATACCGGTCAGTTGGCGCAAACGGAGTCGTTGCCTGGCGGGGATGCGCTGCTGGCCCGAGGCCCTCGGGGTGAGCGTTGCGCGTGGGCTTCTGGCGCCGGTCGCCCTCGTTCCGAGTGTGGCGACCGGAGGCGGTGCGTCAAGGGCGCTCCTTCGTCGCGTCGGCTGCGCCGATTCCGCTCCGCTCCACCCTTGACCCACCACCTCCGGTCGCCTTTCACACTCGAAGGGCGGCCGGGGGGTGGGGGTCCTGCGCGGGGGCTCGCTTGTGCCTGGGCTGGGATCGGCGCCTGCCGGTCAGAGCTGCGCGGCAGTGGAATGGGGCAGCCCGGCACCGGCTCAGCGACCGACGGCGGGTGGGCGGCCGGGACTCATGCCCCGCCGGTCACTGTCCGGTGGTGGGTGGGCGGAGAAACTGCACCGTACTGGCGGTAAGCCGGTACGGGGGGTGTGGTATTTCGGGCAAAACGGCCGCCTGGGCGGGACTTCGCGGCACTTACGTCCATACCGCGCCGGTTACGTCCTGAGGCCGTTGATGATGACGTCCGCGACGGATTCGGCGTGGCGGCGGATGGTGTTCTCGTCCGGAGTGTCGGGGGCGCCGAGGAGTCGCGCTTCTACGGGGCTGGCGAACAGGGCGCCGCCACCCCCGACGACCAGGTAGTGGAGGGTGGCGTAGGGGAGGGGGCGGATGCGGCCGGACGCGATGAGCCGGTCGAGGAGTTGTTCCACCAGCGGGCGCAGCGGATTGATGAAGCGGTCGACGATGAAGTGGACGCGCGGGCTGTCGGTGGCCCCCTCGTGGTTCATGATGCGCTGCACCTGGGGGTGGGTCGCCGCGAACATGACCTGCCGGACGACGCCCTGGCGCAGTGCTTCGAGGTCGTCGAGGTCCGGTGAGTTCGTGGCTTCCCGCCAGACGTGCTCCGTTTTCGTGAGCGCGTGCTCCATCGCGGCGAACCAGAGCCCTTCCTTGGAGCCGAAGCGCGCGGTCAACAGGGCGTGGCTGACGCCGATCCGGCGAGCCAACTCCCGTACGGACATCCCGTCGTAGCCCTTTTCCGCGAACGCGTCCAGGGCGGCCAGCAGCAGTCGGGTCGCGTCGAGTTCCTCGCCGGCGCGCGGGCGACCACGCCTCCGTATCGCCGCCGCATCAGCCATGGCGCGATCACCCCCATCCCTAAATGTCCAGTTGGTCATTAGGTTACGTCGGATCCGGGGTCCCGGCTTGCGGGAAGCGGACAAAAGGAGCATCCTGCTGGAGGGTCGTAAATAGACGACTGGTAATTAACCAGAGGAGCGCGATCACGCCCCGCAGCGACACCGCCCCCGCCCGTATGGTCGGCGCAGCGGCCGACTACGCCACGCTCGGCATCGAGCCCCACGCGATCAAGCCGTGGGAGGACGGCCTGCGCACCGACGGCTCGGCGGGTACGTACGAGTGGTGGTACTTCGACGCGCACCTGGACGACGGCGCCAAGCTCGTCGTGGTCTTCTACACCAAGGAGTTCAGCGACATCGACCGGCCGCCCGCGCCCGCGATCCGGCTGGAGCTGACGCTGCACGACGGCACCCAGGCGGACCGGCTCGTCCACCTGGACCCGGCGACGTTCTCCGCCTCCACCGAGACCTGTGACGTCCGGATCGGCGACAACGTTTTCGCCGGCGACCTGCGCACGTACACCATCCGCGCCGAGGTGGAAGGCGTCTCGGTCGACGTCACCCTGACCGGGCAGGTCCCCGCCTGGCGCCCCGAGACGGGGCATGTCCTCTTCGGTGAGCAGGGCGAGCAGTACTTCGCCTGGCTGCCGTCGGTGCCGCAGGGCGCGGTCGAGGCGACCTACAGCGTCAACGGCCACACCAGCACCACCACGGGCATCGGCTACCACGACCACAACTGGGGCAACGCCCCGATGCTCAAGCTCATGCACCACTGGTACTGGGCGCGCGGCGCGGCCGGCCCCTACTCGGTGATCGCCTCGTACATCACGGCGGAGAAGGCGTACGGCCACACGGAGCTGCCGATCTTCATGCCGGCACGCGACGGACAGCTCATCGCCGACGACAGCACCAAGGTCACCTTCGAGGAACTGGGCCGCTACACCGACACCACCACCGGCAAGCGGTCGGCAACGTCACCCGCTACACCTACGCGAACGGCGACGAGCGGTACGTGGTCACATGGACCCGCCACACCGACATGACCGCGTCGAAGATGGCCGACGAGATCAAGGGCCCCAAGAAGGTCGCGGCCAAGCTCACCGGCTTCGACGGCGCCTACCTCCGCTTCGCCGGAGAGCTCCGCGTCGAGCGCTACCAGGGCGAGGAATTGATGGAGACCCACACCGACGAGGCGCTGTGGGAGCTCATGTACTTCGGCAAGGCCCGCCCCTGACCCGCCGGCGAGTGCACGTAACCGCCCGAAGTCTCGCCCCGTGTGCCGCTTTGCCCGGAAGTATCCTCGATCTGTGAGACGTTACCGCGAGTACGGTGCGGTTACGTTCGCCCGCAGCCCCATCTGACCTGGCGTCTCCTCCCACCCACCGGGCGGCGCCCGGTGGGGCATGAGGCTCGGCCGCCCACTCGCCGTTCGTCGCTGAGCCGGTGCCGGGCCGCCCCATTGCACTGCCGCGCGATCCCACCCACCGGCCCGCGCGCGCTGAGCAGAGCTCGGCCGTGATCCGTGCTCTCGCGCTTGGCCCCCACCCGGGCCGCCCTCCGAGTGTGGAACCCGCCACTCTCGGAGAGAGGGCGGCCACCACCCGACGCTCGCAGGGGTCGCTCACCGCGAGTGCGTGGAAGCCGTCAGCCCCGGGGCGGCCCGCTGTACGTGACCTCCGCCCAGACCGTCTTGCGCGGCACGGGCCCGGTGCTGACGCCCCACTTCTCCGAGAGCGCTTCGACCAGGAGGAGCCCTCGGCCCGACTCGGCGTCTCCCGGTCGGCCGAGGGTGGGGAGGCGGTCACCACGTGTGTCCGTGACCTCGATACGGAGAGCGGTGCCCGTTGCCAGGAGTCCCAGGCGGAAGTCCCGCCCCGGGACGCGGCCGTGGGTGACGGCGTTCGCGGCCAGTTCGGCGACGACCTGGGCGGCTGCCTCCGATACGGCCTCCAGCTCCCAGGTGCGCAGCTGCTCGACGGCCAGGAGGCGGGCGAGGCGGGCGCCCCGGCTCGTAGCGGAGAGCTGGATTCCGAACTGGCGTACAGGCGCCAAGAGTTGGGTTTGCTCCTGATTCATGTGACTCAGCGTGGCGGGCCGTGCGTACGCTGCCCATCGAACGTGCCCTTACGTACGGTGACTGTCCGGAGACTGTCCGGTCTTGTCTCGACTGTCCGGTGCGACCGTCCGGGTAAGGGCCGCTGAGGAGGTGGGCGCGCATGGGCGTGGACGGTGTGGATGGTGTGGGCACGGAAGAGCCGGGCTGGGATGTCGACCCCGAGGACGAGTCGGGCGCGGCAGTCGTGGCGACGGTGGGCCGCCAGATCAAGCTGTGGCGGGAGGCGAAGGGCCTGCGGGCGGCGGAGTTCGGGGAGATGGTCGGCTACGGCGAGGACATGATCCGCAAGATCGAGCGCGGGGCACGGATCCCGCGCCCGGAGTTCCTGGACAAGGTGGACGAGGAGCTGGGGGCGGGCGGGCTGATCTCGGCCATGAAGCAGGACGTGGTGGAGGTGCGGTACCCGAAGAAGGTGCGGACTCTGAAGAAACTGGAGGCGCGGGCGGTCGAGTTCGGGCTGTACGAGAGCAACAGCATTCACGGGTTGTTGCAGACGCCGGAGCACGCACGAGCTCTCTTCGAAGCCGGACAGCCGGCGTACTCCGAGGACGACTTGGAGCGCATGCTCGCCGGACGGATGGCCCGGCGGTCGGTCTTCGAACGGTCGCCCGCTCCCGCGCTCAGTTTCGTTCTCGAAGAGGCGCCGCTGCGCCGCCCTGTTGGGGGCACAATGGTGTGGAGACAGCAGCTCGAACGTCTGCTGGAGGTGGGGCAGTTGCGCAGCGTCTCGCTCCAGGTGATGCCGACGCACAGCGATGCCCACCCCGGACTGGACGGCAGGATCGAGGTGCTGAAGTTCGGAGACGGAACGGCCGTGGGCCGTTCCGACGGCGCCTTCAACGGGCGCCCGGTCTCTGAGCCGAAACAGCTGCGAATCCTTGAGCTGCGGTATGGCACCATCCGGGCGCAGGCTCTCACCCCAAGGGAGTCACTGGCCTTCATCGAGCAATTGCTGGGAGAAACATGATCCGCAAGCCCGAGCTGGAGTGGTTCAAGAGCAGCTACAGCAGCGGCACAGATGGCGAGTCGTGTGTCGAGGTCGCCACCACCCCCGGCACCGTCCACGTCCGTGACTCCAAAGTCACCGAAGGCCCCCGCCTCACCTTCCCCCCGACCGCCTGGGCCGGCTTCCTCACGTACGCGTCCCAGGACTGACCTCGCCCGTCCCGAGCGCCACCGTCGCCCGTACCCGCATCGGCCCGTCCTCGCGGCGGGACAGCAGGACGACGTCCCTGACCCGGGCGGTCATCGAACCGAGCAAGGCCTCGGCGGTCGCGGCGAGGCGGTGCGGGTCGGTGCTCCGGCCGAGGGAGAGGTGCGGGGTGAAGCCCCTCGCCCGGTCACCGCACAGTGGGAACCGGGTCTCCAGGCCCTCCCGTAGCCGGGCCCAGGGCTCCTGGCCGTCCACGTCCGCGCACGGGTCGAGCCATACGGTGGCGTCCTCGCGGTGACCGAACCAGTGCACGCCCTCCAGCCGGGCCCGGAACGGCGGCACGTCCCGCGCCGCCGCCGCGACCAGCGGTACCGCCCGTTCGAAGTCGGCCTCCGGTACGAAGCCGAAGAGGACGTTGACGTGTGGCGGCCAGCGGTGGATCTGGCGGTCGTGATCACGCCGGATGTGCTGGATCGGGGGCCAGAGCTCGTCGGGTGGCAGCCAGGCGACGGCGGTCCGGCTCGTCGGCGGCACCGCGAGCACCTCCCCTGGCGGGACGGGTTTCTCGGCTGGGGGCGGAACCACCGAGTCGAGCCGGTCGACCCCCGTACCCCGGTCCCAGACGACCCGCCCGTCGACCTCGAAGAACACCACCCGGTGCCAGGGGATCTCCCCACCGGGCACGAAGTCCTCCAATGCGACCCGCTTCGGCTCGTCGACTCCCCGCTCGTGGACCCCCATCACGAACCGCTCGGGATCGAAGCGCGGATCCCACACCACCCGGTGGTACACCTCGTCGCTCGTGTGCACGCTGGGCGGCTGCCCCGAGTACGGCGGCTCAGTCCACCGCACTCGGCGGGATCGCCGGCAGCGCCCGGAGGAGGATCAGCTCGCGCAGGTGGGAGGTGTCCAGCTCGGCCAGGGAGGCAGTGACGCCGTCCAGGAGGACTACCTGGCCGTTGTTGTTGTGGGCGTAGATCAGGTTCCCGGTCGCCTCCTGGCCGCCGGCCTCGCGGCGTACCCACACGAGCCCGCGGGTGCCCGGGCCCGGCCCCTTGAGGGCCCTGATCACGTCGTTCCAGTCGCCCACAGGCACGGGCGCGAAGCCCGGAAAGTACCGCCGGCTCAGCCTGTCCCACCAGCCGGGGGCCTCGTGGGCGGGGCGCCACGGCAGGGCGACCGACCGGTACCCGCCGAGTGTGGAGTGCAGGGCGGCCACGCAGCCGCGAGCGTTGACACGGCGCGCCTGGTTCCGGACGCGAGCCGTGGCCTCGCGGGCGGGCGCCGGTTCCAGGTCCGCCAGTGGGGCGCTGGAGGCCGGGTGGAACGGGGAGCTGCCGTCCTTGGGCACGACGATCGAGGCCGCGAGCATCGGCGAGCGGGGGTAGCCGGGCTGCGGGAGGGCCCGGCAGGCCAGCAGCCAGGCGGTGTCCGTCTCGTACACCGGCTGCGGCACGGCGAGCTCGACGAGCCCGCCGTAGATCGCGTCCAGCCAGGCGGTCGCCTGCCGCGTGGGGTCCGGCGGCCGTGTCGAAGCCCGGACTTCCTGCGTCTCCATGCCTTTCATTTCGGTACTCAGTCCCAGAGCCGACCCAGGGCGCGGATGCGGTCGCGGTACTCCAGTACCTCGGTCCACTCGGGCAGCCAGTTCTCGGGCCCGTGCTTGGCTCCGGCGAAGGCGCCGGCGAGGGCTGCGATCGAGTCGGAGTCTCCGGAGGAGTGTGCTCCGCGCTGGATCGCTTCACGGGCATAGCCATCGACGACAAGGAAGCAGTACAGACCCGTCGCGAGGGCTTCTTCGGCGATCCAGCCGGGTCCGACGGCCTCGCAGGGGTCCCGGTGGATGTCAGGGCTGCGCAGGGCCTCGGTCACCTTGTCGAGGGCGCGCAGGCATTCGTCCCATCCGAATGCGATGTACGACTCGGGGTCCGGGGCTCCTGCCTTTTGTGCCAGGTTTCCGAGCCAGTCGGCGTGGTACTTCCGCCGCGACTGCAGTGCGTGGAGGCGCAGTTGAGGGAGGAGCTCGTCGAGGTCACAGCCGTGTGCGAGGAGCCAGATGGCGTGGGCCGTCAGGTCGCTGGCGGCGAGCGCGGTGGGGTGGCCGTGCGTCATTGCTGCCTGCAGCTGTGCGATGCCCGAGCGCTGCTCGGCCGACAGGCCGGGTACGAGGGCGACGGGGGCCACGCGCATGTTGGCGCCGCAGCCCTTGGAGCTGATGACCGTGGCGTCCTGCCACGGGATGTCGCGTTCGAGGGCCGCGCATGCGTTCAGGCAGGTCTGGCCGGGGGCCCGGTTGTTGTCCGGATCGCGGAGCCAGGTCACGAAGTGCCTTCGCAGGGCCGTTTCGACCTGGGCGGGGGCGATGGCCTGCGTTGCTCCCCAGGCCCCTCCTGCGTCGCGCGGACTCGTGGTGACTTCCGCCAGGGCTACCCCGACGGCCAGAGCCATCTGGGTGTCGTCGGTAACCCGCACGACGTCGCCTGCGGACAGGGGCATCTCCATCTTGTGCCAGGGGCCGAACGTGGCGGTGATCTGCTCCATGGTCAGGAACTCGGTGGGGTAGCCCATGGCATCACCAAGCGCCAGGCCGAGCATCACCGCGGTCGCCGCGTGCCACGGGCGCTCCTTGGGGGGGTGTCCGGCAAGGTCGCGGATCGCGTCCGAGTTGGGGGCCTCGGCGAGAGACCCTGGTACCACATGGCTACGGGAGCTGGGCGAGTCCCGGATCATCTGGGCCAGCGCTTCCAAAGGTGTGAGACCGCGCGCCTTGGCGTCCCGCAGCCCGTCGATCCACACCACGTCTCCGCTCGAGACGCCCCTCCGGGGGACCCAGTCTGCGGCTGCGTCCTCGCTGTTGATCCACAGGTAGCCGATCACTGTGCCGCTGGCGTCAGCCACAGCGACGTACTGGACGGGTTTGCGGGTCCGGCCGGCATATTCCGGAGGCCCCGATACGGTAACGGGTCCGTAATCTGATGAGTGTGCACCAGTTCTCCGCTTCACGAAGCGGAGTGTTTCTTTTTCGGGGTTCATTTTTGGAGCCTTCCTCAATTCCGGGGCAGGATTTCCCCGTAGATATGCCATTGCCCATTATCGTCCGTGAAGGCCCGAGTCACTTTGTAGTTCATACCCCGTCCGAGCAGCAGTTCCCGTTCGCCAGCGAAGTGGCTGACCTTCTCCACCCACAACGCATCGGTTCCCTCGGGGACGCGGAGATGCAGGATGCCCGGCTTGTCGTCGAAGGCCGCCCTGCCGAGTGAGGTGGACATGTAGCCCGGATCGCTCAGCGTCTTCCCTACCAGTTCTTCAGGTTCCTTGACGCCGAGGTGGCCCACCCCTTGGCCTCGCGCCACCGTGACATCCTCCGGCAGTGGGCGACCGGCGAGGGCCTTGTCGACCTCTTCGATGTTACGGAGGACATCCGGCGTTCCTAGTTCGGGATTTCCCCGGAGGTATCCATTCATCTCCGTGTAGGTGGCGTAACGGGGATCTGGCTTTCCGCCATGCTCATCCGTGTAGTCGAGGACGGATTTCCTGGTCGACTCCGGGAGGTTCTCCGCATAGTCGTTCCAATTCTCCCGGCCGTAGGCAATCGCCGCGTTGTTGTCCGGGAAGGTAACCGCCCCGTCGTTGATCTCGGCGGCGGCCACCTCGTGCTTCTGCTCGACGCTGAGGTTCTTGAACTCTTCCGTCGAGACAGTCGGAGAGCGATCGACGCCGGCGTCAGCCGTCCCGGGCCCCTCATTGACCCCCTTGAGCTCCGGATACTGGTCGTCCAGGAACTCCTGAGCCGTCTTGGGATCCACCGAATCCGCATGGACGGCCCCCTCGTCCACGAGGTGGGTGGGTTGGGCCAGGTCGTCCCAGTTCGGGGCGACCGACGTGTCGTCGAGAAACCCCGTCGGCGTCGGGTGGGCGGCCGGGTTGTCGATCGTCCAGCCCGGCGGCAGGTGGGACGCCGCGCTGTCGGCCGCTCCGACCGTCGGCGCGGGCGACACCGCTTCGTCCGCCAGCCCCGTCGGCGGGTGCGGCGGGGGAGGGGGGACGTCGTCCCCGTACTTCACGGCCCTCGACGCCGCGTTCGTCGCCCCCGCCTCCAGCCCCTCCCTGGCGGCGGCCCGCAGGCCGCCGCCGGCGAAGCCCGTGCCCTTCGTGCCGAACAGTTCGGGGATGAGACGGCCGATGAACTCGGCCGGGTCCTTCTTGAAGCCCTCGACCGCGGCCGTCACCACGCGGTCGGGGTGGGAGACCGTGGAGACAAGGCCGGAGAGCGTCATCGAGACGTTCTGCGCGTACGCGGCCGGGTGCGTCAGGTTGTACGGATCGAACGGGATGAGGCCCCGGGCGAAGTTGACCAGTCCCGCCGTTCCCTTGAGGACGCCGCCGAGGACGTGGACCTGCGCCATCTGGTAGGCCTGGTAGCCGTCGGCGATGTTGTCGCCCAGACGCTCGAGCGGCGGCGGTTCGGCCGGGGCGTGGGCCAGGGCCTTGTCGACCCTGCCCTGGGCGTCGGCCGCGGCGGTGTTCCGCTGCTCGCGGGCCTGGGCGAGCCGCGCCCTGGCCTCCTCCATGAGCGCCTTCGCGGCGGTCTCGGCCTCGGCGGCCCCGGCCTTCTCGGCAGCCCCGGCCTCCTTCTCGGTGGCGGCCGCCTTGGCCTGCTCCGAGGCCTGCTTGCCCTTCCGGTACAGGTCGATGGCGTCGTGCGCCTGACCCTGCGCCCACCGCACGGTGTCCGCGTAGGCCTCGAGCGCGGCGGCGGCCGTCTCGCACGCGTCGGCCGCGTGCAGCCATTTGGTGGGGTGGACGCCGAACTTCTCGCGGAAGGAGTCGCCGCCCACGCCCTTCCAGCGCGAGGAGTCGACCTTCCGCATGCCCTGGCCGACCTTCTCGAAGGCCGCCCGGAAGTCCTTCAGGTGCCCCGCGCTCTCAAGGATCTTGGCGGGGTTGCCGTGGACGAGCTCGTTCGCCTCCTCGGTCTGGCCGAGCTGCTGCTCACCGGGGGTCGCGCCGAGGTCCGACGCGACACCGTCGCCCCAGTCCGTGACCACGTCGGCGGCCCCGTGCAGACCGTACGAGTCGAGGCGCTCGCCCGCCTTGTCGGTCGCCCAGTCGACACCCTCGCCCAGCGCCTTCTTGCCGGAGTCGATGCCGTCCTCGATGGCGCCGAGGCCCTCGTTGATGCCGTCCTCGATGCCTTTGCCGAGGTCACCGATGCCTTTGCCGATGTCGTCGAGCAGGCCGCCCATCAGCCCCCGCCCCCACCTTGCCGCTGCGGCGGCACGCCCTGCTGTTGTTGCTGCTGGGCGGCCGCGGCCCGCTCCTCCGCCGAGGGCCCGAACATGTCGTCGAGCATCTCCTCGTACTGGGCGTCGGAGACGCCGGCGGAGGAGTGCAGGTTCTGCGGGTTGATGCCGGGCGGGCCGATCACCTGGGAGGTCATCAGATCGCGCCCGGCGTCCTTCCAGCCCTGGGCCGAGTTGTCCTTCGCCTGCTCGAAGGATTCCTTGCTGTAGTCGACTCCGCCGAAGACCCCGGACGTGGCGACGTCGCCCCAGCTCTGCTTCGTGACCTCGTCCTCGGACGCGTACGGGTTACCGATGGCAGCGTTGGTCACGATCTTGAACGTGCCCTCCACGTACTGCTCGGTCTCGTGGTACGTGCCGGCCGACAGGCCCGTCGCCGCGGCGAATCTGTTGCCCTCGTTGATCAGGGCGCGCACGCCCCATTCCCAGCGCTCGCAGAACGACGTGAACTTCCCCGTCAGCCCCTCGTGGCCCAGCGCCAGACCGGGCAGCGCGATGTCACCGAAGCCGCGGCCGGCGCCCGCCATGCTGTCCATGCCGAGTTCCTTCAGCTCGCTCAGCGCCAGCGTCAGGCCGTCCGCGATCTCGCCCAGGCCGCTCGTGGCCAGGTCCTCGTCGCCCTCGCCCCCGCTCATCGCGCGGCCCCCCGCTCGGTGGCTCCCGCGACGTCGCCGTCCACCGCCACCGCGTCCGGTACGACCCCGGCCACCGGCGGGAACAGCACCGCGTGCTCGGCGCCGTCCGCCGCGTCCAGGGCCACGCCGCACGCCACGCCCGCGCTCGGCACGGCCACGTCGAGCAGCCGCGCCCCGAGCACCGTCTCGTACTGCCACTCCAGGCCGCCCTCGCCCCGGGCGACGGCGTACCGGGCCAGCGCCGACCCGTCGGAGAACGCCAGGATCCACCGCACGCCGCCGAAGTCCACGGTCAGCCAGGCCCCGTCCCGGCGCGGCACGAGCACCGCCGTCGCCCGGAAGAGCTCCAGTACCGCTTCGAACTCCCGCCGGGCCGCTGCCTCCGCCTCCGCCTCAGCCCCCGCCTCTGCCTCCGCCTCCCGCGTCGCACCCGGCGACGGCGGTGGGGGAGACCACGATGGGGGAGACCACGACGGGGGAGACCATCCCGCCCGCGCCGGGTCCGGTGTGACGTCCGTCGCCCGTGTCGGCGCGCCCTGAGGCCCCACAGGCATGTCCGCGTAGTCGGCCAGCCGCGACCGCCGCACCGGCGTGTCCGAGCTGCCCCCGAGATCGATCATTGCGACACCCTGGCACAGCGGCTGTGACCGTTCCCACTCGCGCGGAAGCAATCCCTACATGCCCGGAATATCGCCCGGGCGGGTGCGGAGAAGGTGTGTGCGCCCTGTGTGCGCAGGTGGGGCGGTCGAGGAGGTCCGTGCCCGGCAGGCCGGTGGCCGGCGAGGGGGCGTGTCGCGCCCTGGGTTTGATCTCCGTCGCGACCGGGGTACTCTCTCCGGCTCGATTGGCCAGCCCAGCGCCCCGTATGGCAGACTGTCGGGGTTGCTCGGTTGAGTGCCGATGCTGCGCGCCTCCCGTCGGGGGGACCGGAAGCGAGTCCCACAGTACTCGTCGCTCCTTTTCAGGGGCGGACGTACGGGAATCTTCCGGGAAGTGTCAGCGGGGTGCCGACCAGGCGCTCGGTGGCCACTCGCAGACATTGCAGCCTGCCCCCGGCTTCGCGGTTCTTGGGACCGCACCCCCTTGGTTGGGAAATCCTTAGGGATTTCTGCGTAGAGGGAGTGCGACACGCCCGACCGCGTGGGTCGGAGGTCGGAGTCGCGGGGAACCTCCGGGTCCAGAGCGTTACCAAGAGACAGGACTACTGAGTAGCCATGGCGGGACAGAAGATCCGCATCCGGCTCAAGGCCTACGACCACGAGGTCATCGACTCCTCGGCGAAGAAGATCGTCGAGACGGTGACTCGCACTGGTGCGTCGGTCGCGGGCCCGGTGCCGCTGCCCACTGAGAAGAACGTGTACTGCGTCATCAAGTCGCCGCACAAGTACAAGGACTCGCGCGAGCACTTCGAGATGCGCACGCACAAGCGCCTCATCGACATCCTCGACCCCACGCCGAAGACGGTTGACTCGCTCATGCGCCTCGACCTCCCGGCGGGCGTTGACATCGAGATCAAGCTCTGAGGGCGCGCGAGATGGCTAAGAACATCAAGGGCATCCTGGGCGAGAAGCTCGGCATGACGCAGGTCTGGGACGAGAACAACCGGGTTGTCCCGGTGACCGTCGTCAAGGCCGGCCCGAATGTCGTGACCCAGGTCCGTACGAACGACAACGACGGCTACGAGTCGGTCCAGATCGCCTTCGGCGAGATCGACCCTCGCAAGGTGAACAAGCCCCTCAAGGGTCACTTCGCCAAGGCCGATGTCACCCCGCGCCGCCACCTGGTGGAGCTCCGCACCGCTGACGCCTCCGAGTACACGCTCGGCCAGGAGATCACCGCCGAGGTCTTCGAGGCCGGCGTGAAGGTCGACGTCACCGGTAAGAGCAAGGGCAAGGGCTTCGCCGGTGTGATGAAGCGCCACAACTTCCGTGGTGGCAAGGCCTCCCACGGTGCCCACCGCGTGCACCGTAAGCCCGGTTCGATCGGTGGCTGCGCCACCCCGGGCCGTGTCTTCAAGGGCATGCGCATGGCCGGCCGTATGGGCAACGAGCGCGTGACCACCCAGAACCTGACCGTTCACGCCGTTGACGCGGAGAAGGGCCTGCTCCTGATCAAGGGTGCGGTTCCTGGTCCGAACGGCGGCCTCGTCCTGGTCCGCACCGCGGCCAAGGGGGCCTGAGGATATGAGCACCATTGACATTCTGTCGCCCTCCGGCGACAAGACCGGGACCGTCGAGCTCCCGGCCGAGATCTTCGAGGCCAAGATCAGCATCCCGCTGATCCACCAGGTCGTCGTCGCGCAGCTGGCCGCCGCCCGTCAGGGCACGCACAAGGTCAAGCGTCGTGGCGAGGTCCGTGGTGGTGGCAAGAAGCCGTACCGCCAGAAGGGCACCGGCCGCGCCCGTCAGGGTTCGACCCGCGCCCCGCAGTTCGCCGGTGGTGGCGTCGTGCACGGTCCCGTGCCGCGTGACTACTCGCAGCGCACCCCCAAGAAGATGAAGGTCGCCGCTCTCCGCGGTGCCCTCACCGACCGGGCGACCCACTCCCGTATCCACGTCGTCTCCGGCGTGGTCGAGGGTGGCATCTCCACCAAGGCCGCCAAGACGCTGTTCGGCAAGATTTCGGAGCGCAAGAACCTGCTCCTGGTCGTCGAGCGCGCCGACGAGGCCGCGTGGCTGTCCGCCCGCAACCTGCCCCAGGTGCACATCCTGGAGCCGGGCCAGCTGAACACGTACGACGTGATGCGATCCGACGACGTGGTCTTCACCCAGGCCGCCCTCGAGTCCTTCGTGTCTGGCCCCAAGGCCGCTGACAACGAAGGGAGCGAGGCCTGATGTCCGAGGCCACGATCACCAGCAAGACCTTCACGGACCCGCGTGACATCCTCGTCAAGCCGGTTGTTTCCGAGAAGAGCTACGCGCTGCTCGACGAGAACAAGTACACGTTCATCGTTGCGCCCGGCGCCAACAAGACTCAGATCAAGCAGGCCGTCGAGGCGGTCTTCTCGGTCAAGGTCACCGGGGTCAACACGATCAACCGCCAGGGCAAGCGCAAGCGCACCAAGGCCGGTTTCGGTAAGCGCAAGGACACCAAGCGCGCCATCGTGACCCTTGCCGAGGGCAACCGTATCGACATCTTCGGCGGTCCGACCGCCTAAGGGCGGTCTGGATCGTCCGGAATCGGACGAGGACTGAGAAATGGGAATCCGCAAGTACAAGCCGACTACGCCGGGCCGTCGTGGCTCCTCCGTAGCCGACTTCGTCGAGATCACGCGGTCCACGCCGGAGAAGTCGCTGGTTCGCCCGCTGCACAGCAAGGGCGGCCGTAACAACACCGGCCGGATCACCGTTCGCCACCAGGGTGGTGGACACAAGCGCGCCTACCGCGTGATCGACTTCCGTCGTCACGACAAGGACGGCGTGCCGGCCAAGGTCGCTCACATCGAGTACGACCCGAACCGCACCGCGCGCATCGCGCTGCTCCACTACGCGGACGGCGAGAAGCGCTACATCATCGCCCCGAAGAACCTGTCGCAGGGTGACCGGGTCGAGAACGGCCCCGGCGCCGACATCAAGCCCGGAAACAACCTGGCCCTCCGCAACATCCCGGTCGGTACCACGATCCACGCGATCGAGCTCCGTCCCGGCGGTGGCGCCAAGTTCGCCCGTTCCGCGGGTGCCTCCGTGCAGCTGCTGGCGAAGGAGGGCACGATGGCCCACCTTCGTATGCCGTCCGGTGAGATCCGTCTGGTCGACGCCCGCTGCCGCGCCACCATCGGCGAGGTCGGCAACGCCGAGCAGTCGAACATCAACTGGGGCAAGGCCGGCCGTAAGCGCTGGCTGGGCGTTCGCCCGACCGTTCGCGGTGTGGCGATGAACCCGGTCGACCACCCGCACGGTGGTGGTGAGGGCAAGACCTCCGGTGGTCGCCACCCGGTCTCCCCGTGGGGTCAGAAGGAGGGTCGTACTCGCTCGCCGAAGAAGGCTTCGAGCAAGTACATCGTCCGCCGCCGCAAGACGAACAAGAAGCGCTAGGAGCGGGTTTAGATGCCGCGCAGTCTCAAGAAGGGACCCTTCGTCGACGGACACCTCGTAAAGAAGGTGGACGTACAGAACGAAGCCGGTACCAAGAACGTCATCAAGACCTGGTCCCGTCGCTCGATGATCATCCCGGCCATGCTCGGCCACACGATCGCGGTGCACAACGGCAAGACCCACATTCCGGTGTTTGTCACCGAGTCGATGGTCGGCCACAAGCTCGGCGAGTTCTCGCCGACGCGCACCTTCCGGGGTCACGTTAAGGACGACCGGAAGTCGAAGCGCCGCTAGTAGCGGGGTGGAATGACCATGACAGACACTGGAAGGACAACCATGGAAGCCAGGGCCCAGGCGCGGTACATCCGCGTCACGCCCATGAAGGCCCGCCGCGTGGTGGACCTTATCCGTGGCATGGATGCCACGGAGGCTCAGGCGGTCCTGCGTTTCGCCCCGCAGGCCGCGAGCGTGCCGGTCGGCAAGGTGCTTGACAGCGCCATTGCCAACGCCGCGCACAACTACGACCACAGTGACGCCTCTTCGCTGTTCATCAGCGAGGCGTTCGTGGATGAGGGCCCGACCCTGAAGCGGTTCCGTCCGCGTGCTCAGGGCCGTGCCTACCGGATCCGTAAGCGGACCAGCCACATCACCGTGGTCGTCAGCAGCAAGGAAGGAACCCGGTAATGGGCCAGAAGGTTAACCCGCATGGGTTCCGGCTCGGCATTACCACGGACTTCAAGTCCCGTTGGTACGCCGACAAGCTGTACAAGGACTACGTCAAGGAAGACGTCGCCATCCGTCGGATGATGACGTCCGGCATGGAGCGCGCCGGCATCTCGAAGGTTGAGATCGAGCGCACCCGTGACCGCGTGCGGGTGGACATCCACACCGCGCGTCCCGGCATCGTCATCGGCCGCCGTGGCGCCGAGGCCGACCGCATCCGCGGCGACCTCGAGAAGCTCACGGGCAAGCAGGTCCAGCTGAACATCCTCGAGGTCAAGAACCCCGAGATGGACGCTCAGCTGGTTGCTCAGGCCGTTGCCGAGCAGCTCTCCTCCCGCGTCTCCTTCCGTCGCGCCATGCGTAAGAGCATGCAGGGCACGATGAAGGCCGGCGCCAAGGGCATCAAGATCCAGTGCGGCGGTCGCCTCGGCGGCGCCGAGATGTCCCGCTCGGAGTTCTACCGCGAGGGCCGCGTGCCCCTGCACACGCTCCGCGCGAACGTCGACTACGGCTTCTTCGAGGCCAAGACGACCTTCGGCCGCATCGGCGTGAAGGTCTGGATCTACAAGGGCGACGTCAAGAACATCGCCGAGGTCCGCGCCGAGAACGCAGCGGCCCGTGCGGGTAACCGCCCGGCCCGTGGCGCCGGTGACCGTCCGGCCGGTGGCGGCCGCGGTGGTCGCGGTGGCGAGCGTGGCGGTCGTGGGCGCAAGCCGCAGCAGTCCGCGCCGGCAGCCGAGGCCCCCAAGGCCGACGCTCCCGCCGCCGCTGCTCCGGCTGAGAGCACCGGAACGGAGGCCTGACCGAAATGCTGATCCCCCGTAGGGTCAAGCACCGCAAGCAGCACCACCCGAAGCGCAGCGGTATGTCCAAGGGTGGTACGCAGGTTGCGTTCGGCGAGTACGGCATTCAGGCCCTCACTCCGGCGTACGTGACCAACCGCCAGATCGAGGCGGCGCGTATCGCGATGACCCGCCACATCAAGCGTGGCGGCAAGGTCTGGATCAACATCTACCCGGACCGCCCGCTGACCAAGAAGCCTGCCGAGACCCGCATGGGTTCCGGTAAGGGTTCGCCGGAGTGGTGGATCGCGAACGTCAAGCCCGGTCGGGTGATGTTCGAGCTGTCCTACCCGAACGAGAAGATCGCGCGCGAGGCCCTGACCCGTGCGGCCCACAAGCTGCCGATGAAGTGCAAGATCGTTAAGCGCGAAGCAGGTGAGCTGTGATGACCGCCGGTACCAAGGCGTCCGAGCTGCGCGAGCTGGGCAACGAGGAGCTTCTCAACAAGCTCCGCGAGGCCAAGGAAGAGCTGTTCAACCTCCGCTTCCAGGCGGCGACGGGCCAGCTCGAGAACCACGGTCGGCTCAAGTCCGTCCGTAAGGACATCGCCCGGATCTACACCCTGATGCGTGAGCGTGAGCTGGGCATCGAGACGGTGGAGAGCGCCTGATGAGCGAGAGCAATGTGACTGAGCAGAAGACCGCGCGCAACGCCCGCAAGGTCCGCGAGGGCCTGGTCGTCAGCGACAAGATGGACAAGACCGTCGTCGTCGCCGTTGAGGACCGCGTCAAGCACGCGCTGTACGGCAAGGTCATTCGCCGTACGAACAAGCTCAAGGCTCACGACGAGCAGAACGCTGCCGGCGTCGGCGACCGCGTCCTCCTGATGGAGACCCGGAAGCTGTCCGCCAGCAAGCACTGGCGCGTCATCGAGATCCTCGAGAAGGCCAAGTAATCACTTGAAGGGGTAACCCTTCGAGTTCGTTCCGCCAGGCTCGGCCGGGGCTTCCTCGTGAAGCCCCGGCCGGGAACCGGCAGACAATCAGGAGATAGACGTGATCCAGCAGGAGTCGCGACTGCGTGTCGCCGACAACACTGGTGCCAAGGAGATCCTTTGCATCCGTGTTCTCGGTGGTTCCGGTCGCCGCTACGCGGGCATCGGTGACGTCATCGTCGCCACCGTCAAGGACGCGATCCCCGGTGGCAACGTGAAGAAGGGTGACGTCGTCAAGGCGGTCATCGTTCGCACCGTCAAGGAGCGCCGCCGCCAGGACGGCTCGTACATCCGCTTCGACGAGAACGCCGCTGTCATTCTCAAGAACGACGGCGACCCTCGCGGCACCCGTATCTTCGGCCCGGTGGGCCGTGAGCTGCGCGAGAAGAAGTTCATGAAGATCATCTCGCTCGCGCCGGAGGTGCTGTAAGCATGAAGATCAAGAAGGGCGACCTGGTCCAGGTCATCACCGGTAAGGACAAGGGCAAGCAGGGCAAGGTCATCACGGCCTTCCCCCGCGAGAACCGCGTCCTCGTCGAGGGTGTCAACCGGGTCAAGAAGCACACCAAGGCCGGCCCGTCGCAGGCCGGTGGCATCGTCACGACCGAGGCGCCGGTCCACGTCTCCAACGTCCAGCTGGTCGTTGAGAAGGACGGCAAGAAGGTCGTCACGCGCGTCGGTTACCGCTTCGACGACGAGGGCAACAAGATCCGCGTTGCCAAGCGGACGGGTGAGGACATCTGATGGCTACCACCACCACTCCGCGTCTCAAGACGAAGTACCGCGAGGAGATCGCGGGCAAGCTGCGTGAAGAGTTCTCGTACGAGAACGTCATGCAGATCCCCGGTCTCGTCAAGGTCGTGGTCAACATGGGTGTGGGCGACGCCGCCCGCGACTCCAAGCTGATCGAGGGCGCCATCCGCGACCTCACCACGATCACCGGTCAGAAGCCGGCCGTCACCAAGGCCCGCAAGTCCATCGCGCAGTTCAAGCTGCGTGAGGGTCAGCCGATCGGTGCGCACGTCACCCTCCGTGGCGACCGCATGTGGGAGTTCCTCGACCGCACCCTGTCGCTCGCGCTTCCGCGCATCCGCGACTTCCGTGGTCTGTCCCCCAAGCAGTTCGACGGGCGTGGCAACTACACCTTCGGTCTCACGGAGCAGGTCATGTTCCACGAGATCGACCAGGACAAGATCGACCGTGTCCGGGGTATGGACATCACCGTGGTCACCACGGCGACCAACGACGCTGAGGGCCGTGCCCTTCTCCGTCACCTCGGCTTCCCCTTCAAGGAGGCGTAAGCGAGATGGCGAAGAAGGCTCTCATCGCGAAGGCTGCCCGCAAGCCCAAGTTCGGTGTGCGTGCGTACACCCGCTGCCAGCGCTGCGGTCGCCCTCACTCCGTGTACCGCAAGTTCGGCCTGTGCCGCGTGTGCCTTCGTGAGATGGCTCACCGTGGCGAGCTGCCGGGCGTGACCAAGAGCTCCTGGTAATCCCCGTACTTCTGGGATAACCGGAGTCTCTCGGTAAGCAATGGGTTGGCAGAGGCCCACCCTTCCATGGCTTAGGCTAGGAGGGTTGGGCGTCTGCCGCCCGTACGACTTACTACGCCGTAGGTCCCCGCGCCGCACCCGTCCCGCCCCTGTGTGGGGAGAGGGATGGCGCATACAGGAAACCCCGGCGAGAGAGGCCGAAGGCCAATTCATGACCATGACTGATCCGATCGCGGACATGCTGACTCGTCTGCGTAACGCGAACTCGGCGTACCACGACACCGTGGCGATGCCGCACAGCAAGATCAAGTCTCACATCGCGGAAATCCTCCAGCAGGAGGGCTTCATCACGGGCTGGAAGGTCGAGGACGCCGAAGTCGGCAAGAACCTCGTCCTCGAGCTCAAGTTCGGTCCGAACCGTGAGCGCTCCATCGCGGGCATCAAGCGGATCTCGAAGCCGGGCCTCCGGGTTTACGCGAAGTCCACCAACCTGCCGAAGGTCCTCGGCGGCCTGGGCGTGGCGATCATCTCCACGTCCCACGGTCTCCTGACCGGCCAGCAGGCAGGCAAGAAGGGCGTAGGTGGGGAAGTCCTCGCCTACGTCTGGTAGTCGGGAACGGAGGAATAGCTAATGTCGCGTATTGGCAAGCTGCCTATCCAGGTTCCCGCCGGCGTGGACGTCACCATCGATGGCCGCACGGTCACGGTGAAGGGTTCCAAGGGCACCCTGAGCCACACCGTCGCCGCGCCGATCGAGATCGTTAAGGGTGAGGGCGACGTTCTCAACGTCACCCGTCCGAACGACGAGCGTCAGAACAAGGCCCTTCACGGCCTGTCCCGCACGCTGGTGGCCAACATGATCACCGGTGTGACCCAGGGTTACGTGAAGGCGCTCGAGATCAGCGGTGTCGGTTACCGCGTGGCCGCGAAGGGCTCCAACCTGGAGTTCCAGCTCGGCTACAGCCACCCGATCCTGATCGAGGCGCCCGAGGGCATCTCGTTCAAGGTCGAGTCGCCGACCAAGTTCTCGGTCGAGGGCATCGACAAGCAGAAGGTCGGCGAGGTCGCGGCGAACATCCGCAAGCTGCGGAAGCCCGACCCGTACAAGGCCAAGGGCGTCAAGTACGCCGGCGAGGTCATCCGCCGCAAGGTCGGAAAGGCTGGTAAGTAAGCCATGGCATACGGTGTGAAGATCGCCAAGGGCGACGCTTACAAGCGGGCCGCCAAGGCCCGTCGCCACATCCGCATCCGCAAGAACGTGTCGGGTACGGCGGAGCGTCCGCGCCTCGTCGTGACGCGTTCGAACCGTGGCATCACGGCTCAGGTCATCGACGACCTCAAGGGTCACACCCTTGCGTCCGCGTCGAACCTGGACTCGTCGATCCGTGGTGGCGAGGGTGACAAGTCGGCGCAGGCCAAGCAGGTCGGCGCGCTCGTCGCCGAGCGTGCGAAGGCCGCGGGTGTCGACGCTGTCGTGTTCGACCGTGGTGGCAACAGGTACGCCGGGCGCATTGCCGCTCTGGCTGACGCCGCCCGCGAAGCCGGGCTGAAGTTCTAAGCCCCGGTTCCGGGACTAACGGACGTAACAGAGAGAGGTAATCCAATGGCTGGACCCCAGCGCCGCGGAAGCGGTGCCGGTGGCGGCGAGCGGCGGGACCGGAAGGGCCGCGACGGTGGCGCTGCCGCCGAGAAGACCGCGTACGTTGAGCGCGTTGTCGCGATCAACCGCGTCGCCAAGGTTGTCAAGGGTGGTCGTCGCTTCAGCTTCACCGCGCTGGTCGTGGTGGGCGACGGTGACGGCACCGTAGGTGTCGGTTACGGCAAGGCCAAGGAAGTTCCCGCGGCCATCGCCAAGGGTGTCGAGGAAGCCAAGAAGAACTTCTTCAAGGTTCCGCGCATCCAGGGCACCATCCCTCACCCGATCCAGGGCGAGAAGGCCGCGGGCGTCGTCCTGCTCAAGCCGGCTTCCCCCGGTACCGGCGTTATCGCCGGTGGCCCGGTGCGTGCCGTGCTCGAGTGCGCCGGCGTTCACGACATCCTGTCGAAGTCGCTCGGCTCCGACAACGCGATCAACATCGTGCACGCGACCGTGGCGGCCCTCAAGGGCCTGCAGCGTCCCGAGGAGATCGCGGCTCGCCGTGGTCTGCCCCTCGAGGACGTCGCCCCCGCGGCTCTGCTTCGTGCGCGTGCGGGAGCGGGTGCGTAATGGCCCGCCTCAAGATCACGCAGACGAAGTCGTACATCGGCAGCAAGCAGAACCACCGCGACACCCTGCGTTCGCTCGGGCTCAAGCGCCTGAACGACGTGGTCGTCAAGGAGGACCGCCCCGAGTTCCGCGGAATGGTGCACACCGTCCGCCACCTCGTGACGGTTGAGGAGGTCGACTGACATGGCGGAGAACAACCCGCTGAAGGTCCACAACCTCCGTCCCGCCCCGGGCGCCAAGACCGCCAAGACCCGTGTGGGTCGTGGTGAGGCGTCGAAGGGTAAGACGGCCGGTCGTGGTACCAAGGGCACGAAGGCCCGTTACCAGGTTCCGCAGCGCTTCGAGGGTGGGCAGATGCCCCTCCACATGCGTCTGCCGAAGCTCAAGGGCTTCAAGAACCCGTTCCGCACCGAGTTCCAGGTCGTGAACCTGGACAAGCTCGGCGCTCTCTACCCCGAGGGTGGAGAGGTCACGGTGGCCGACCTGGTCGCCAAGGGCGCGGTGCGCAAGAACAGCCTCGTCAAGGTGCTCGGCACCGGCGAGATCACCGTGGCGCTGCAGGTTTCGGTTGACGCCGTCTCCGGCTCCGCCAAGGAGAAGATCGCCGCCGCTGGTGGCACCGTCACCGAGCTCGTCTGAGCCCGGTACGACAGCACTGAGCCTGGCCGGTTCCCCTTCGGGGGAGCCGGCCAGGCTCATTTGTGTGCGCGGACGATCAGGCGGCCGAGGCGAGTCCATGTGCGATGCGGTCGACCGCCTCGGCCGAGACACTGAAGGTGCAGGCGCTGATCGTCTTCACGTACGAGAACGCTTCGACGATCTGGATGATGCCGAGGGCGCGGGTCGGGCTGTCGTCGCCGGCAAGGGCTTGGGCATGCGCATGGTGCTGGGCGCTCATTTCCCCCATTTCGCGATCGCTGAGAGGGCGGTCGCGCGTTTCCCCGCTCGCCCCCTGGGTCATCACGGCCGTGTCGACGCCGGTTGCAGGTGCACAGCCATGGGCCGCCCGCCACTGCGGGAGGGCGGGGTGGCGGCTGAGGCGGGTGCCGCTGATCGTGGAGCCGATCGAGCCGTCCGGCCGGGTCGTGGCGATGAACGGTTCCGGTCGGTCGAACAGGAGCGCTCGAACAGTCTTCCGAGAGCGTGACGCCCTGTCAGCACGGCTCTCGGTCGGGATGGGCACCCGAGGAAAGTCGGTTGTCCGCCACCCGGCGGGTGGTCCGTGACCGGTGCGGCGTTGACGGGCCTCGGAGACGTTTCCCGCTGGCTGTGGGGGCGGGTATGGTAGCGGCTGTTAGCTTCCCCGGCAGTCTGCGCTTGTGGCGTGCGGCTGCCGTGTTCTGTAATTGCTCGCATACAAACCGTCACCCTCACGCGCGTAACGCGGGGGTCGCAGGAGGCACCGTGCTCACCGCGTTCGCCCGGGCGTTCAAGACGCCCGACCTGCGCAAGAAGATTCTCTTCACGCTCGGCATCATCGTGCTGTTCCGGCTCGGGGCACACATCCCCGTCCCCGGTGTCAGTTACCAGGCCGTCCAGCAGTGCGTGGACCAGGCGAGCCAGGGCAACAGCTCCCTGTTCGGCCTGGTGAACATGTTCTCCGGCGGGGCGCTGCTGCAGATCACGATCTTCGCGCTCGGCATCATGCCGTACATCACGGCGAGCATCATCCTGCAGCTGCTGACCGTGGTGATCCCTCGCCTTGAGGCGCTCAAGAAGGAGGGACAGTCGGGCACCGCCAAGATCACGCAGTACACGCGTTATCTGACGATCGCGCTCGCCGTCCTCCAGGGCACCGGCCTCGTCGCCACGGCCAAGAGCGGCGCGCTCTTCAGCGGCTGCACGGTGGCCAACCAGGTCGTTCCGGACCCGTCCATCTTCACCATCGCCACGATGGTCATCACGATGACCGCGGGTACCGCGGTGGTCATGTGGATGGGCGAGATCATCACCGACCGCGGCATCGGCAACGGCATGTCGATCCTGATGTTCATCTCGATCGCCGCCGGCTTCCCGGGCGCGCTGTGGAAGATCAAGGTCGAGGGTGACCTGGCCGACGGCTGGATCGAGTTCGGCACCGTGATCCTCGTCGGATTCGCGATGGTCGGCCTCGTCGTCTTCGTCGAGCAGGCCCAGCGCCGCATCCCGGTGCAGTACGCGAAGCGGATGATCGGCCGCAGGTCCTACGGCGGAACGTCCACTTATATCCCTCTCAAGGTGAACCAGGCAGGTGTGATTCCTGTCATCTTCGCCTCGTCGCTGCTCTACATCCCGGCCTTGATCGCCCAGTTCTCGAACTCCGCCTCGGGGTGGAAGACCTGGATCGAGGCCTACTTCGTCAAGGGTGACCACCCCTACTACATCGCTACGTACTTCCTCCTGATCGTGTTCTTCGCCTTCTTCTACGTGGCGATCTCGTTCAACCCCGAGGAAGTCGCGGACAACATGAAGAAGTATGGTGGCTTCATCCCGGGTATCCGGGCTGGTCGACCTACTGCCGAGTACCTGAGCTACGTGCTCAACAGGATCACTTGGCCGGGCTCGCTGTATCTGGGTCTGATCGCTCTTGTGCCGACGATGGCGTTGGCAGGCTTCGGCGGTGCCAATGCCAACTTCCCGTTCGGCGGGACGAGCATCCTCATCATCGTGGGTGTCGGGCTGGAGACCGTGAAGCAGATTGAGAGCCAGCTCCAGCAGCGCAATTACGAAGGGTTCCTCCGCTGATGCGAATCGTCCTCGTCGGACCGCCCGGGGCCGGCAAGGGTACGCAGGCCGCGTTCCTTGCCAAGAACCTGGACATTCCGCACATCTCCACGGGTGACCTGTTCCGTGCCAACATTTCCAAGGGCACGGAGCTGGGCATGAAGGCCAAGGCGTTCATGGACGCCGGCGACCTCGTGCCCGACGAGGTGACCATCGGGATGGCCAAGGACCGCATGGAGCAGGCCGACGCCGCCAACGGCTTCCTGCTCGACGGCTTCCCGCGGAACGTGGCCCAGGCCGAGGCGCTGGATGTGGTCCTCAAGGCCGAGGACATGCAGCTGGACGCGGTCCTGGACCTCGAGGTCCCCGAGGACGAGGTCGTGAAGCGGATCGCGGGTCGCCGCATCTGCCGCAACGACAGCGCGCACGTCTTCCACGTGACGTACAACGCTCCGAAGACCGAGGGCGTCTGTGACGTCTGCGGCGGCGAGCTCTTCCAGCGCGACGACGACTCCGAGGAGACCGTCCGCCGGCGCCTGGAGGTCTACCACACGCAGACCGAGCCGATCATCGACTACTACCGGGCGCAGAACCTGGTCGTGACGATCTCGGCGCTTGGCAAGGTGGACGAGGTCACCGCGAAGGCGATGGCCGCGCTCAAGAAGTAACCCTGGTTCGTTCGATACGGCCGCGGTGCCCCTCGGGGGCGCCGCGGCCGTATCGTTGTTCTGTCCCGTGTACTCGTAAGGAAAGGCCCCCGTCACGATGGTGCAGATCAAGACCCCCGAGCAGATCGCGAAGATGCGCGAGGCGGGGCTGGTCGTCGCCGCCATCCACGCGGCCACGCGTGAGGCGGCCGTGCCGGGTGCCACGACGAAGGACCTGGACGAGGTCGCGCGGAAGGTGATCGCGGACCACGGGGCGAAGTCGAACTTCCTCGGGTACGGCGGCTTCCCCGCGACGATCTGCACGTCGGTGAACGAGGTCGTCGTGCACGGCATCCCGGACGAGAAGACCGTCCTCAAGGACGGCGACATCATCTCCATCGACGCCGGCGCGATCGTCGACGGCTGGCACGGCGACGCCGCGTACACGGCCTTCGTCGGCACCGGTCACGCCCCGGAGCTGATCGAGCTCTCCCGGGTGACCGAGGAGTCGATGTGGGCCGGCATCGCGGCGATGAAGAACGGCAACCGGCTGGTCGACATCTCGCGCGCGATCGAGACGTACATCCGCCGCCAGCCGAAGCCGGGCGGCGGCAAGTACGGCATCGTCGAGGACTACGGCGGCCACGGCATCGGTACCGAGATGCACATGGACCCGCACCTGCTGAACTACGTCGCCCGCAAGCGCGGCAAGGGCCCGAAGCTGGTCCCCGGCTTCTGCCTGGCGATCGAGCCGATGGTCGCGCTCGGTACGCCCCACACGGAGGTCCTGGCGGACGACTGGACGGTCGTCTCCACGGACGGCACCTGGTCCTCGCACTGGGAGCACTCGGTGGCCGTGACCGAGGAGGGCCCGCTGGTCCTGACCGCTCCGGACTGCGGCCGGGCGAAGCTGGCCGAGCTGGGCGTCGTGGCGGCGCCGGACCCGCTGGCGTAGGGGGCGGCGGGCTGCGCCGCCCGTGACCCCGATCCGCCGGTCGGAGGCCTGCGTCAAGGAATGGGTCTGCGGCCGGGCGAAGCTGGGCGTCGTGGCGGCGCCCGACCCTTCCCCTGGGCCCTGAGGGCCTGGGGAGACCCCAAGGGCTAGAGCGGGAAACCTGCGGCGTGGCTGCTTGCGTAAGGATCTTGACCGGTGGGCAAACTCTCCGGATTCGTCTTTTCCAGGGGCCTGACGTAGACTGATGCGTCGGCTCTCGTGTACCCGTGTGTCCGCACACGGATCGAGAGTCGATCAAGGTAGCCGATTCGAAAGGCGAAGCGTGGCCAAGAAGCAAGGTGCCATCGAAATCGAGGGCACCGTGATCGAGTCCCTCCCGAACGCGATGTTCAAGGTGGAACTCCAGAACGGTCACAAGGTCCTCGCGCACATCTCCGGCAAGATGCGGATGCACTACATCCGTATCCTTCCGGACGACCGGGTCGTCGTGGAGCTCTCTCCGTACGACCTGACGCGTGGCCGGATCGTCTACCGATACAAGTAGATCTTGCCCGCACCCCGGCTCCGCCGCGGGTGGTGGCACTGACCCGGAGAACCTCAGACACATGAAGGTCAAGCCGAGCGTCAAGAAGATCTGCGACAAGTGCAAGGTGATCCGCCGTCACGGCCGGGTCATGGTCATCTGCGACAACCTGCGCCACAAGCAGCGCCAGGGCTGACGCACGCCGACCGACCTGCATTTCGCAGTTCTTCGCGCGACGCACGTAATACGTAAATAAGCAAAGCCCGCCCAGCCCGCAAGGGTCGGCGGCACCTCCGGCGGGGGCCGGGGACCCGATGCGTACCACTTCCTCGAATCAGAGGGGTCGGCGTGCCGGGAGCGGCTTTGTTGAAGACCCCCGAACACACAGGAGCCATTGCATGGCACGCGTTTCCGGTGTTGACATCCCGCGCGAAAAGCGTGTGGAGATCGCACTCACCTACGTCTTCGGTATCGGGCGCACCCGGTCCAAGGAGATCCTCGCCTCCACCGGCGTGAACCCGAACGTCCGCGTTCGTGACCTGGCCGAAGAGGACCTGGTCAAGATCCGCGAGTACGTGGACGCCAACCTCCAGACCGAGGGCGACCTCCGCCGCGAGATCCAGGGCGACATCCGCCGCAAGATCGAGATCCAGTGCTACCAGGGCATCCGCCACCGTCGCGGTCTGCCGGTGCACGGTCAGCGCACGAGCACCAACGCGCGTACCCGCAAGGGCCCGCGTCGCGCGATCGCCGGTAAGAAGAAGCCGGGCAAGAAGTAGTCCTCAGCGGACGCTTGACCACACGGTCTTCGCTGTAGGACCGACCACCTCCCGTAGGAGATATAGATGCCCCCCAAGGGTCGTCAGGGCGCTGCCAAGAAGGTGCGCCGCAAGGAAAAGAAGAACGTCGCTCACGGCCACGCGCACATCAAGAGCACGTTCAACAACACGATCGTCTCGATCACGGACCCCGCGGGCAACGTGATCTCCTGGGCCTCCGCCGGCCACGTCGGCTTCAAGGGCTCGCGCAAGTCCACCCCGTTCGCCGCGCAGATGGCCGCCGAGTCGGCCGCTCGCCGCGCGCAGGAGCACGGCATGCGCAAGGTCGACGTCTTCGTCAAGGGTCCCGGCTCCGGCCGTGAGACCGCGATCCGCTCCCTCCAGGCCACCGGCCTCGAGGTCGGCTCGATCCAGGACGTCACCCCCACGCCGCACAACGGCTGCCGTCCCCCCAAGCGCCGCCGCGTCTGACGCACGGCTGCTTGACCTGTGGTTTCGGGCGGTACGGCTCTCCGGAGCGGTGCCGCCCGTACCCTTGCACTAGGTAGTACCCGTCGGGCGTCAAATAGTGGGCGTCCACGACTGAAGGAACACACACCATGCTGATCGCTCAGCGTCCGTCGCTGACCGAAGAGGTCGTCGACGAATTCCGCTCCCGGTTCGTGATCGAGCCGCTGGAGCCGGGCTTCGGTTACACCCTCGGCAACTCCCTCCGTCGGACGCTTCTGTCCTCGATCCCGGGTGCGGCCGTCACGTCCATCCGGATCGACGGTGTCCTGCACGAGTTCACCACCGTGCCGGGCGTCAAGGAAGACGTCACCGACCTCATCCTGAACATCAAGCAGCTGGTCGTCTCCTCGGAGCACGACGAGCCGGTCGTGATGTACCTGCGCAAGCAGGGTCCCGGCCTGGTCACCGCTGCTGACATCGCCCCGCCGGCCGGTGTCGAGGTGCACAACCCCGACCTGGTGCTCGCCACGCTCAACGGCAAGGGCAAGCTGGAGATGGAGCTGACCGTCGAGCGCGGTCGCGGCTACGTCTCCGCCGTGCAGAACAAGCAGGTGGGCCAGGAGATCGGCCGTATTCCGGTCGACTCCATCTACTCCCCGGTGCTCAAGGTCACGTACAAGGTCGAGGCGACCCGTGTCGAGCAGCGCACCGACTTCGACAAGCTGATCGTCGACGTCGAGACCAAGCAGGCCATGCGGCCGCGCGACGCCATGGCGTCCGCCGGTAAGACGCTGGTCGAGCTGTTCGGTCTGGCGCGCGAGCTCAACATCGACGCCGAGGGCATCGACATGGGCCCGTCCCCGACCGATGCCGCGCTTGCCGCCGATCTGGCGCTGCCGATCGAGGAGCTCGAGCTCACCGTTCGTTCGTACAACTGCCTCAAGCGTGAGGGCATCCACTCCGTGGGTGAGCTCGTGGCGCGCTCCGAGGCCGACCTGCTCGACATCCGCAACTTCGGTGCGAAGTCGATCGACGAGGTCAAGGCGAAGCTGGCCGGCATGGGCCTGGCCCTGAAGGACAGCCCGCCCGGATTCGACCCGACCGCCGCCGCCGACGCCTTTGGCGCCGATGACGATGCGGACGCGGGTTTTGTGGAGACCGAGCAGTACTGATCGGTTTTCGGCTGCCGGTCCGCTTCGGCTGATCGCGCAGTTCCCCGCGCCCCTAGGGGCGCGGGTCTCCGACGGGTAACCGCCCGCTCGGACACTGACATCGGTACCTCATACGGCCGGTGCAGATCACAAGGAGAAACACCATGCCGCGTCCCGCCAAGGGTGCCCGCCTCGGTGGCAGTGCCGCTCACGAGCGTCTGCTGCTCGCCAACCTGGCGAAGTCCCTCTTCGAGCACGGCCGGATCACGACGACCGAGGCCAAGGCTCGCCGCCTGCGTCCGGTCGCCGAGCGCCTGATCACCAAGGCGAAGAAGGGCGACATCCACAACCGTCGCCTGGTGCTGCAGACGATCACCGACAAGGGCATCGTCCACACCCTCTTCACCGAGATCGCGCCGCGCTACTCCGAGCGCCCGGGTGGCTACACCCGTATCACCAAGGTCGGCAACCGTCGTGGCGACAACGCCCCGATGGCTGTGATCGAGCTGGTCGAGGGCGAGATCGCCAAGAAGGCGACCGTCGCCGAGGCCGAGGCCGCCGCCAAGCGTGCCGTCAAGGAGGCCGACGAGGCCGCCACGACCGAGGCCGCCGAGGAGTCGAAGGACGCGTAAGCGTTCCGACGTTTCTCGTGTGCGGGCCCGTACCCCCTGGGGTGCGGGCCCGCTCCCGTGTTCTTGAGAGGATTTCCGCGTGAGCGACGACGTGCAGCCCGGGTTCGTACGGGTACGGCTTGACCTTTCCTATGACGGCAAGGACTTCTCCGGCTGGGCCAAGCAGGCCGCCGGGCGGCGGACCGTGCAGGGGGACATCGAGGACGCCCTGCGGACCGTGACACGGTCCCAGGAGACGTACGAGCTGACCGTGGCCGGCCGGACCGACTCCGGGGTGCACGCACGCGGCCAGGTCGCGCACGTCGACCTGCCCGTGGAGCTGTGGGCCGAGCACCACGACAAGCTGGTGCGGCGGCTCGCCGGGCGGCTCTCGCACGACGTACGGGTGTGGTCCCTGACCGAGGCGCCCGCCGGGTTCAACGCGCGTTTCTCGGCTATCTGGCGGCGCTACGCCTACCGCGTCACCGACAACCCCGGCGGGGTCGACCCGCTGCTGCGCGGGCACGTCCTGTGGCACGACTGGGCGCTCGACATGGACGCCATGAACGCGGCCGCCGAGCGGCTCGTCGGCGAGCACGACTTCGCCGCGTACTGCAAGAGGCGCGAGGGTGCCACCACCATCCGTACGCTCCAGGAGCTGCGCTGGGAGCGGCGGCCCGGCGGCGTCCTCGAAGCGACCGTGAAGGCCGACGCCTTCTGCCACAACATGGTCCGCTCGCTCGTCGGCGCGCTGCTCTTCGTCGGCGACGGACACCGTCCGGTGGACTGGCCCGCGAAGGTCCTGGCGGCGGGTGTACGGGACTCGGCGGTGCACGTCGTCCGCCCGCACGGGCTGACCCTGGAAGAGGTCGGCTACCCGGCCGACGAGCTCCTGGCCGCCCGTAACCGGGAGGCCAGGAACAAGCGCACGCTGCCGGGCGCCGGCTGCTGCTGACCGGCCGCCGCAGACCGGCCGTCCGCTACTGGCCGGGGGCGCCGGCCGCGGCGGAGGCCTGGGACTTGCCGCGGGCGTAGACCTGGTTGAACGTGAAGGTGCCCAGGTCGTCGCTGGTCCGGAAGACGGCCTTGTCGGACGTGGTCACCTTCTTGCCGTCGGTGAAGCCCGCCTGGGTGAAGTACGCGTACCGGCCGATCGAGTTCGCCCGGCGCAGACAGACCGTCGCGCGGCAGAAGTCCTTCACGCCCGACCCGGCGAGCGGGGCGATACCGCCGCTGGCCTGGTTCTTCGCCTTCAGCGCCGCCGCCTCGTTCGGGAAGACGGCCACGCCGACGGTGATGGCGACGCCGTCCTGCACGTAGGTGGCGCGGATCACCCGGTCGCAGCCGTTCTTCGTCAGGACCGCGCCGAGCCCGCCCTGCGCGACGCTCGCGCACTTCGTCGTGGAGGACGTGGCGCCCTTGGTGTAGGCGCGGCCGTTCATCGTCAGCTTCTTGCCCGGGAAGAGCCCCTCGGCGCTGAGCGGGGCCTTGTCCTTCTTCTCGTCGGAGATGAAGTCCTTGGGGTTGGGCGGGGGCGGCGGTGCGACGGAGGAGAACGTCGGGCCAGGGGTGGGGGAGGCGGTGGGGGCCGCGGAGCCGGTGGGGGTGACCGTGCCGTTCTTCCCCGTGGTGGCCGGCTTGTTGCTCTGCACGACCGCCGTGGCGACGATCGCGCCGACGGCGACGGCCGCGAGCACGCCACCGCCGATCAGGACCCAGCGCTTACGGCGCCGGCCTGCGGCGGAGGCGTCGGCGAGGGCACCCCAGTCGGGTGTCCCGTCCGCGGTCGCCCCCGGGAAGGGGCTGGGCTGTCCCCCTGGGCCCTGCGGCCCGGGAGGTACCCCCAGCCCGTACTGCTGCTGACTCTGCTGCCCGTACCCCTGCCCGTGCTGCTGTCCGAACGGCTGCTGTCCCGGCTGCTGCGGCTCCTGTGGCCACTGCGGTCCCCCAAAGCTCATGCCGCGCATCCTAATCCGGTTGGGTCGGAGCGGTGCGGGCGGCGACAATGCCCCTCATGGGACATGTCGAGGCCGCGCATCTGGAGTACTACCTTCCCGACGGGAGGGTCCTGCTCGCGGACGCCTCCTTCCGGGTCGGGGAGGGCGCCGTCGTCGCCCTGGTCGGGGCCAACGGCGCCGGGAAGACCACGCTGCTCCGGATGATCTCCGGTGAGCTCCAGCCGCACGGCGGCTCGGTCACCGTGAGCGGCGGGCTCGGCGTGATGCCGCAGTTCGTGGGCTCGGTGCGGGACGACCGTACCGTCCGTGACCTGCTGGTCTCCGTCGCCCAGCCGCGCATCCGGGAGGCCGCGAAGGCGGTCGACGAGGCCGAGCACCTGATCATGACGGTCGACGACGAGGCCGCGCAGATGACGTACGCGCAGGCGCTCAGCGACTGGGCCGAGGTCCAGGGGTACGAGGCCGAGACCGTCTGGGACATGTGCACCATGGCCGCCCTCGGCGTCCCGTACGACAAGGCGCAGTTCCGCGAGGTCCGCACGCTCAGCGGCGGCGAGCAGAAGCGGCTGGTCCTGGAGTCGCTGCTGCGCGGCACCGACGAGGTGCTGCTCCTGGACGAGCCGGACAACTATCTGGACGTTCCCGGCAAGCGGTGGCTGGAGGAGCGGCTGCGGGAGACCCGTAAGACCGTGCTCTTCATCTCCCACGACCGGGAGCTGCTCGCCCGGGCCGCGCAGAAGATCATCGCGGTCGAGCCCGGCCCGGCCGGGTCGGACGTGTGGGTGCACGGCGGTGGCTTCGAGACCTTCCACGACGCGCGGCGGGAGCGGTTCGCCCGCTTCGAGGAGCTGAAGCGGCGCTGGGAGGAGAAGCACGCGCAGCTGAAGAAGCTGGTGGTCAACCTGCGGCAGGCGGCGGCGGTCAGCCACGAGATGGCGTCCCGGTACGCGGCGGCGCAGACCCGGCTGAAGAAGTTCGAGGAGGCCGGCCCGCCGCCGGAGCCGCCGCGCGAGCAGGACATCCGGATGCGGCTGCGTGGCGGGCGGACTGGTGTACGGGCCGTGACCTGCGAGAACCTTGAGCTGAGCGGCCTGATGAAGCCGTTCTCGCTGGAGATTTTCTACGGGGAGCGGGTCGCCGTCCTCGGTTCGAACGGGTCGGGTAAGTCACACTTCCTGCGGCTGCTCGCCGGGGATCCGTCGGTGGCGCACACGGGGGAGTGGAAGCTGGGCGCGCGGGTCGTGGCCGGGCACTTCGCGCAGACCCACGCGCACCCGGAGCTGCAGGGGCGGTCGCTCGTGGACATCCTCTGGACGGAGCACGCGAAGGACCGGGGCGGGGCGATGTCGGTGCTGCGGCGGTACGAGCTGGAGGGGCAGGGGGACCAGGCGTTCGAGAAGCTGTCGGGTGGGCAGCAGGCGCGGTTCCAGATCCTGCTCCTGGAGCTCTCGGGCACGACGGCCCTGCTGCTCGACGAGCCGACGGACAACCTGGACCTGGAGTCGGCGGAGGCGTTGCAGGACGGGCTGGAGTCCTATGACGGGACGGTGCTGGCCGTCACGCACGACCGGTGGTTCGCTAAGACCTTCGACCGGTATCTGGTGTTCGGTTCGGACGGGGTCGTACGGGAGACGAGCGAGCCGGTCTGGGACGAGCGCAGGGTCGAGCGGGCGCGCTGACCTGGTGTCTCGCGGCGTTTTGACCCGTCGGGGGCGGCGCGGGTAGTGTTGCGGTTTGTTATGCGTATTGGCTTCGTCGTGCTCACACGAAGGGCCCTTACGCAGGTTCCCTGGAGCAGTTTCCAGTGGCTCGCATACGGGCAGTGTCCCGGCAGTGCAGGCCCCAGCTGCATGATCGCTTCAGGTGTGTCTGGACTCCATCCACTGAAGAAGCGAAGGCTACGAAGTGCGTACGTACAGCCCCAAGCCCGGCGATGTCACTCGCCAGTGGCACATCATCGACGCGCAGGACGTTGTCCTGGGCCGTCTGGCGACGACGGCTGCGAACCTCCTCCGGGGTAAGCACAAGCCCGTCTACGCGCCCCACATGGACATGGGCGACTTTGTCATCATCATCAACGCTGACAAGGTCCACCTGTCCGGCAACAAGAAGACCCAGAAGCTGGCGT
The DNA here is from genome assembly GCF_032436795.1 of Streptomyces sp. P9(2023). Taxonomy (NCBI): domain Bacteria; kingdom Bacillati; phylum Actinomycetota; class Actinomycetes; order Kitasatosporales; family Streptomycetaceae; genus Streptomyces; species Streptomyces sp. P9(2023). The sequence goes on from NZ_JAUPWM010000005.1 coordinate 99,689, forward strand.
ACCGCCACTCCGGCTTCCCGGGTGGTCTGCGCTCCGTCCGTTACGACGAGCTGCTGGACAAGAACCCCGAGAAGGCCGTCGAGAAGGCCATCAAGGGCATGATCCCCAAGAACACCCTGGGCCGTCAGATGCTCTCGAAGCTGAAGGTCTACGCGGGCGAGAACCACCCGCACGCTGCCCAGCAGCCGGTCCCGTTCGAGATCACCCAGGTCGCGCAGTAGTTCCGGCCACACCCCCTAAGAACGAAAGAAATCTGAGGAGAATCGTGGCCGAGACCACTGTTGAGAACCCCATCGAGGGCGAGGAGACCTACGCCGAGGTCACCACCTTCGAGTCCGAGGTGCCCGTCGAGGGCGAGTACACCTCGGAGTCCCTGGCTTCCCGCTTCGGTGACCCGCAGCCGGCCGCCGGCCTGGGTCGTCGCAAGAACGCCATTGCCCGCGTCCGGATCGTTCCGGGCACCGGCAAGTGGAAGATCAACGGTCGCACCCTTGAGGACTACTTCCCCAACAAGGTGCACCAGCAGGAAGTCAACGAGCCCTTCAAGGTGCTCGAGCTCGACAACCGCTACGACGTCATCGCCCGCATCGCGGGTGGCGGCGTCTCGGGTCAGGCCGGCGCCCTGCGCCTCGGCGTGGCCCGTGCGCTGAACGAGGCGGATGTCGAGAACAACCGCCCGGCGCTGAAGAAGGCCGGCTTCCTCTCCCGCGACGACCGTGCGGTCGAGCGCAAGAAGGCCGGTCTCAAGAAGGCCCGTAAGGCCCCGCAGTACAGCAAGCGTTAATCGCCTGCTCGGTCTGCTTTGCACGTACGCCCCGGCGGCACTGCCCGTGCTGCCGGGGCGTACGTCTTTTCCTCCCCCTGGGCCCTTTCGGGCAACTTTGGCGTGAAAACGGGCATCAGGCGCTCAGGGGTTCGCACTTTTCGGAGCAGTTTCGGAGGACAGCTGTGGGACGACTCTTCGGCACGGATGGTGTGCGCGGTGTGGCGAACGCGGATCTGACGGCGGAGCTCGCGCTCGGCCTGTCGGTCGCGGCGGCGCACGTGCTCGCCGAGGCGGGGACCTTCCAGGGCCATCGGCCGACCGCGGTGGTCGGGCGTGACCCCCGCGCGTCGGGAGAGTTCCTGGAGGCCGCCGTCGTGGCGGGCCTCGCGAGCGCGGGCGTGGACGTCCTGCGCGTCGGCGTCCTGCCCACCCCCGCGGTGGCGTACCTCACCGGATCGCTCGGCGCCGACCTCGGTGTCATGCTCTCCGCCAGCCACAACGCGATGCCCGACAACGGCATCAAGTTCTTCGCCCGCGGTGGCCACAAGCTCGCCGACGAGCTGGAGGACCGGATCGAGTCCGTCTACGAGGAGCACCGCACCGGCGCCCCGTGGGAGCGGCCGACCGGCTCCGGTGTCGGCCGGGTCCGTGACTACGACGAGGGCTTCGAGAAGTACGTCGCCCACCTCATGGCCGTCCTGCCGAACCGGCTCGACGGCCTGAAGGTCGTCCTGGACGAGGCGCACGGCGCGGCCTCCCGCGTGTCGCCCGAGGCGTTCGCCCGGGCCGGCGCCGAGGTCGTCACCATCGGTGCCGCCCCCGACGGCCTCAACATCAACGACGGCTGCGGCTCCACCCACCTGGGGCTGCTCAAGGCCGCAGTGGTCGAGCACGGCGCGCACCTCGGCATCGCCCACGACGGTGACGCCGACCGCTGCCTCGCCGTGGACGCGTCCGGCGAGGAGATCGACGGCGACCAGATCCTCGCCGTCCTGGCGCTCGCCATGCGCGAGGCCGGGACGCTGCGCGGCGACACCGTCGTCGCGACCGTGATGTCCAACCTCGGCTTCAAGCTCGCCATGGAGCGCGAGGGGCTGCAGATCATCCAGACGGCGGTCGGCGACCGGTACGTCCTGGAGTCCATGAAGGAGCACGGCTACGCGCTGGGCGGCGAGCAGTCCGGGCACGTCATCGTGCTCGACCACGCCACCACCGGCGACGGCACCCTCACCGGTCTGATGCTGGCTGCGCGGGTCGCGGCCACCGGCAGGTCCCTCGCGGAGCTGGCCGGTGTGATGGAGCGGCTGCCGCAGGTCCTCGTCAACGTGCCCGACGTCGACAAGTCCCGGGTGAAGACCTCCGCCGAGCTGGCGACCGCGGTCACCGACGCCGAGCGCGAGCTGGGCGCCACCGGCCGTGTCCTGCTCCGCCCCTCGGGCACCGAGCCGCTCGTCCGCGTGATGGTCGAGGCGGCCGACATCGAGCAGGCGCGGTCCGTGGCCGGCCGGCTCGCCGACGTGGTGAAGTCCGCGCTCGGCTAGGCCGCTTGACCGACGGTCACTTGCGTCGTGGCGCACCCGGAGGGCGGGTCATCCGTCCCCGCTGGGTGCGCCACAGCGCTTTCCAGGCCAGCAGGGTGAGGATCCCCGCCACGATGATCCCGCCCAGGTTGAGCAGCAACTGCTCGACGGAGCCCCACATCTGGCCGAACTCGCCGTAGCTGAGCGCCACGGCGGCGTTCGCGCCGGCCGGGACCGTGGTCACCGAGATGGCCACGCCCACCAGCGCGCCGGACTTGGCCGAGGTCAGGGAGAGCATGCCGACCACGCCGGCGAGCAGCGCGACGACGAAGGAGAACGGGTCGGGCTGCCAGATGAAACTGGTGTTGGGGCGCGGGTCGTCGAGCAGGTCCTGATTGAACTGGCCGATCCCGTCCATCCCCAGACTGAACACGGTCGTCGCCACGATCGCCGCGGCGAAGCCGACCAGGAGCGCGATCAGCGAGCGGGCGGCGAGCTTCGGGGCGCGCTGCACCACCGCCGTACAGATGCCTGCGAGCGGGCCGAACTCGGGGCCGACGGCCATCGCGCCCACGATCAGGATCGCGTTGTCGAGGACCACACCGCAGGCCGCGATCATCGTCGCCACGATCATGAAAGCGGCGTACGTGATGGTGAGGGTGGACTCCTCGTGGGTCGACTCGGAAAGCTGCTCCCAGATCACCGCGTCCGCCGCCTCGCCCGGCGCCTCCTCCTCTGCGTGGTCGGCCCGCGTGGAGAGCGACAGGTCGATGTTCTCGACGGCGATCGACCCCTCCTTGTCGATGCCCAACTCCCGTAGCCCGTGCAGGAGTTTCTCACCGGCCTCGCGGGCCACGTCGCACAGCACGATGTCGCCGGCCGGGTCGCGGCCGACGTCCTTGAGGACGGCCACATGGGTGGTGCCCACGGTCGTGTCGATGAGGTCGAGAACGGCGTCCGTGTGGACGGAGGGCGCCATGATCCGCAGATGCAGCATGCTCAGAGCTTACGAAGACTCAAACGCTGCACCTTGTGATCCGGTCCCTTGCGTACGACGAGGGTGGCCCGGCCGCGCGTCGGCGCCACGTTCTCCAGCAGGTTCACCTTGTTGATGGTCCGCCACATCGTGCGGGCGTAGTCCAGCGCCTCGTCCTCGGAGACCTGGGTGTACTTCTGGAAGTACGAGAAGGGGTTCTGGAACGCGGTCTCGCGCAGTCGGCCGAAGCGGTTGAGGTACCAGCGCTCGATGTCCTCGGGCCGGGCGTCCACGTACACCGAGAAGTCGAAGTAGTCGGCGAGGCCGACCCGGGTCCGGCCGTCCTTGCCGGGCAGGGCCGGCTGGAGGACGTTGAGCCCCTCCACGATCAGGATGTCCGGGCGGCGGACCACGAGCCGCTCGCCGGGCACGATGTCGTAGATGAGGTGCGAGTAGACCGGGGCGGTGACCTCTTCCTTGCCGGCCTTGATGTCGGCGACGAAGCGGGTCAGGGCGCGGCGGTCGTACGACTCCGGGAAACCCTTACGGGACATCAGACCGCGCGCCTTCAGCTCCTCCATCGGATAGAGGAAGCCGTCGGTGGTGACCAGCTCCACCCGCGGGTGCTCCGGCCAGCGGGCAAGCAGCGCCTGGAGGAGACGGGCCACGGTGGACTTGCCGACGGCGACGGAGCCGGCGACTCCTATGACGAAGGGCGTGCCGCGCTGCTCCGCGCGCTCGCCGAGGAAGGTGTTGAGCGCGCCGCGCAGCCCGCTGGTGGCCTGGACGTACAGATTCAGCAGCCGGGAGAGCGGCAGGTAGACGTCCCGGACCTCGTCCAGGTCGATGACGTCGCCGAGGCCGCGCAGCCGCTCGACCTCCTCGGCGGAGAGCGGCAGCGGCGTCTTGTCGCGCAACGCGCTCCACTCGTCCCGGGTGAGGTCGACGTAGGGCGTGGCCTCGGGAGGCCGGCGCTGGCTTCGTGGCGGCGAAGTGATCACCCCGCCATTGTCGGGGTTGTGGGGTGGTTGTGGGCCGTGGGCTCGGTCACGTGGGTCACGTGGCTCGGTGGCGTGACGGAACGCGTAAATCCGTTGTCGTACCCCTGTCCTAGGGTGATCATCAGGAAGTTGCCCGCGTGGGCCGTGTACTTCACGCGGGGGGATGTGCCGCCCGAGGGCGGCGCGAAGTATCAGAAGGACATGGACATGCGTACGTTCAAGGGAACCGCCACCGTCGCCGCCGGCGCCGTCTCGCTGGCGCTGCTGCTCACCGCCTGTGGCGGGGGCGAGAAGAGCGACGACAAGGGCGCCCCGAAGGCGTCCGGGTCGGCGTCGGCGTCCGCCTCCGCCGCGCCCGACGCGAAGGCGCTGTCGGTGGCCGAGCTGGAGAAGCTGATCGTCGAGCAGGCCGACCTCAAGGGGTACCAGGTCCAGAAGGCCGAGGCCGCGGACGTGGTGAAGCCGGGTGACGTCGCCACGGACAAGCCCGCCTGCAAGCCGATCGCCGACGTCCTGTCGTCCATCGCGCCCGGCGGCCCGGCCGCCGATGTGCTGCGTCAGGCCATCGAGGTGCCGAAGAAGGAGGGGGCGACGGCGGCACCGGAGGACATCCTCGGCGCGTTCAGCGCCCCGGCGACCTCCGTCGTGCTCGGCTCGCACGACGGCGCGGGCGCGCAGGAGGCGCTGGCCTCCCTGAAGGCGGCCGGCCCGGAGTGCGCGGGCGGCTTCGCGCTCCTCGGCGGCGGCGAGAAGACGAAGGTCCTCAAGGTCGCGCCCGAGTCCATAACCGCAGGTGAGGAGGCGGTCGCCTACACCGTCACCACCGACGTGGAAGGCGCCGAGTGGGTCAGCAAGGTGGTCGCCTTCCGCAAGGGCAACACGCTGGCCTCGTTCGCCACCATCAGCCTCGGGGGCAAGGTCAAGGAGCTGCCCAAGACGGTCATCGACGCGCAGGCCGCCAAGCTGGGCTGAGTCCGGCGCTCCGCCCGCTTTCGGTCGTAGGCTGCCGCCATGTGCGGAATCGTGGGTTACGTCGGCGGGCAGTCGGCGCTTGATGTGGTGATCGCGGGCCTGAAGCGGCTCGAGTACCGGGGCTACGACTCGGCCGGCGTCGCGGTGCTCTCCGACGGGGGACTGGCCGCGGCGAAGAAGGCGGGCAAGCTCGTCAACCTGGAGAAGGAGCTGGTGGACCGGCCGCTGTCCAGCGGATCCACCGGCATCGGCCACACCCGCTGGGCAACCCACGGCGGGCCGACCGACGTCAACGCGCACCCGCACCTCGACAACGCGGGGCGCGTCGCCGTCGTCCACAACGGGATCATCGAGAACTTCGCCGCCCTGCGCGCGGAGCTCCAGGAGCGCGGCCACGACCTGGCGTCCGAGACGGACACCGAGGTCGTGGCCCATCTCCTGGCCGAGGAGTTCTCCTCCTGCGGGGAGCTGGCGGAGGCCATGCGGCTGGTGTGCCGGCGGCTCGACGGGGCGTTCACCCTGGTCGCCGTGCACGCGGACGAGCCGGACGTGGTCGTCGGGGCGCGCCGCAACTCGCCGCTCGTGGTGGGCGTCGGCGAGGGGGAGTTCTTCCTCGCCTCGGACGTGGCCGCGTTCATCGCGCACACCCGCTCGGCGATCGAGCTCGGCCAGGACCAGGTCGTGAAGCTCTCCCGGGAGGGCGTCGAGGTCACCGACTTCGGAGGCGCCCCCGCCGACGTACGGGCGTACCACGTGGACTGGGACGCCTCGGCCGCCGAGAAGGGCGGCTACGACTACTTCATGCTCAAGGAGATCGCCGAGCAGCCGAAGGCCGTCGCCGACACCCTCCTCGGCCGGATCGACGCGGGGGGCCGGCTCCGGCTGGACGAGGTGCGCATCCCGGACGCGGTGCTGCGCGAGGCCGACAAGATCTTGATCATCGCGTGCGGTACGGCCTTCCACGCCGGGATGATCGCGAAGTACGCCATCGAGCACTGGACCCGGATCCCGTGCGAGGTGGAGCTGGCGAGCGAGTTCCGCTACCGGGATCCGATCCTGGGGCAGCGGACGCTGGTCATCGCGATCTCGCAGTCCGGCGAGACGATGGACACGCTGATGGCGCTGCGGCACGCGCGCGAGCAGGGCGCGAAGGTGCTCGCGGTGTGCAACACGAACGGTTCGACGATCCCGCGGGAGTCGGACGCGGTCCTCTACACGCACGCGGGGCCGGAGGTGGCTGTCGCGTCGACGAAGGCGTTCCTGACGCAGCTGGTGGCCTGCTATCTGCTGGCGCTGTACCTCGGGCAGGTGCGCGGGACGAAGTGGGGCGACGAGATCCACGCCGTGGTCCGTGAGCTGTCCCGGATCGCCGACGAGGTGGAACGGGTCCTGGAGACGATGGAGCCGGTACGGGCGCTGGCCCGCTCGCTCGCCGACAAGAACACCGTGCTCTTCCTCGGCCGGCACGTCGGCTACCCGGTGGCCCTGGAGGGCGCGCTGAAGCTGAAGGAACTCGCGTACATGCACGCGGAGGGGTTCGCGGCGGGGGAGCTGAAGCACGGGCCGATCGCGCTGATCGAGAAGGACCTGCCGGTGGTCGTGGTGGTCCCGTCGCCGCGGGGGCGGTCGGTCCTGCACGACAAGATCGTCTCCAACATCCAGGAGATCCGGGCGCGGGGGGCGCGGACGATCGTGATCGCGGAGGAGGGCGACGAGACGGTCGTCCCGTACGCCGACCATCTGATCCGTATCCCGGCAACGCCTACGCTGCTTCAGCCGCTGGTCTCCACCGTGCCGCTGCAGGTGTTCGCCTGCGAACTCGCGACGGCACGGGGCAACGAGGTGGACCAGCCGCGGAACCTGGCGAAATCCGTGACCGTGGAATAGGGATGAGCGAATGATCATCGGGGTGGGGATCGATGTGGCCGAGGTGGACCGCTTCGCGGCGTCCGTGGAGCGGACCCCCGGGCTGCTCCAGCGGCTCTTCGTCGAGGGCGAGCTTCTGCTGCCGAGCGGCGAGCGGCGCGGCCCGGCGTCCCTGGCGGTCCGCTTCGCCGCGAAGGAGGCCGTGGCCAAGGCCCTGGGCGCGCCGGCGGGCCTGCACTGGACGGACGCGGAGGTCTACGTCGAATCCAGCGGCCAGCCACGACTGCGGGTACGCGGCACGGTGGCGGCCCGCGCGGCGGAACTGGGCGTCCGGCACTGGCATGTGTCGTTGAGCCACGACGCGGGGGTGGCGTCGGCGGTGGTGATCGCGGAGGGATGACCCTCCGCCCCACCCCCGGGTGGCGCGGATCGTGCGGCCGCGATCGGGTCCGTCGGGCAGACTTCGGGGTATGCGTACCGCTTATCGCGTGGAGACCGTACGGGCCGCTGAGGCCGAGTTGATGGGGGCGTTGCCCGAGGGGGCGCTCATGCAGCGGGCCGCGGCCGGGCTTGCCGCCGCGTGTCTCTCGCTCCTCGGGCGGGGGCATGTGTACGGCGCGCGGGTCGTCCTGCTCGTCGGTAGTGGGGACAACGGGGGCGACGCCCTCTACGCCGGGGTGCGGCTCGCCCGGCGCGGGGCCGGCGTGACGGCCGTCCTGCTCGGCGAGAAGGCCCACGAGCGCGGGCTCGCCGCGCTGCTCGCCGCCGGCGGCCGCGTGGCGGAGGACCCCTTCGAGGTGCTCGCCGTCGCCGACCTCGTCATGGACGGGATCACCGGCATCGGCGGCCAGGGCGGACTGCGCCCCGACGCCGTCCCGGTCGCGCGGGCGGCCCGCGGCTCGGACGCCGTCGTGGTCGCCGTCGACCTGCCGAGCGGCGTGGACGCCGACTCGGGGCGGGTCGCGGGCGAGGCGCTGCGCGCGGACGCGACGGTGACCTTCGGGACGTACAAGCCGGGCCTCCTCATCGACCCGGCCCGCGAGTACGCGGGGGCGCTGCGCCTCGTCGACATCGGGCTCGGCGACGTCCTGCCGTCCGTACCGGACATCGAGGCGCTGCAACACGAGGACGTGGCACGGCTGTTGCCCGTACCGGGCGCGGAGAGCGACAAGTACCGGCGCGGAGTCGTGGGCGTCGTCGCCGGTTCCGCCCGCTACCCGGGCGCCGCCGTGCTCGCCGTGACGGGCGCCCTGCGGGGCGGCGCGGGCGCGGTGCGCTACGTCGGGCCCGCCGCGGACGCCGTCATCGCCCGCCACCCCGAGACCCTGGTGCACCCCGGTCCGCCGGAGAAGGCCGGACGCGTCCAGGCGTGGGTCGTCGGGCCCGGCCTCGGCGACGAGCGCTCGGCGGTCGCCGAGGTCCTCGCCTCGGACGTACCGGTCCTGGTGGACGCGGACGGGCTGCGCGAGCTGGACCCGGCGACGGTACGGGAGCGCACGGCGCCGACCCTGCTCACCCCGCACGCCGGCGAGGCGGCCGCCCTGCTCGGTACCTCGCGCGACTCGGTGGAGGCGGAGCGGCTCGCGGCGGTACGGGAGTTGGCGGCGCGTTTCGGGGCGACGGTGCTGCTCAAGGGCTCGACGACGCTGGTGGCGGAGGAATCCGGTCCGGTACGCGTGAACCCGACCGGCACGTCGTGGCTGGCGACCGCGGGGAGCGGGGACGTCCTGTCCGGCCTGGCCGGCTCCCTGCTCGCCGGCGGGTTGCGCGCTCGGGACGCGGGCTCGGTGGCCGCGTACCTGCACGGCCTCGCCGCCCGCCGTGCCTCGGGCGGCGCGCCGATCACGGCCGGCGACGTGGCGGACGCCCTGCCCGGCGCCTGGCGCGACGTGGTGACGGCTCCCTAGCGGCTCCCTAGCGGCGCCCGGCACCCCCGACGCACGCCCGGTCGGGCGAAGACGTTGGGCCACGCGTGGCGTTGGGCGGGCGGCGGTCGGTGGGGGCGGGTTCGCTGAGTGGGTGATCAGATCGACCGCCTCCTCCCGTGTCGTAACGCTGCTGCTCGTCGCCGCAGTCGGACTGCCGAGCACCGCAACCGCCTCCGCCGAACCCGCACCCCCCGCCCCCGCCGCCGACACCCTCGTGCCCGGTGTCGAGGGCGCCGGGCAGGCCGAGTACCCCATGGACACGCCCGATCAGGTGCTGCCGCCGGTTCCGCAGCAGGCCGAGGGCGTGCCCGTTCCCGTGCCCGAGCCCGACGGGCCCGTCGACGAGCTGGTCGAGTACCTGCCGCGCAGTGCGATCGCCGCCGCCTGCACCAAGCTCGCCGGGCCCCACCAGCGCCGCGTCGAGCGGCTGCTCAAGCTCAAGGTCGACGGCAAGCAGTCCGCCGCCGACTGCAAGGCCATCCGCGCCTTCCAGGTCAAGGAGAAGATCAAACCCGCCAGCGGTTACGCCGGCCCCGTCACCTGGGCCCGCGCCGAGCTGGTCGCCGCCCGCAAGAACCCCAACGCCGCCGGGAAGTGCCCGGCCAAGACGTACACCGTCGCCTGCGTCGACCTCGACCGTGAGCTGATGTGGGTGCAGAAGGGGAAGAAGGTCGGCTTCGGGGTCGTCAACATCCGGAGCGGGCGGCCCGGCTACCGCACCCGTACCGGCTGGAAGAAGGTCTACTGGCGCAACAAGGACCACTGGTCCTCCCTCTACAACACCCCCATGCCCTACGCCCAGTTCTTCGACGGCGGACAGGCCTTCCACGCCGTCTACGGCCAGCTCGCCACGCCCACCGGCAGCCGCGGCTGCGTCAATCTCAGCCACGCCAACGCCAAGAAACTCTGGGACGTGCTGCGCAAGGGTGACCGGGTCTACATCTGGGGAAAGCGGCCCGAACGCTGACACCTGAGAGACTGGGCGCGATGACTGAGACACCGCCGCCCCGCAGAGCCCGCGCCGAGATCGACCTCGGGGCGCTGCGTGCGAACGTCCGCACGCTGCGCGCCCGTGTCGCGCCGCACGTCCAGGTGATGGCCGTGGTCAAGGCGGACGCGTACGGCCACGGCGCCGTCCGCTGCGCCCGCGCCGCGCTCGACGCGGGCGCCGACTGGCTCGGCACCGCCACCCCGCACGAGGCGCTCGCGCTGCGCGCCGCCGGGATCACCGACGCGCGGATCCTGTGCTGGCTCTGGACCCCCGGCGACCCCTGGGCCGACGGCATCGAGGCCGGGCTCGACATCGCCGTCAGCGGTCTGTGGGCCCTCGAAGAGGTCCGCCAGGCGGCCAGGGAGACCGGCCGGGCCGCCCGTATCCAGCTCAAGGCCGACACCGGGCTCGGGCGCAACGGCTGCCAGCCCGCCGACTGGCCCGAGCTCGTCGGCGAGGCCCTCAGGGCCGAGCAGGACGGGCTGGTCAAGGTCACCGGACTCTGGTCGCACTTCGCCTGCGCCGACGAGCCCGGCCACCCCTCGATCGCCTCCCAGCTCGACGTCTTCCGCACCATGCTCGACTACGCCGAGAAGGCCGGCGTCGAGCCCGAGGTCCGGCACATCGCCAACTCACCGGCCACCCTCACCCTCCCCGAGGCCCACTTCGACCTGGTCCGGCCCGGCATCGCGGTGTACGGCGTCTCGCCCAGCCCCGACCTCGGCACCCCCGCCGATTTCGGTCTGCGGCCCGTGATGTCCCTGATCGGGAGCGTCGCGCTGGTCAAGCAGGTGCCCGGCGGGCACGGCGTCAGCTACGGGCACCATTACGTCACCGAGGGCGAGACCCACCTCGGCCTCATCCCGCTCGGGTACGCCGACGGCATCCCGCGCCACGCCTCCGGCCGCGGCCCGGTCCTGGTCGGCGGCAAGGTCCGGCGGGTGGCCGGGCGGGTCGCCATGGACCAGTTCGTCGTGGACCTCGGCCGGGACACCGTCGAGCCCGGCGCCGAGGCGCTGCTCTTCGGGCCCGGCGACCGGGGCGAGCCGACCGCCGAGGACTGGGCCGAGGCCGCCGACACCATCGCGTACGAGATCGTCACCCGCATCGGCGCGCGCGTTCCGCGCGTCTATGTGAACGGGTAAGCACCAGAACCGACCGAACAGGGGAGCCTCGTGAGCGAGTCCAGCACCGACAACTGGCGGCGTGCCGGGCTCGCCGGTGCCGCGATAGGCGTCCTGGCCGCCGGCGCGGCGGCCGGCGTGGCCATCGAGCGGCTGACCGTCGGGCGCGGCATGCGGCAGAAGGCGCGGCTCGCCCTCGACGCCTCCGCCCCCTACGGCTCCCTGCGCGGCACGCCCGGCAAGGCGCCCGCCGACGACGGCACCGCGCTCTACTACGAGGTCGACGAGGTCGAGTCGGACGCTCCGGCGCCGCGCCGCCGCAGGCTCTTCGGCCGCAAGGCGCCCGCGCCCGTCACCGTCGTCTTCAGCCACGGCTACTGCCTGGGGCAGGACTCCTGGCACTTCCAGCGGGCGGCGCTGCGCGGCCTGGTCCGTACCGTCTACTGGGACCAGCGCAGCCACGGCCGCTCCGAGCGCGGCGTCGCCCAGTCCGGGCCGGACGGCCCGCCCGTCTCCATCGACCAGCTCGGCCGCGACCTCAAGGCCGTCATCGACGCGGCCGCGCCCGAAGGGCCGCTGGTCCTGGTCGGGCACTCGATGGGCGGCATGACGATCATGGCGTTCGCCGACCGCTACCCGGAGCTGGTCCGCGAGCGGGTCGTCGGCGTCGCCCTCGTCGGTACGTCGGCGGGGAAGCTGGGCGAGGTCACGTACGGACTGCCGTCGGCCGGGGTCAACGCGGTGCGGCGGGTCCTGCCGGGCGTCCTGAAGGTGCTCGGCTCACAGACGGAGCTGGTGGAGCGGGGACGCCGGGCCACCGCCGACCTGTTCGCCGGGCTGATCAAGAAGTACTCGTTCTCGTCCCGCGACGTGGACCCGGCCGTCGCCCGGTTCGCGGAGCGGATGATCGAGGCGACCCCGATCGACGTGGTCGCGGAGTTCTACCCGGCCTTCGCCGAGCACGACAAGGCGGCGGCGCTCGCGGTCTTCCGCGACCTGCCCGTCCTCGCGCTGGCCGGCGACCGCGACCTGGTCACGCCCAGCTCGCACACCGAGGCCATCGCCGATCTGCTGCCGGACGCGGAGCTGGTCATCGTGCCCGACGCCGGGCACCTGGTGATGCTGGAGCACCCGGAGGCCGTGACGGACCGGCTCGCCGACCTGCTCGCGAAGGTCGGCGCGGTGCCCGCTACGGCGACGACGAAGGCGGGGGCCGGCAGCCGTTAGGTTGGCCGGTATGGAAGAACCGCATTCTGCCGCCAGCCTGGCCATCGACTCTCCGGAGCAGATGCAGGAGATCGGGCGCCGGCTCGCCAAGCTGCTCCGCCCCGGCGACCTCGTCATGCTCACCGGCGAGCTCGGCGCCGGCAAGACCACGCTCACCCGAGGCCTCGGCGAGGGCCTCGGCGTCCGGGGCGCCGTCACCTCCCCGACCTTCGTCATCGCCCGCGTCCACCCGTCCCTGGTCGGCGGGCCCGCGCTGGTCCACGTCGACGCGTACCGCCTCGGCGGCGGTCTCGACGAGATGGAGGACCTCGACCTGGACGTCTCGCTGCCCGAGTCGGTGGTCGTCGTGGAGTGGGGCGACGGCAAGGTCGAGGACCTCACGGACGACCGGCTGCACGTCCTGATCCACCGCGTCGTCGGCGACACCGACGACGACCGGCGCACGGTCGTGCTGCGCGGGATCGGTGCGCGCTGGGCGACCGAGAACCTCACGCTGAGCTGAACGTACGTAGGTTCCGACAAGGTGTCGGGAAGATGTTGCGTCGGTCGTACGGGACGTGGTCACATGGATGCAGAGCTGGTTAGGTGTACCTAACCTACGGGAGGCATGCATGGCGACGCCTGAGCGCGAGAACGCGGAAGCGCGGATGCGGACGCGTACGTCGATGAGCGAGCTGCTGGCGTCCTGCGCCGCGGCGAACGCGGTCTCGACACCCCCGCGCACGCCGAAGCATGAGCCGGAACAGGACACCGCCGAGCCCGAGGCCGAGCGCGAGGCGGCGTAAGCGGCCGTAACCCGAACGGGCGACGCGCCGGCCGGCCCCCGGCCCTCCTACGGGACGACGACGACCTTCGCGCCGATCGACGCGAAGGTCCACATCGCGTCGCCGTCCGCCCGCTTCATCCGGATGCCGCCGGTCTTCCGTGTCGGGTCCGGCGTCGGGAGCGTGCCGTCGACCGCCGCGCTGAAGCCGATCGAGACGTCCTGCTCGGTCGTGAACCGCACCACGTGCTCGATCATCACGCCGTCCGAGCCGGTGACCGAGCCCGAGCGGGACGTCACCTTGTACGTCCCCGGGGCCGGGTGGACCGTGCTCGGCATGACCGAGAAGGCGTGCGTGGCCTGGCCCTTCGGGTCCACCAGCCACACCCGGCGGTCGCCGAGCGCGTACACGACGCGCGTCCCGGTGCCCGAGTCGGCGGGGACTGCGAGCGGGTCCTTGACGGGCTTCTCGGGGCCACCGGTCGCGGCCGTCGACGGCGCCGTGCTCGGGGCCTTCGGCTTCGCCGAGACGTCCGCCGGGGCGTTCGCCGACGCCTGGTAGGCGAGGAAGGCGACCGCGGCGACCGCCGCCGCCGTGAGCCCGGCCACGAATCCCGAGCTGCTCCGTGCCACCCTGCTGCCCACCTTTCGTACGTACGTATCGGTCGTGACGGTAGCAGCCGTGGGGGACCGGGACGGGGCGCCGTGCGGACCGGCCGGGAGCCGTAGGCTGTTTGCGTGCTCTTGCTCGCCATGGATACCGCCACACCCGCCGTCACCGTCGCCCTCCACGACGGCGACTCCGTCATCGCCGAGTTCCGGCAGATCGACGCCCGCCGCCACGGGGAGCTGCTGCTGCCCGCCGTCGACCGGGTCCTCACCGAGGCCGGGCTGAAGCTCGACGCGGTCACCGGCATCGTCGTCGGCGTCGGGCCGGGGCCGTACACCGGACTGCGGGTCGGGCTCGTCACCGCCGCGACCTTCGCCTCCGCCCTCGGCGTGCCCGTGCACGGCCTGTGCACACTGGACGGGCTCGCGTACGCCTCCGGGATCGAGGAGCCGTTCGTCGTCGCGACGGACGCGCGCCGCAAGGAGGTCTACTGGGCGCGGTACGAGAACGCCCGTACGCGCGTCGGCGACGCGGCCGTCGACCGGCCCGCCGACATCGCCGAGCAGGTCGCCGGGCTCCCCGTCGTCGGCGCCGGCGCGCGGCTCTACCCCGAGGCCTTCCCGGACGCCCGCGACCCGGAGCACCAGTCGGCGGGCGCGCTGGCCGCCCTGGCGGCGGAGCGGCTCGCGGCGAGCGCCTCGGGCACCTCTCACACCGGCTTCCTCGACCCGCTGCCGATGTACCTGCGCCGCCCCGACGCCCAGGTGCCGAAGAACTACAAGGTGGTCACGCCCAAGTGACCGGCGCCGTACTGCGCGAGATGCGCTGGTGGGACCTGGAACCGGTGCTGGAGCTCGAGACCGAGCTGTTCCCGGAGGACGCCTGGTCGCCCGGGATGTTCTGGTCCGAACTGGCCCACGCGCGCGGCCCGCACGCCACCCGCCACTACGTGGTGGCCGAGGATCCGGCCGACGGCCGGCTCGTCGGCTACGCCGGACTCGCCGCCGCCGGCGGCCTCGGCGACGTCCAGACCATCGCCGCCGCCCGTGACCAGTGGGGCACCGGCCTCGGCGCCCGCCTCCTCACCGATCTGCTCCACGCGGCCACCGCGTTCGAGTGCGAAGAGGTACTGCTGGAGGTACGGGTCGACAACACACGGGCCCAGAAGCTGTACGAGCGCTTCGGCTTCGAGCCCATCGGCTTCCGCCGCGGCTACTACCAGCCGGGCAACGTGGACGCGCTCGTGATGCGACTGACCGCTCAAGGAACTGAGACTGATTCTGATGGCTGACGAACCGCTCGTACTCGGTATCGAGACCTCCTGCGACGAGACCGGGGTCGGCATCGTCCGGGGGACGACGCTGCTGGCCGACGCCGTCGCGTCCAGCGTCGACACCCACGCCCGCTTCGGCGGCGTGGTGCCCGAGATCGCCTCCCGCGCGCACCTGGAGGCGATGGTCCCGACCATCGAGCGCGCTCTGAAGGACGCCGGGATCTCCGCCCGTGACCTCGACGGCATCGCCGTCACGGCCGGCCCCGGTCTGGCGGGCGCGCTGCTCGTCGGCGTCTCGGCGGCGAAGGCCTACGCGTACGCGCTGGGCAAGCCGCTCTACGGCGTGAACCACCTGGCCTCGCACATCTGCGTCGACCAGCTGGAGCACGGCCCGCTGCCCGAGCCCACGATGGCGCTGCTCGTCTCCGGCGGGCACTCCTCGCTGCTCCTCGCCCCGGACATCACCGCCGACGTCCGGCCGATGGGCGCGACCATCGACGACGCGGCCGGCGAGGCCTTCGACAAGATCGCGCGCGTGCTCGACCTCGGTTTCCCCGGCGGCCCGGTCATCGACCGGCTCGCCCGGGAGGGCGACCCGAAGGCCATCGCCTTCCCGCGCGGCCTGAGCGGCTCGAAGGACCCCGCGTACGACTTCTCCTTCTCCGGTCTGAAGACCGCGGTCGCCCGCTGGATCGAGGCGAAGCGGGCGGCGGGCGAGGAGGTGCCGGTACGGGACGTGGCGGCGTCCTTCCAGGAGGCCGTCGTCGACGTGCTCACCCGCAAGGCCGTACGGGCCTGCAAGGACGAGGGCGTGGACCACCTGATGATCGGCGGTGGCGTCGCGGCCAACTCGCGGCTGCGGGCGCTCGCCCAGGAGCGGTGCGAGCGGGCGGGCATCCGGCTGCGGGTGCCCCGGCCGGGGCTCTGCACGGACAACGGCGCGATGGTGGCGGCCCTGGGCGCGGAGATGGTGGCCAGGAACCGGCCGGCGTCGGACTGGGAGCTGTCGGCGGACTCGTCGCTTCCGGTGACGGACCCGCACGTGCCGGGGAATCACTCGCACGCTCATGACCACGACCACGTGCACGAAGTCAGCAAGGAGAACCTGTACTCGTGACCGTCGTGACCCTGATGTGGGAGGCGCGCGCGGTCCAGGGCCGTGGCGCCGAACTCCTGGAGTGGGCGCGGGCGCAGCTCCTGCCGTACGAGCCGCTGCGGAGGGAGACCTTCCGCGCCCCGCAGGACCGGGTGCTCGTGCTGACCTGGTGGGAGACGGACGCGGTCGACGCCGAGCTGCCGGAGCTGCCCGAGCCGGCCGCCGACCTGGTCACCCGTCCGGTGCATCGTTGGCGTTTCGAGTCCGTGGACTGAGGCAACCTCCGGTCATTTTGTCGCATCATCCACGTCGTGACTCTCGGCGTGGACAAGAAGATCGTGACGTGGGCGGCGCTGACCGCCGCCGTACTCCTCATCTCGGGATGCGGCGGCCCGGCGGGAGCGGACTCCGCGACCGCTCCCACGAGACCTGCCTCGCCCACGACGGCCCCCGCCGAGGCCAAGGCCCCGGACCAGGCCGACAAGGCCGCGCAGGCCTCCGCCGCGTACCGGAAGTGGGGCCTGAAGCCCTTCGCCGCGCCGCCCGTACCGCCGACGACCAAGCCGGTGACGCGGAAGCCCGGCGCGCCCGTCCCCGTCATCAGCGAGATACCCACCAAGGACAAGGTCGTCTTCATCACGATCGACGACGGGGCCGAGAAGGACCCGGAGTTCCTGAAGATGATGGAGGAGCTGAACGTCCCGGTGACGGTGTTCCTCACCGACTCCGCCATACGCGCCGACTACGGCTACTTCAAGCCGCTCGCCGCCCTCGGCAACGGCGTCGCCAACCACACCCTCACCCACCCCAACCTGCGCACCCTCGGCCGCGCCGCCCAGCACCGGGAAATCTGCGGCCAGCAGACGAAGCTGGCGAAGGAGTACGGGACGACCCCCCGGCTCTTCCGCCCGCCCTACGGCAACTGGAACGAGCACACCCGCGCGGCGGCCGGCGAGTGCGGGGTGGACGCGATCGTGCTGTGGCGCGAGTCGATGCAGATCAAGAACATGCAGTACCAGCGCGCCGACAAGAAGCTGCACCCCGGCGACATCATCCTGGCCCACTTCAGGGGCCCCGCCGAGCTCAAGGGCACGACGATGACCCGGATGACGGCCAACATGCTCCGCCACATCCAGGAGCAGGGCTTCACGGTGGCCCGCCTGGAGGACTACGTCTAGGAATCCCGTCGCGAAATTCTTCGCGCGTGGTGTCGATGCGGGTCGAGCCCGTTCGACGTATGAGTGAAAGGCGGGGAACAGCCCCGCCCGCCACGCAAGGAGAACGACCATGCCCCGCTACCTGACGATGATCCGCATCGAAGAGGGCGCCTTCGAGATGTCGGAGGCCGACGCCGGGTTCGGCCAGCGCATGGAGGCGCTGTTCGAGGAGATCACCAAGGCCGGCGTGATGCTGGAGACGGCCGGCCTCAAGCCGACCGAGGAAGGCAAGCGCGTCGTCTGGGAGGGCGGGAAGATCTCCTACACCGACGGGCCGTTCACCGAGACCAAGGAGGTCGTCGGCGGCTACTCGATCACCCAGTGCAAGGACCTCGCCGAGGCCATGGAGTGGTCGAAGCGGTTCCTGGAGGTCCACCCGCCGCAGTGGAAGGTGACCTGCGAGGTCCGCGAGATCGAAGAGATGGGCTGACGCGGTCGGGGCGGGTGGTGTCATCGTTGACGCATGACCGCACCCGCCCCCGGCGCCGTAGAGACCGTCTTCCGGATGGAGTCGCCGCGGATCATCGCCGCCGTCGCGCGGATCGTCCGTGACGTCGGCATCGCCGAGGAGATCGCCCAGGACGCCTTCGTCGCCGCCCTCGAACAGTGGCCGCGGACGGGGGTGCCCGACCGGCCGGCCGCCTGGCTGACGGCCGCCGCCAAGAACCGCGCGGTGGATCTCGTACGGCGCCGGGAGACGTACGCGCGCAAGCTCGCCGAGGTCGGGCGGGAGGTGCCGGAGGCCGCGTACGACCCCGAGCCGTCCGGGCCCGGCGACATCGACGACGACCTGCTGCGGCTGATCTTCACCGCCTGCCACCCGGTGCTCTCCGCCGAGGCACGGACCGCGCTGACGCTGCGGCTTGTCGGCGGGCTGCGCACGGACGAGATCGCCCGTGCCTTCCTCGTACCGGAGGCGACGGTCGCACAGCGGATCGTGCGGGCGAAGCGGGCGCTGGCGAAGGCGGGCGTGGAGTTCGAGGTCCCGTACGGGGACGAGCGGGCGGCCCGGCTCGGCTCGGTGCTCGACGTCATCTACCTGATCTTCAACGAGGGGTACGCGGCGACGGCGGGCGACGACCTGCTGCGCCCCGCACTGTGCGAGGACGCGCTACGGCTGGCCCGGGTGCTCGCGGGGCTGATGCCGAAGGAGGGCGAGGTCCACGGTCTGGCCGCCCTGCTGGAGATCCAGGCCTCCCGGACGGCGACCCGGACCGGTCCGGACGGGCGGCCGGTCCTCCTCGCCGACCAGAACCGGAGCCGCTGGGACCGCCGCCTCATCCTGCGCGGCTTCGAGGCGCTGGGGCGGGCGGGCGAGGGCGCTTCGTACGGTCCGTACGCCCTCCAGGCCGCCATCGCCGCCTGCCACGCGAAAGCGCCCACGTACGGGGCCACGGACTGGCGGACGATCGCCGGCCTCTACGGGCGACTGGCGTCCGTCGCGCCCTCCCCGGTGGTCGAGTTGAACCGTGCGGTCGCCGTCTCGATGGCCGAGGGCCCGGAGGCGGGCCTCGCCCTCGTCGACGCCCTCGCCGAGGAACCGGCCCTGGCGGGCTACCACTTGCTGCCGAGCGTCCGCGGCGACCTGCTGGAGCGACTCGGCCGGCCGGCCGAGGCCCGCGCGGAGTTCGAGCGGGCCGCCGCCCTGACCCGCAACGAGCGGGAACGCGCACTGCTGCGCGAGCGCGCGGAACGGGCGGGCGGCAGGGGGCGTTTCGGGACGGGCGGGCCGTCCGGGCGGGGTGAGCCGGGGGCTCGGTAGTCTCGGCCGCATGTCCCCGCGTACCGCCCTGCCCCCACCCCCGCCGCCCGCCGAGATACAGAGCTGGCCCGACCACGAGGCCCGACTGGCCGACCGGGCGCGGGCGATGACCGAGCTCAACCGCCGACTGATCGGCGGAACACGGCTGGTGGTCTTCCTGATGTGGCTGGCCGTCCTGGAACTGGGCTGGGGGATCTGCGGCGCCGGGCTCATCGCCCTCGACGACTCCATCGACCCCTTCGCGGGCATGTTCTCGTTCTTCCTGCTGGGCCTCGGGCTGTGCGCCGTGGTCCCCGCCGTCTTCTTCCTCGCCCGGGGCGCCCGCCGGGACCGCGAGGCGCGGGACCGGCTGATCCGGTGGGCCGCCCTGGACGGCGACCGCGCGGCCGACGCGCGGCTGCGCGAGCCCGTCCTCGGCGTCGTCTGGCTGCTGCTCGCCTTCGCGCTGTGCGCCGTCGGCCTGTGGCTCTCGCTGGCCGCGCCCGCCGAGGCGACCGGCCCGGGCCGCGGCGGCTACGGCACGGCCGCCTACTTCGTGGGCGCCGGGCTCGGCCTGTGGGTCAGCGGCATGACGGCCGCGGTGAAGGCGGTCGGGCACTACCGGCTGGCGGTACGGCTCGTGGCGTAGCGCTGATGGGCGTACGGCTCTTGGCGCGCGGGCCTCATGGCGCAGTGCCCGCCCGGGGTCAGGCCGCCGGGCGGCCGATCAGCATCGTCGGGGCGCCCGCGACCCGGGTCAGGATGACCGTCGCCGCGTTCGGGCCCTTCGGCTTGACCCGGCGGCGGATCTCCTCGGGCTCGACCGCCGAGCCGCGCTTCTTCACCGTCAGCGTGCCGACCTCGCGCTCGCGCAGCAGGGCCTTCAACTTCTTGAGGTTGAAGGGGAGTTCGTCGGTGATCTCGTACGCCGTGGCGAACGGCGTCGGGGTGAGGGCGTCCGCCGTGACGTACGCGATCGTCTCGTCGATCAGGCCCCCGGCCAGCTCCTCTGCGACCTCGGCGACCAGATGCGCGCGGATGACCGCGCCGTCCGGCTCGTAGAGGTACTTCCCGACCGGGCGGACCGCCGGGTCGGGCAGGCCGCGGCCGGTCAGGCTCGCGCCGGACGGCAGGAGGGTGGCGCGGCGGGTGCCGGGGGAGGTGCCGAACCAGAGCACGGCCTCCTTCACGTCCCCGCCGTCCGAGATCCACTCCGCCTCGGCCTCCGCCGGCACCGCCTCGTGCGGGATGCCGGGGGCGATCTTCAGCGCCGCGCGCGGGGCCTTGCGGGCGGCCTCGACGGCCCAGGAGAGCGGCGGCGAGTACGCCTCCGGGTCGAAGATGCGGCCGCGGCCGCCCCGGCGTGCCGGGTCCACGAAGACGGCGTCGTACGGGCTGGTGTCGATCTCGGTCACGTCCGCGCACCGCACCTCGATCAGCCCGGCCAGCCCGAGCGCCTCGGCGTTGGCGCGGGCGACCTCGGCGGTCAGCGGGTCACGGTCGACGGCCAGGACCGCGATCCCGGCCCGGGCGAACGCGAGGGCGTCGCCGCCGATCCCGCCGCACAGGTCGGCCACGCTCCGCACCCCGAGCGCCTTGAGCCGCTCCGCGCGGTACGTCCCGACCGTGGCCCGCGTCGACTGCTCGACGCCGTTGGGGGTGAAGTACATCCGGTACGCGTCCTCGGCGCCGAACTTCGCCACCGCGCGCTGCCGCAGCCGGGCCTGGCCGAGCGCGGCCGAGACCAGTTCGGCGGGGTGCTCGCGGCGCAGCCGGGAGGCGACGGCCAGTTCCTGGGCGGGGTCGTAGTCGCGCAGGGCGGCGAGCAGCGTCTGGCCCTCGGGGGTGAGCAGGGCGGTGAAGTCGGCGAGGTCGGTCACCCGTCCCATTGTGGGCCAGCCGGGGGATGGTGGGCGCCGGGCGGTGGTGTCGGGGGCCGCGCGGGGCGCTCCGCTGACAGGATGCGGCGCCATGCAGCTAGTAAGACAAAAAGAAGAAATGCGCCGAAAGGGGTCGGCGGCGCGTCTCCGTCGCCCGGTGGGCGCCGCACTGGTCGTCGCCGCGCTCGGATCCGCCTGCGCCGGCCCCTCCGGCGACGGGGAGGGCGGCTCGGGCGGCCGTAAGGGCCCCGCCCGCCCGGCCGCCGGTCAGCCGCAGGCGGAGGGCGCGGCCGCCGCGCTCGACACGTACGTCGAGAAGGTCCGCGCGCAGCGCGCCGCCCGGGTGGCCGCCGCCAAGAAGTGGGGCCTGGACCGGCCGCCGCTGGACGCCCCGGCCCCGCCCGCCGTGAAGCCGAAGATCACCACCCGCAAGGGCTTCGAGACGGACGGCGAGGGGCTGCCGCCGGTCTTCACCACCGTGCCGACCAAACAGAAGGTCGTCTTCCTGACGATCGACGACGGCGCGGAGAAGGATCCCGAGCTGGTGCGGATGATGAGCGAGCTGCGGATCCCGTACAGCGCGTTCCTCAGCGACTACCTGGTCAAGGAGGACTACGGCTACTTCAAGAAGATGCAGGCCGCCGGCGTCTCCCTGCACAACCACACCCTCAACCACCGCTACCTGCCCGGGCTCTCGTACAGCGCCCAGAAGCGGGAAATCTGCGGGATGCAGGACACCATCGAGAAGCGGTACGGGAAGCGGCCCCCGCTCTTCCGGCCGCCGTACGGCAACTACAACGAGGACACGCTGCGCGCGGCGAAGACGTGCGGGGTGAAGGCGGTTCCGCTGTGGGCCTCCGAGGCCTTCCCGGACCGGATGGAGTGGCGCGAGTGGGACCGCGACCTGCACCCCGGCGACATCGTGCTCACGCACTTCCGGGGCAAGGAGGACTGGAAGGGCTCGATGCCGGACATGATCCGCCGGGTGATGAAGACGATCACGGCCAAGGGGTACGCGGTCGCGAAGCTCGAGGACTACGTGTGACCCGCGCGCGCCGGCCGGCGGTCGGCCTCGCGATGGCCGGCGCGCTCCTGCTGCCGGGGATCTCGGGGTGCGCGTCGTCCGTGGACCCGATCGAGCGCCTGGGGCGGAAGACGGCGGTCCGGGTGTTCCACACGCTCACCGTGCCCGACGACGGCCCGACGACGGCGCGCCGCCGCTAGGGAGCGCTCGCGCTCCTCGCGGGGGTGGGGTGCGCGTACGCCCACTGCTCCCCCGCGACGAGCAGCGTGACGAGGAAGAGCAGCCCCGCCGCGAGGAAATGACACCCGGCCGTCCACACCCGGCCGCCGCGCGGCATCGCCCACGCGAGCAGCAGGACGGCTCCGGTGACCACGCCGAAGACGATCACGGGAACCCAGTCCATCGGGGGCGGGCTCGCGTCGCGCGGGTCGGGTGCGCCGCCGAGGTTCCGCGCGGCCAGGAAGACGGCGGCGGCCAGGGCGAGTACGCCGTCCAGGACCAGGAACACCAGTCCGACGGCGATGTCCGTGCCCGTGCGGACCGTGCGGACCAGGGGGCGCGAGGGCGTTGTCATGTCCGCACCTTCGTGCGGAACCATCCGCTCCGTAACGCCGTTGCCCGTCCCGAGACCGAATCGAACGTGCTGCGGTACCGAACCGCCACGCGTCGCTGAATTGGCACTCCGCTTGACCGAGTGCTAATCGCAGTCATAGTCTCGGCTCTGGCACTCCCCACTGGAGAGTGCCAACACAGCGACGGGCAGGTCCGGCACCCGCGACGACGGATCCACCTGGTCGCCACCCCAGACAGTTAGCCCCGTGAGATCTCCGAAGGGGGAGGTCGGATCGTGACGACCACCAGCTCCAAGGTTGCCATCAAGCCGCTCGAGGACCGCATTGTGGTCCAGCCGCTCGACGCCGAGCAGACCACCGCCTCTGGCCTGGTCATCCCGGACACGGCGAAGGAGAAGCCCCAGGAGGGTGCTGTCCTCGCCGTCGGTCCGGGTCGCTTCGAGAACGGCGAGCGCCTGCCGCTCGACGTCAAGGTCGGCGATGTCGTGCTGTACAGCAAGTACGGCGGCACCGAGGTGAAGTACAACGGCGAGGAGTTCCTCGTCCTCTCGGCTCGCGACGTGCTCGCGATCATCGAGAAGTAATTCACCGAAGTACCTGAAGCAGATGCTTTGAGCTGCGCCCCTGACCCCGCACCGGGCGTCCGGGGCGCAGTTCGTTTCACCAGTTTCACCACGAAATCCGAGAGGGCTGAATCGCTCCCATGGCGAAGATCCTGAAGTTCGACGAGGACGCCCGTCGCGCCCTTGAGCGCGGCGTCAACAAGCTTGCCGACACGGTGAAGGTGACGATCGGCCCCAAGGGCCGCAACGTCGTCATCGACAAGAAGTTCGGCGCCCCCACCATCACCAACGACGGTGTCACGATCGCCCGCGAGGTCGAGATCGAGGACCCGTACGAGAACCTCGGTGCTCAGCTGGTGAAGGAGGTGGCGACCAAGACCAACGACATCGCGGGTGACGGCACCACCACCGCCACCGTGCTCGCCCAGGCGCTCGTCCGCGAGGGCCTGAAGAACGTCGCCGCGGGTGCCTCCCCGGCCGCCCTGAAGAAGGGCATCGACGCCGCGGTCAAGGCCGTCTCGGACGAGCTGCTCGCGACCGCCCGTCCGATCGAGGACAAGTCCGACATCGCCGCCGTGGCCGCGCTCTCCGCGCAGGACCAGCAGGTCGGCGAGCTCATCGCCGAGGCGATGGACAAGGTCGGCAAGGACGGTGTCATCACCGTCGAGGAGTCCAACACCTTCGGCCTGGAGCTCGACTTCACCGAGGGCATGGCCTTCGACAAGGGCTACCTGTCCCCGTACATGGTGACCGACCAGGAGCGTATGGAGGCCGTCCTCGACGACCCGTACATCCTGATCCACCAGGGCAAGATTTCCTCGATCCAGGACCTGCTGCCGCTGCTCGAGAAGGTCATCCAGGCCGGCTCCTCGAAGCCGCTGCTGATCATCGCCGAGGACGTCGAGGGCGAGGCCCTGTCGACCCTGGTCGTCAACAAGATCCGTGGCACCTTCAACGCGGTGGCCGTCAAGGCCCCCGGCTTCGGTGACCGCCGCAAGGCGATGCTCGGCGACATGGCCACCCTCACCGGTGCCACCGTCATCGCCGAGGAGGTCGGCCTCAAGCTCGACCAGGCCGGTCTTGACGTGCTGGGCACCGCCCGCCGCGTGACGATCTCCAAGGACGACACCACCATCGTCGAGGGCGGCGGCAACGCCGACGAGCTCGCGGGTCGCGTCAACCAGATCAAGGCCGAGATCGAGTCCACCGACTCCGACTGGGACCGCGAGAAGCTCCAGGAGCGCCTCGCGAAGCTGGCCGGCGGCGTGTGCGTGATCAAGGTCGGCGCCGCCACCGAGGTGGAGCTGAAGGAGAAGAAGCACCGTCTGGAGGACGCCATCTCCGCGACCCGCGCCGCGGTCGAGGAGGGCATCGTCTCCGGTGGTGGCTCCGCTCTGGTCCACGCCGTCAAGGTCCTCGAGGGCAACCTCGGCAAGACCGGCGACGAGGCCACGGGTGTCGCGGTCGTCCGCAAGGCCGCCGTCGAGCCGCTGCGCTGGATCGCCGAGAACGCCGGCCTCGAGGGCTACGTCATCACCTCGAAGGTGGCGGAGCTGGAGAAGGGCAACGGCTTCAACGCCGCCACCGGCGAGTACGGCGACCTGGTCAAGGCCGGCGTCATCGACCCGGTGAAGGTCACGCGCTCCGCGCTGGAGAACGCCGCCTCGATCGCCTCCCTGCTCCTCACCACCGAGACCCTCGTGGTGGAGAAGAAGGAAGAGGAGTCGGCGGACAACGGCCACGGCCACGGCCACGGTCACTCGCACTGACGCGCACGTAGCTGATCGCTCGTAGTCGATCACCGAGGTCCGGTGCCCCGAGGGGCGCCGGGCCTCGGCGTTTGTGCGGACGTTTCTACGGGCTTTCTACGGGCTGTCCACGCCCTCCACCGCGCCGAGCTGCCCCATCAGCCCGAGCAGGTCGTACTGCCACCACCCTTCCGTGATCTTGCCGTCCGTCCGGAACTGGTGGATGGTCGTGCCCGTCATGGAGACCTTCATGCCGGTGGGCTGGAGCCCCATGAAGTCGCCGGTGTGGGTGCCGATCCAGGTCCACCGCGTGCACACCCGGTCGCCCTCGGCGATCTGGTCGTTGACGGTGAAAGCGAAGTCGAACCCGCCCCGCCACATCTCCACCTCGCGGCGGACCGCGTCCATGCCGATGACGTCCTGCGCGTTCGTCGGATCGTGGTCGTGGTAGCCCTCCGCCAGGACCTCGTCGAGGGGTGGCAGCTCGCCCTCGGAGGCCATGAGCTCGAAGAGGTGGCGGGCGTTGGACTTGTACAGCTGCTCGTCCCGGATGATGTCGAGGTCCGTGAACGTCGGCATCTCGTCACAGAGCGCGACCATCTCCCGGAAGATGCGATCAGTCTCCGGAAGCTGCGAGTTGGTCATCGCGACCTCGTAGGAGGGGAACTCCACGATCTCCACGAGGTGCGTCGCGTCGGAGCGGTCCTTGCCGATGACGCTGTGGGTGGCCGTGCGCTTGCCCTTGGTCGACTCGACCCACTTGTCCATGAGCCGGTTCAGGTCGTCGAACCGACTGGTCTTGCAATCGATTATCTGTACGAAGGTCATGGTGCCTCCCGGACCGGGTGGACCCTTCCATCTTAGGGCCGGGGAGCTGGCAGCATGAGGTCATGCTGCGTGCGTGGGGGAGCCGGTCGGTGGCGGTCGGGGGAGACGCGGAGCTGGTCGTCACCGGCGACCACGCCCGCATCGGAGTGGACGGTCCGCCCGTCCACTCCGCCTACCTGGAGCAGGTGCGCCGGACAGCCCCGCCGGAACTGGTCGAGCGGGAGGAGGAGTTGGCGGAGCTGGCCGCCTTCTGCCAGACCGGCTCCGGCCCGTCGTACGCGTACTGGCGCGCCGAGGCATGGGCCGGCAAGACGGCGCTGCTGTCCTGGTTCACGCTCCACGCCCCGCCGGGCGTGCGGATCGTCTCCTTCTTCGTGACCGCCCGCTGGGCCGCGCAGAACGACGCCGTGGCTTACGTGGAAGTGGTGCTGGAGCAGCTCGCCGAGCTCGCCGGGGAGGGGCTGCCGCCCCTGCTCACCGCCGCGACCAGGGAGGCCCATGTGCTGCGCCTCTACGGAGAGGCCGCGCGGGCCTGCGCCGAGCGCGGCGAACGGCTGGTCCTCCTCGTCGACGGCCTCGACGAGGACCGGGGCGTGACCACGGGGCCGGACGCCCACTCGATCGCGAGCCTGCTCCCGTACGGCCTTCCCGCCATCGTCTCCGGCCGCCTGAACCCCCCGCTGCCCTCGGACGTCCCGGAGGGCCATCCGCTGCGCGACCCGGCGATCGCCCGCACCCTGGAGCCCTCCCCGTCGGCCCGCGCGATCCGCGCCGAGGCGGAACGCGAACTGAAGCGCCTGCTTGAGGCGGGTGGGGTCGAGCACGACATCCTGGCCCTGCTCACGGCGGCGGGCGGCGGCCTGACCGCGGACGACCTGGCGGAGCTGACGGACGCGGTGCCCTATCGCGTACGGGACGTCCTGCGCACCGGGCCGGGCCGCACCTTCGCCCCGCGCGCCGACGCCTACCTCCTCGCCCATGAGGAACTGGCCGTCCAGGCACGGGAGATGCTCGGCGAACGCGAACTGGAGAGCTCCCGGGCGAGACTGCACGCGTGGGCGGCGGAGTGGCGGGAGCGGGGCTGGCCGGAGGAGAGCCCGCGGTACCTGCTGCGCGGCTACTTCGCGATGCTCCGGGCGGCCGGCGACGCGACCCGTATGACGGGGTGCGCCCTGGACACCGTACGGCAGGACCGGCTGCTCGCCGTGACGGGCGGGGACGGTGCGGCGCTGGGGGAGATACGGGCGGTGGCGGAGGCGGTCCTGGAGCTGGGGGACGGGCCTGATCTGGTGATGTCCCTGCTGCGGCTCGGCATCCGGCGCGATGCGCTCGAGCACCGCAACAGCGGCATCCTGACTACGCTGCCCCCGGCCTGGGCCGCGGTCGGACAGATCGAACGCGCGATCGCGCCGGCGCGCGGCATGGACGAGATACGGGCGGTCTCCGCCCTGTGCGCCGTCGCCGACGAGCTCCTGGCGCGCGGTGACCGCGCCCGCGCGACCGAACTCGTCGAGGAGGTCGAGGCCGCCGCCCTGCGAATGAGCCGGAAGGGCTCGGGGAACGTCGCGATGCAGGACGTGGCGGGGGTGCTGATGAGGATCGGTGCCCACGACCGCGCCGCGCGGGTGGTCCGGTCCATCGGGGAGGACATCTGGCGCCGGGAGTCGCTGCTCGCCCTGGTGCAGGAGCTCTGCGGGAGAGGCGAGTACGGGCCCGCCCTCGACCTGGCTCGCACCGACCCCCTGGCGGGGGTGCGGGCGGCCGCGACGACCGCCGTCTGCCGCGCCCTGGTCCGTGGGGGCAGGTGGCCGAGGCCGAGGCGGCGGCCCGGGGCACGGCGGCGGCCGGGACGGACGAGGAGCTCGTGGCCCGGGTGGTGGTGCTCGTCCGGGTCTCCGTCGCGGTGCGGGAGGGCGGCCACCCGGCGGCGGCCGACGGCATGCTGGGCGACGGGCTGCGCGCCCTGGCGGGCGCGCCGACCCGGGACGACGGACGGGGGCGGACCGGACGGGGGCGGACCGGACGGGGGCGGACCGGACGGGGGCGGATCGGACGGGGGCGGATCGGGCCAGGGCTGACCCGGACCTGGAGCGCGAGGTGGTGCGGGCGCTGGTCGAGGCGGGACAGTTCGCCTAGAAGACCGATGAAGATGTTGGGTTCTGGCTCCGCCGCGTCAGTGGTGGGGCCAGACTCGTTGTTGTGGTTCAAGGGGAGTGGGTCGGGGAGACCGTCGGGCCTGATGTGTGGGCGACGTGTCGGGAGTTGATTCCGGCTGGGAGTGTGTTCGCGTTCCTGGCCGAGCACCGTGGCCGGCTGTTTCCCGCGGAGATGTTCGCGGACATGTATCCGTCGGTGAACGGGCGGCCGTCGATGCCGCCGCAGATCCTGGCCGCCGCGATCACGTTGCAGGCCTTGCATGGCCTGTCGGACTTCGAGACGGTCCAGGAATTGCGCTGCGACCTGCGGTGGAAGGCCGCCTGCGGGCTCGGCCTGCACGACATGGCGTTTGATCCGTCGCTGCTGGCGTACTTCCGTCGACGGCTGGCTCGTTCAACGCGCCCGAACCGGGTTTTCGAAGCGGTCCGCGAGGTCGTCAGGGCAACCGGGGTCCTGAGGGGCAAGCACCGGCGGGCACTGGACTCCACCGTTTTGGACGATGCGGTCGCCACCCAGGACACCGTCACTCAGATCATCGCCGCTGTCCGGGCGGTGATCCGGGAGGTCCCGGGAGCCGGCCCGGCCGCGGCCGTGCAGTGCACGGCCCACGACTACACCGATCCCGGCAAACCCCGAATCGCCTGGAACGACGCCCAGGCCCGCGCCGGGCTGGTGGACGCCCTCGTCACGGATGCACTGCGGCTGCTGGGGCACCTGCCCGAGCAGCAGCTCGGCGAGAAGGCCGCGAACGCGGTGGGCATCCTGGCCCTGGTCGCCGGGCAGGATGTCGAACCGGCCGAGGACTCCGACGGCCGCGACGGACGCTGGCGCATCACCCAGGGCACCGCCCCGGGCCGCATGCTCTCCACCGTCGACCCCGAAGCGCGCCACGTCCACAAGACCCGCTCCCACCAGCAGGACGGATACAAGGCCCACCTCGCCGTCGATCCCGAGACCGGCCTGTTCACCGCCGTCGCCCTCACTCCCGGAGCCGGGCCGGAGCACCACGAAGCAGCCGTCGGCCTCGACCTGCTCGCCGAGGAGGACCAGCCGGTCGACGCCTTCGGCGACACCGCTTATTCCACCGGCGACGCCCGCCAGAGACTGGAAGCCGCCGGACACCGGCTGTTCCTAAAACCCGCCCCGCTGCGGGCGGCCGTTCCCGGTGGCTTCACCCTCGACGACTTCGCCATCGACACCACCGCGGCCACCGTGACCTGCCCCCAAGGACACACCGTCGCGCTGTCGGACCCTGGCGGACAGCACCACCAGCGCAGAGCAGCGTTCAAAGACCTGTGCACCAGATGCCCCCTGAGTG
The DNA here is from genome assembly GCF_032436795.1 of Streptomyces sp. P9(2023). NCBI lineage: Bacteria > Bacillati > Actinomycetota > Actinomycetes > Kitasatosporales > Streptomycetaceae > Streptomyces > Streptomyces sp. P9(2023). The sequence continues at coordinate 128,850 of NZ_JAUPWM010000005.1, forward strand.
AGAAGTGCACCAAAGCCAAAGCGGGCCGGATCCTGACCATCCGCCCCCACCACGACCAGCAGGCGGCCGCCCGCCACCAGGCCGCCACCGACCCCGACTGGCAAGCCGACTACCGCCGCTGGCGACCCCCCGTCGAACGCGCCGTCGCCTGGATCGTCCACCGAGGCAACCGCAGACTCCGATACATCGGCACCATCAAGAACGACACCTGGCTCCACACCCGAGCAGCCGCCCTCAATCTCCGCCGACTGATCAACCTCGGACTCACCTACAACAACGACACCTGGCACCTCGCCCCAGCCGGCACATGACCACGCGGGGCTGCCCGGCCTCCGGCCGGACAGCCCCGCAACAAGATCTTCATCAGCCTTCTAGGGGGTGTCCGGGCTACGCCGACCGCGTCAGGTCCGACGGCCGTACCGGATCCGCGAACGGCTCCCCCCGCCCGTACCGCTCCACCTCCCCCAGCGCCTGGTCCGCCATCCGGTGCAGCTCGTTGCCGAGCGAGCCGGCCACGTGCGGGGTCAGCAGGACGTTCGGGAGGGTCCAGAGCGCGGAGTCGGGGGCGGGGACGTCCGGGTCGGTGACGTCCAGGACCGCGTGGAGGCGGCCCGCGCGCAGGTGGGGGAGGAGGGCGGGCTCGTCGATCAGGGAGCCGCGTGAGGTGTTGATCAGGGTCGTGCCGTCCGGCATCAGGGCCAGTTGCCGCTCGCCGATCATGCGGTACGTGGCCGGGAGTTGGGGCGCGTGGACCGACACGATCGTGCTCCGGGCGCACAACGCATCCAGGCCCACGAGCTCCACACCCAGCTCGCGCGCCTCGCCGGTCGTCACGTACGGGTCGTGGAGCAGCACCTCGAAGTCGAAGGGGCGCAGCAGCTCGACGACCCGGCGGCCGATGCGGGAGGCGCCGACGAGGCCGACCGTACGCCGGTAGTTCCCCCAGGCCGCCGACTCCGCGGTCCAGACGCCGTCCGCGCGGACCTCCCCGTACCGCTGGGCCGAGGGCAGGATCCGTTTCCCGGCGAGGAGGATCGCGGCGAGCGTGTACTCGGCGACGGGCAGGGCGTTGGCGGCGGCCGTGGACGTGACGGCGAGGCCGCGCTCCCAGCAGACCTCCGTGATGTGGTGCTTCACCGAGCCGGCCGCGTGGACGACGGCCTTGAGGCGCGGGGCGCGGTCCAGGACGCCGGCGGTGAGCGGGGGCGCGCCCCAGCAGGTGAGGAGGAGTTCGGCCTCGGCGAGGGCCTCGGCGACGCGCGGGTCGTCGGGTGCGGTCAGGTCGTGGGCGACGAGGTGCGGGTCGGTGCGGGTGAGCGCGGCGAGGCGCGCGCGGTGGGCGTCGGTGAGGAGGCGGTCGGCGACGCCCGGGCCCATGGAGAGGAGGAGGGTCGGGCGATTGTCAGTGGCGGGGTGCATGGTGGACATCGTGGGACCTGGACTCCTCACTTGACGCTGCCGGCGGTCAGTCCGGCCTTCCAGTGGCGCTGGAGGGAGACGAAGGCGACGACGAGGGGGACGACGGCGAGCAGGGATCCGGTGACGACGAGGGGGTAGAAGTCGGGTTCCGCGTGGGCGTTGCTGTTCCACGCGTAGAGGCCGAGGCTCAGCGGGAAGAGCTTCTGGTCCGAGAGCATCACCAGGGGGAGGAAGAAGTTGTTCCAGATCGCGGTGAACTGGAAGAGGAAGACGGTCACGAAGCCCGGCATGATCATGCGCAGACCGATCGACCAGAAGGCGCGCAGCTCGCCCGCGCCGTCGATACGGGCGGCCTCCAGGGCCTCGTCGGGGATGTAGCCGGCGCTGAAGACCCGGGCGAGGTAGACGCCGAAGGGGTTGACGAGGACGGGGATCAGGACGGCCCAGTAGGTGTTGACGATCCCGACCTCGCTGGCCAGGAGGTACATGGGCAGGGCGAGCGCGGTGGTGGGGACGAGCACGCCCAGGAGGACGACGCCGAAGAGCTTCTCCTTGCCCCGGAAGTCGTACTTGTCGAAGGCGTAGCCCGCCGCGACGCTGATCAGCGAGCAGGCGGCGGCGCCCACACCCGCGTAGAGGAGGCTGTTGGCGTACCAGTGGAAGTAGACGCCGTCGTTGTACGCGGCGAGCCGGGAGAGGTTCCCGCCGAGGTCGAAGCCCTCGAAGGAGAAGGCGTTGCCCGCCAGCAGGCCGCCCGCGTCCTTGGTGGCGGCGGTCAGCAGCCAGACGAGCGGGAAGAGCATGTAGACGACGGCGAGGACGAGCGCGCCGTTGACGGCGGTCTTCGAGAGCCAGACGTTCGTCGTGCGGGAACGGGGCCGGGACTGGGGCCTGCTCATGCGCGCTTCCCCTTCCTGCGGCCGGTGAGGCGGGTGACGGCGAAGGAGAGCAGTGCCGCCGTGAGGGCGAGGAGGACGGACGCGGCGGCGGCGAGGCCGTAGTCGTTGCGGTCGAAGGCGGCGGTGTACGCGTACATGTTCGGCGTCCAGGTGGAGGTGACGGCGGAGCCCGTGCCCTTGTTGAGGATCAGCGGCTCGGTGAAGAGCTGGAGCGAGCCGATCACGGTGAAGAGACCGACCATCGCGATCGAGGCCCGGATCAGCGGGACCTTGATGCTGAACGCGACGCGCCAGGAGCCGGCGCCGTCGACGGTGGCCGCCTCCAGGACGGAACGGTCGATGGCCTGCAGGGCCGCGTAGAAGATCACCATGTTGTAGCCGAGCCACTCCCACAGCGCGATGTTGACCACGGAGGGGAGCGCGCCCTCGGGCGAGAAGAAGTCGAAGCCGATGCCGCCCGCCTCCATCGCCTCGACGACCGGGCTGAGTTGGGGCGTGTAGAGGTAGACCCAGATCAGGGCGGCGATGATGCCGGGGACCGCGTGCGGCAGGAAGAGCGCGAGCTGGAAGAAGCGGCGGGCCCGGGCGAGCGCCGAGTCGAGCAGCAGGGCGAGGCCGAGGGCCCCGCCGAGCAGCAGCGGAATGTAGAAGAGGCAGTAGCCGAGCAGGACGACGAAGCCCTCGCGGAAGGCCCGGTCACCCAGCGCCGCGGTGTAGTTGTCGAGCCCCGAGAAGGCGGACTCGGCGCCGCCGAAGCCGAGCCCCGACTGCTTCTCCGTGAAGAGGCTGAGCCAGATCGCGTAACCGATCGGCACCACCATCACCGCGGTGAACAGGGCGAAGAAGGGGGTCAGCAGGAACGCGGCGGCGCGGGTGCGGGCCCTCACCGGATCAGCCCTCGACCTTCAGACCGCGCTTGGTCAGCTCGGCGACGGTCGCGTCGTGCCCGGTCCTGACGGCGTCCACGATCGTCGGACCGCCCTTGGCGATCTTGCCGAACTGGTCCTTGATGGCCGTGTTGGTGGTGCCGGTGGTCGGGCCCCACGCCCAGTTCGGGTTGATGGAGGCACCGGCCTCCTCGAACAGGGCGTAGATGTCCTGGCCGCCGTAGTAGCTGGCGTCGAAGGCCTGCTTGGCGACCGGGCGCAGTGCGCTCGCGGCGGGGAAGGCGCTGGACGTACCGGAGGCGATCCGAGCCTTGACGCCCGCCTCGGTGGTGGACATCCACTCGGCGAACTCGACGGCGGCCGCCTTGTTCCTACTGTCCTTCGTCACGGCGAAGGAGGTGCCGCCGAGCATCCCGCTCGCGGGCTTGCCGTCCCAGCTCGGCATGGGCGCCACCGCCCACTTGCCGCTCTGCTCGGGCAGGGTGCCCTTGAGGACGCCCGCGCCCCAGGACGCACCGAGGTAGCCGATGGTCGTGCTGTTCTTGAGCGAGCCGGTCCACTCGGGGCTGAACGAGGCGTTCTTGTGGACGAGGTCGTCGTCGACGAGGCCCTGCCAGTAGGCGGCGACCTTGGTGGTGCCCGGGTCGGTGGTGTCGATCTTCCAGGTGTCGTTCTCGGCCTTGAACCACTGGGCGCCGGCCTGCCAGGCCATCGCCTCGAAGGTGGTCGGGTCGTCGGGGAAGAAGGTGGCGATCCGGGCCTTGGCGTCGGCCTTCCGCACCTTCTCGGCAGCGGCCTTGAACGCGTCCCAGGTGCGCGGGACCTCGACCCCGTACTTCGCGAAGAGGTCCTTGCGGTAGAAGAAGGCCTGCGGGGAGGCGTCGAAGGGCACGGCCCAGGTCTTGCCGCCGAGGGTGGTGAGCTCGACGGTCTGCGGCAGCAGCTTGCCCCGGTCCTCCTCGGTGAACTCGCCGCCGATGTCCTGCAGCGCGCCGGAACTGACGAACTCGGGGAGCGAGGAGTACTCGATGGAGACCAGGTCGGGCGCGTTGCCCGCCTTCACGGCGTTGGAGACCTTGGCGTAGCCGCCGGCGGTCCCGGAGGGGATCTCCTCGAACTTCACCTGGATGTCGGTGTGGGAGGCGTTGAACGCGTCCACCACGTCCTTGGAGCCCTTGGCCCAGCCCCAGAAGGTGATGGTCACGGGCCCGGAGGGCTTGTTCGCGGTGTCGGCACCGCCGCCGCAGGCCGTGAGGACGGCCAAAGCGGTGGCGGTACCGGCTATGACACGGGACGTTCTGCTCCAACTGCTGCTCACGGCACGGCTCCTGACACGGCGGGCGTGGACGGGGTTGGCCGTGATCCTGGGACGGCTCATGAGCGAAGTCAAGAGCGAAAGATTGATTGATCGAAAAAAGATCGAATCGATCAGGCGGTACGGGTCGAATCGATCAGGCGGGGCGACCCCCTGAGGGAGCCCCGCACGAGGACCGCACCCGCAGCCGCGGCAGCAGGCTCAGGTGACGCCGCGCGGCCTCTTCCGCCGGGTCCTCCGTCAACCGCTCCACCAGCAACTCCGTGGCGTGCCGCCCCACCTGACGCTTCGGCGGCGCGACCGCCGTGAGCGGTGTGTCGGCGAGCGCGGCGACCTCGTCGTCGTACGCGATCAGGGCCAGGTCCTCCGGCACCTTCACCCCCAGCTCCGCCAGGCGCTGGACGATCTCGATCGCGTCCACGTCGTTGTGGACCAGGGCCGCGCTCGCCCGGCCCGAGACCACCGCCTCGTGGAGGGCCCGTACCGCGCGCTCGAACCCCGCCGGATCCTGGTCCGCCGGTACGGAGTCGATCACCGGCCCGGGCGCCTCCAGGCCCAGCGTGACCAGCGCCTCCGCGTACCCGGCGCGCACCGCGAGCGCCGTCGGGCTGTCGCCCCTGGCCACCAGCAGCGGGGTGCCGTGGCCGAGGCCGAGCAGGTGGCGCAGGGCCAGCAGGACGCCGTGGCCGTGGTCGGAGACCACCCGGTCCAGAGCGTCCAGCGGGCTGCCGGGGTCCGCCCGGCGCTCCAGGAGCACGGCGGGCACGGGCAGTTCGGCCAGCCAGTTCCCGTACGCGGGCCGGTCCTCCGGGCCCCGCCAGCCGGGCGCGACGAGCACCCCCTCGGCGCCGGCCGCGAGCAGCCCCTCGGTGCGGGCGCGGTCCTCCTCGGGGCGGTAGTCCGAGATCCGCAGGATCAGCCGGGCCCCCGCCCGCGCCGCCGCCTCGTGCGCGCCCCGGATGACCTCGGCGAAGTAGTACGTGGCGGAGGGCGCGAGCAGCCCGAGGACCAGACCTTCCGACACTGCCGCGTGCCGTTCGGGCCAGGACACCTGGCCGTGCACCCGGTCGAGCAGCCCCTTGGCCGCCAACGCCTCCACGTCGCGGCGGGCGGTGACGGGGGAGACCCCGAGCAGTGTGGCCAGGTCGGCGACGCGCACGGTACCGCGCTCGCGCACCAGGGCCAGGAGTCGGTCGTGTCGTCCGGCGGCACTCTCGCGCACGGTGCATCCCCTCGCGGTCGGTCGGTCTGTCGGTCTGTCGGTCGGTCTGTCTGTCGGTCCGGCTTCTGGGCGGAGGCCGGACGTCGAAGGTCGGAGGTCGAAGTTCGGAGCCTACGCCAGAATGATCGAACGGCAGGAGTTTCGATCATTCGCTCCGAACGCATTGACCTTCGATCGAAGCCTGTTGATGATTCCGGGGGACGACGACGTCCGCCTCAGGGAGCATCATGCCCACGCCGCCCGAGAACCGTGAGCTCAGCCCGTACACCGGCTGGACCCGCGCCCACTGGGAGGACGCCGCCGACCGACTCCTCCTCGCCGTACGGCCGTACGCCTCACCCCGCCACGGCCGCTTCGACCTGCCAGGCCCCCGCCCCAGCTGGTCCGGCGTCCGCTCCGACGGCCTCGAAGGCCACGCCCGTACGTTCCTGCTCGCCGCCCTCCGCGTCGCGGGCGCCCGGGGCGCGGACCCATGCGACCACCTGTCCCGGTACGCCGAGGGCCTGGCCGCCGGCACCGAGGCACCGGGCGGGGACGGCCCCGACTCCTGGCCGCCCCTCACCGACGTACGGCAGGCCGTCGTCGAATCCGCCTCCGTCGCCCTCGGGCTCCGGATGACCCGCCCCTGGCTCTGGGACACCCTGGACGACCGCACCCGGCAGCGCGCCGTCGACTGGCTGCTGCCCGCCCTCGAACCCTCCCCGGTCGACAACAACTGGTGGCTCTTCGGCCTCACCGTCGCCGGCTTCCTCCAGGACGCCGGCATCGAGACGGACCGCGCGGCCGCCACGATCGACCGCTCCCTCGACCGGATCGAGCAGTGGTACCTCGGCGACGGCTGGTACAGCGACGGCGACAACCGCGCCTTCGACCACTACAACGCCTGGGCCCTGCACTTCTATCCGGTCCTGCACGCCCACCTCTCCGGAGACCAGGACCTCCTCGCCCGCTACGGCCCCCGGCTGCGCGCCCACCTCGCCGACCACGCCCACCTCTTCGACGCGAACGGCGCCCCGCTCCCGTACGGCCGCTCCCTCACGTACCGCTTCGCCGCGGCCGCCGCCCCCTGGCTCGGCGCGCTCACCGGGCACACCCCGCTCACCCCGGGCGCCACCCGCCGCCTCGCCTCCGGCACCCTGCGGTACTTCCTCGACCGGGGCGCGTGCGACGAGCGCGGGCTGTTCACCCTCGGCTGGCACGGCCCGCACGCGCCGGTCGTCCAGAGCTACTCGGGCCCCGCCTCCCCCTACTGGGCGGCCAAGGGCTTCCTCGGACTGCTCCTCCCCGCCGAGCACCCCGCCTGGACCGACCCCGAGGAACCCCTCCCCGCCGAACGCGCCGACACTGTGCGCCCCGTGGCCCCGGCCGGGCTGCTCCTCCAGACCACCGCCGCCGACGGACTCGTACGCCTCCACAACCACGGCAGCAACCATGTGGCGAGCGACCCGGCGGGCGACGACGACTCGGGCTACGCCCGCTTCGCGTACTCGACGCGCACAGGCCCGACGACGGCGCCCGACCAGCCCGACAACCACTTCGCCTTGGTGATCGACGGCCGCCTGACCCGCCGCGGCCCGGCAACGCCCCTGGGCACCGGCCCCGACTGGGCGTGCTCCCTCTCCACCCCGATCCCCGGGATCCGGGTCCTCTCGGCGACCCTGGCCCACGGCCGGGCCGAGGTCCGCGCCCATCTCGTCCTGGGCGCCCCCGCCGGAACTCCCGTACGCCAGACGGGCTGGGCCACCACGCCGGACGGCCCGACCGCCCAACTCCATCCCGTCCACGGCTACCCGCCGGCCGCCGAGACCGTCGAACTCACCACGGGCGCCACGCTCCAGGGCGGGCCGGCCACCCGTACGGCCGCCCTGCACGGCACCACCACCGGCCCCGAAACCCTCTTCGTAGCCCTGGCGTCCCTCACCGCCGAACCCTCCCCACCCCCCGTCACCACGCTCGCAACGGTCCAGATCACCGCCCAAAACATCCAAGTAACCTGGCAAAACGGCCCCACAACCTGCCTAGCCCTGGAAACCCACCCCCTCCGCTAGCGCGACACCCGCCCGCCCCGCCCCCCCCCGTTGTGGGCATTCGTTCCGCTGGGGCGGAACGGGTGGGCACAACGGAACGGCGCCTTGGCGGGCGCGTCCGCCCCGTTCCCCTACGGCCACCCCGAGCGCCCTGCACGCGCAACGGCCCGGGGGGTGCGGCTCCGGGCTCCTGTGCGGAAGGCGCCCGCATGGGGCGCCGTCCCGTGTGCCCACCCTCCCCCAAGCTCTCGGCTTCGCTCGAGCAGGGGGACCCCCATCGCCCCAGCGGAACGATTGCCCACACGGGGGTGGGAGGGAGGCGGGCTCCCCGCACGCGCGGGGATGGGAGGGGAGGCGGGCCCCCCGCACGCACGAGGGTGGAGGGGTTACTTCGGGCCGTACTTGCGGCCCGCCTTCGACGACACCCCGCCCAAAAGCCCCCGCGGCGCCAGCTTCACCACACCCATCAGCGCCTTGTATCGCGGATCCGGGATCGACAGCGACTTCCCCCGCGCCAGATCATTCAGCGCCTCCGCCACCAGCTTGTCCGCGTCGAGCCACATCCAGCCCGGGATGTTGTCCGTCCCCATCCCCGCCCGGTCGTGGAACTCCGTCCGTACGAATCCCGGGCACAGCGCCATCAGACGCACCCCGCTGCCCGCCAGATCCCGCGCCGCGCCCTGCGTGAACTGCACCACCCACGCCTTGGACGCCCCGTACGTGCCGCGCGGCACGAACGCGGCCACCGAGGCCACGTTGACGACCCCGCCCCGGCCCCGGGCGCGCATGGACTCCGCCGCCGCCGACGTCAGCCGGAGCACCGCCTCGCAGTGCACGGTCAGCATCTTCAACTCGTCGGCCATGGAGACTTCCAGGAACCGGCCCTTGTTGCCGAACCCCGCGTTGTTCACCAGCAGGTCCACCGGCTGCTTGGGGTCGGAGAGCCGGGCCTCCACGGCCGCGATCCCCTTCTCCTCGGACAGGTCCGCCGCCAGGACCTCGGCCTCGATGCCGTGCCGGTCGTGCAGTTCGGTCGCCTGCTCCCGCAGCCGCGTCACATCCCGGGCCACGAGCACGACATCGTGTCCGTCCGCCGCCAGCTTCCGCGCGAACGCGGCCCCGATCCCCGCCGTCGCGCCCGTAATCAGTGCAGTCGTCATACGCGGCAACGTTAGTGCCCCGCGCGAAGACACCGGAGGTCAGGAGCCACTGCCGTACTTCTCCACGTACACGCGCGCGTGCTCGGCGGTCTCCGGGTGCAGCGCCTCGCCCGCCGCGAGCACGCGCGGCAGCAGCGGCCGCTCGGTCGTCAGGGCCTTGAACTCGAAGGCCACGGTCACCTCGTGGTCCGGGCGGTGCACCACCTCGATGGCGTCGCCCGCCCGGATCTCGCCCGGCTCGACGACCCGCAGGTACGCGCCCGGCACGCCCTCCCGGGTGAACCGCTTGACCCAGCCCTGCTCGCCGAGGTGCCCCTGGAACGTCCGGCACGGGATCCGGCTGGAGCTGACCTCCAGGATCAGATCGGCGCCGATCCGCCAGCGCTCGCCGATCCTGGCGCCGGTCACGTCGACGCCCTCGGTGGTGAGGTTCTCGCCGAAGGCGCCGCTCGGGACCGGCCGGCCGAGGAGCTCCGCCCAGCTGTCCAGGTCCTCGCGCGCGTACGCGTAGACGGCCTGGTCGTTCCCGCCGTGGTGCCGGGAGTCGCACACGGTGTCCCCGGCGACCCCGCTTCTGCCGACCCCCTTGGGCCCGGGCGCGGTCACCCGCACCGGCCCCTCCACCGGCTGCTTGTCGATGCCGGTCACGCCCTCGGGATGGTCGGTGTACGCGACGGTCTTCGGGCGGCCCAGATTCAGGGACAGAAGCTTCATGAGGGAACAATAGGCGACCCTCCTCAAAGCGTCGACCGAATATTCGACGAGAGCTACAAGCTTCGCTTATGCTCGACGTATGATCGAGGCCCGCCATCTCCGCGTCCTGCGCGCCGTCGCCGCGACCGGCTCCTTCTCCGCCGCCGCGCGCGAACTCGGCTGCACCCAGCCCGCGGTGAGCCAGCAGATGAAGGCGCTGGAGACCTCCGCCGGCACACCCCTGCTGATCCGGACCGGCCGCGAGATGCGGCTCACGCAGGCGGGCGAGGCCCTCGTCCGGCACGCCTCCGGCATCCTCGCGGGTCTCACCGCCGCCGAGGAGGAGGTCGCCGCGATCGCGGGGCTGCGCGCCGGCCGTGTCCGGCTCGTCTCCTTCCCCAGCGGCAGTTCGACGCTCGTCCCCACAGCCCTCGCCGCCCTGCGCGCGGCGCACCCCGGCACGCGCGTCTCACTGGTCGAGGCAGAGCCGCCGCGCTCGATCGAGATGCTCCGCGAGGGCGACTGCGACGTGGCCCTCGCGTTCCGTTACGGAGCGGGGCAGGCGGAGTGGGACGACCTGATCGTCCGGCCGCTGCTCGCCGACCGCCTGGTGGGCCTGGTCCCGGAGGGGCACCGGCTCGCCGACGTGGAGGCCGTGGGGATAGCCGAACTGGCCGACGAGTCCTGGATCGCGGGCTGCCCGCGCTGCCGGCGCCAGTTGGTGGACGTGTGCGAGGAGGCGGGGTTCACCCCGCGCATCGACTTCGCCACCGACGACTACCCGGCGGTCGTCGGACTCGTCGGCGCCGGTCTCGGGGTCGCGGTCCTGCCGCAGCTCGCCATCGAGTCCGTACGCCCCAAGGGCGCGCGGACCGTGGTCGTGGAACCGGCCGTGGAGCGCGAGATCGTCGCCCTCACCCTGCCGGACCTGGCTCAGGTCCCGGCGGTCGCGGCGACCCTGGACGAGCTGACCCGCGCGGCGGGCGTCGCGGCCACACGCGCGTAGGGGCCTGTCGGGCCCGAGGGGCGCGCCGACCCTGTCGCGCGGCATGCCCCGGGGCCGCGTGCGGCGCGACACCGTGCTCGGCCGGTCCCGGCCGTCATCGTTCGAGCAGAAACGTTCCTTCAGACCTTCGGTTCCGCCGGCTCAGGCATGCCCCATGCGTGCCGAACCGGCTGCCGACGCCGCCGCCGAAGCCGTGGCCGAAGCCGTGATCAGGCGGTTGCGGGCTCGTCCCATGAGCTCTTCGCGTTCGTCCTCGGTGAGGCCGCCCCATACGCCGTAGGGCTCGCGTACCGCGAGTGCGTGTGCCGCGCACTCCGCGCGTACCGGGCACCGCATGCAGACCTCTTTCGCCGAGTTCTCACGCGCACTCCGTGCCGCGCCGCGCTCTCCCTCGGGGTGGAAGAACAGGGAGCTGTCGACTCCGCGGCAGGCCGCGAGCAGTTGCCAGTCCCACAGATCGGCGTTGGGTCCGGGAAGGCGGGAGAAATCTGCCATTGCGCTTGTCCCCTTGAAACCGTGTCGAACGGATAGGTGGGCGGGTGGATGGCTGATGTACCGGGGGCCCTTCAACCCCCCGTGGGTCTCGCGTACCCGATCTCGCGGGCTCGACCCGACCGTACAACTACTGTCTAAGTAGATGTAAATATGACTCATTGCGAATCTAGCCACAGACACCACAAAAAGGGAAGAAAACCCGCTAAATGGGGCATAGCTTCCAGTGAAGGACGGATGACCCGCGTGGCTCTCCTCCGCGTTCGCTCCCTCACGTAGAGTGTCGAATGCGGCCGCCCGACCCGTAACTCTTTCGAGTGACCGTCGTTGAGAGTGCGGAGGCGGTTGAAGGAACAAGCGCTCGGGCAGGTGTCCGAGGGTGTCAACCGCACAGGTGACGATACGTACCAGCCCTGGAGGCTCAAGGTGACGCGCATCAGCTGCGGAGGGCGGCCATGACATCCGTCCTCGTCTGCGACGACTCCCCGCTTGCCCGAGAGGCTCTTCGCCGTGCGGTCGCGACCGTGCCCGGCGTCGAGCGCGTGACTACCGCGGCCAACGGCGAGGAAGTCCTCCGCCGCTGGGGCGCGGACCGCTCGGACCTGATTCTGATGGACGTACGCATGCCCGGTCTGGGCGGCGTGGAGACCGTCCGCCGACTGCTGTCCGCCGACCCCGGCGCCCGCATCATCATGCTGACCGTCGCCGAGGACCTGGACGGTGTCGCGCTCGCGGTCGCCGCCGGTGCCCGCGGGTATCTGCACAAGGACGCCTCGCGCGCCGAGCTGCGGGCCACGGTCACCCAGGCCCTCGCCGACCCGACCTGGCGGCTCGCCCCGCGCCGGCTGCGGTCGGCCGAGATGGGCGCGGCGCCGACGCTCACCGCGCGTGAGATCCAGGTGCTCGAAGGCATGAGCCACGGCCGGTCCAACGCGGAGATCGGGCGCGAGCTCTTCCTCTCCGAGGACACGGTGAAGACACACGCGCGGCGGCTGTTCAAGAAGCTGGGCGCGTCGGACCGGGCGCACGCCGTCGCCCTCGGGTTCCGGTGGGGCCTGGTCCGCTAGGCCGCGACGACCGGCCGCGTCCCCGTCCGCCCCGCGCGGACGGGGCGGCAGTCCGGGACCCGCGAGGCGGCGGTCGGGTACCGCGAAAGGTCGCGGCCGGGGCCCCGCCACGGCGGCGGCCCGGGCCTCCGATACGCCGGCTTGTGTCACTTCCGCGCGGGATGCCGCATCCTTGAGGGTGTGGAGTTCCTCGGGGACGAGTCGATCGAGCGGAAGGGGAGGGCGCAGGAGATGAGTTCCGGCGCACCTGCTCATAACGCTTCGGTGCACAACTACGGACGCGGTGCCACGGATCCTCAGACGTCAAGGCACCATGGAGCGATGCGCGACGACGAGACCGTGGGTTCCCCCACGCCCGTGGGGCCAGGGGAGATCGGTGCACTCGTTCACCGTGCCGTCGAGGGCGACGAACAGGCCACGCACGACCTGCTGGCCCGCGTGCACCCGCTCGCCCTGCGCTACTGCCGTACGCGACTGAACCGGCTGCCCGGTGATGCTCGCCACTTCGTCGAGGACCTCGCGCAGGAGGTCTGCGTCGCCGTCCTGATGGCCCTGCCGCGCTACAAGGACACGGGCAGGCCCTTCGAGGCCTTCGTCTTCGCCATCGCCGGACACAAGGTCGCCGATCTCCAGCGCGCCGCGATGCGGCACCCGGGATCGACGGCCGTGCCGTCCGACGAGATGCCCGAGCGGCCCGACGACTCCCTCGGCCCCGAAGAGCGCGCGCTGCTCAGCGACGATGCCGAATGGGCCAAGAGACTCCTCGCCAACCTGCCGGAGAACCAGCGCGAGCTGCTGGTGCTGCGGGTGGCGGTCGGCCTCACGGCCGAGGAGACCGGCCAGATGCTCGGTATGTCCCCCGGGGCGGTACGGGTCGCGCAGCACCGCGCGCTCAGCCGGCTGCGGGCCCTGGCCGAGCAGTAAGGGTCGACGGGGCCCAGTAGCCCTCACGTACACGTACGAACGTCCAAAGCTGCTCTCTGGTCTTGATCGTGGAATGAGACACCGTCGAGGCCCGTTAGCATGGACATCCGCACCGATCAAGGCCATTTGGGGAAGGTGTCATGACTGCCAACGTCGACGGAGTGCCCGAGAAATTCGCGACACTCGGGCTGACCTACGACGACGTGCTGCTGCTGCCGGGCGCGTCGGAAGTACTGCCGAACGCGGTCGACACCTCGTCCCGTATCTCGCGCAACGTCCGGGTGAACATCCCGCTGCTCTCCGCCGCGATGGACAAGGTCACCGAGTCCCGCATGGCCATCGCCATGGCGCGGCAGGGCGGCGTCGGTGTGCTGCACCGCAACCTGTCCGTCGAGGACCAGGTCAACCAGGTCGACCTCGTGAAGCGCTCCGAGTCCGGCATGGTCACCGACCCGATCACGGTGAGCCCGGACGCCACGCTCGCCGAGGCGGACGCGCTGTGCGCCAAGTTCCGGATCAGCGGTGTCCCGGTCACCGACGGCGCGGGCAAGCTGCTCGGCATCGTCACCAACCGCGACATGGCCTTCGAGTCCGACCGCAGCCGTCAGGTCCGCGAGGTCATGACGCCGATGCCGCTCGTCACCGGCAAGGTCGGCATCAGCGGTGTGGACGCCATGGAGCTGCTGCGCCGCCACAAGATCGAGAAGCTTCCGCTCGTCGACGACGCCGGTGCGCTCAAGGGGCTCATCACCGTCAAGGACTTCGTGAAGGCCGAGAAGTACCCGTACGCGGCCAAGGACGCCGAGGGCCGGCTGCTCGTCGGCGCCGCGGTCGGCGCCAGCCCGGAGGCGCTCGAGCGCGCCCAGGGGCTCGCCGCCGCCGGTGTGGACTTCCTGGTCGTGGACACCTCGCACGGCCACAACAGCAACGCGCTGAGCTGGATGTCGAAGATCAAGTCCAGCGTGAACGTCGACGTGATCGGCGGCAACGTGGCGACCCGTGACGGCGCCCAGGCCCTCATCGACGCCGGTGTCGACGGCGTCAAGGTCGGCGTCGGGCCCGGCTCGATCTGCACCACGCGTGTCGTCGCCGGTATCGGCGTTCCGCAGGTCACGGCCATCTACGAGGCCGCGCTCGCGGCCCGCGCGGCCGGGGTCCCGGTCATCGGCGACGGCGGCCTGCAGTACTCGGGCGACATCGGCAAGGCGCTGGCCGCCGGTGCCAGCACGGTGATGCTGGGCAGCCTGCTCGCGGGTTGCGAGGAGTCGCCCGGCGAGCTCCAGTTCATCAACGGCAAGCAGTTCAAGTCGTACCGCGGCATGGGCTCGCTCGGCGCCATGCAGTCCCGCGGCCAGGGCCGGTCGTACTCGAAGGACCGCTACTTCCAGGGCGAGGTCGCGTCCGACGACAAGCTCGTGCCCGAGGGCATCGAGGGCCAGGTGCCCTACCGCGGTCCGCTGGCCAACGTGCTGCACCAGCTCGTCGGCGGTCTGCGCCAGACCATGGGCTATGTGGGTGCCGCCACCATCGACGAGATGGAGTCCAAGGGCCGCTTCGTCCGGATCACCTCCGCGGGCCTCAAGGAGAGCCACCCGCACGACATCCAGATGACGGTCGAGGCGCCGAACTACAGCAGGAAGTAACGCAGCGCGACACGTGGGGCGGTTCCGGCATGTGGCCGGAACCGCCCCACGCGCGTGTGTCGGGGATACTGGTAGGCGCAGACGTAGAGGGAAAGGCCACACATCGTGACTGAGATCGAGATCGGGCGCGGCAAGCGCGGCCGCAGGGCGTACGCGTTCGACGACATCGCCGTCGTACCGAGCCGGCGCACCCGGGACCCGAAGGAGGTCTCGATCGCCTGGCAGATCGACGCCTACCGCTTCGAGCTCCCCTTCCTGGCCGCCCCCATGGACTCGGTCGTGTCGCCGCAGACCGCCATCCGCATCGGCGAGCTGGGCGGACTCGGCGTCCTGAACCTCGAAGGCCTGTGGACCCGGTACGAGGACCCGCAGCCGCTGCTCGACGAGATCGCCGAGATGGACGAGGCCACCGCGACCCGCCGGCTGCAGGAGATCTACGCGGCTCCGATCAAGGAGGAGCTGATCGGGCAGCGCATCAAGGAGGTGCGCGACTCGGGTGTCGTCACCGCCGCCGCGCTCTCCCCGCAGCGCACCGCGCAGTTCTCCAAGGCCGTCGTCGACGCCGGCGTGGACATCTTCGTCATCCGCGGCACGACGGTCTCCGCCGAGCACGTCTCGGGCGCGGCCGAGCCGCTGAACCTGAAGCAGTTCATCTACGAGCTCGACGTCCCGGTCATCGTCGGCGGCTGCGCCACGTACACCGCGGCCCTGCACCTGATGCGCACCGGCGCGGCGGGTGTCCTGGTCGGCTTCGGCGGCGGCGCGGCGCACACCACGCGCAACGTGCTCGGCATCCAGGTCCCGATGGCGACCGCGGTCGCCGACGTGGCCGCGGCCCGCCGCGACTACATGGACGAGTCCGGCGGCCGGTACGTGCACGTGATCGCCGACGGCGGCGTGGGCTGGTCGGGCGACCTGCCGAAGGCGATCGCCTGTGGCGCCGACTCGGTCATGATGGGCTCCCCGCTGGCCCGCGCCACGGACGCGCCGGGCAAGGGCCACCACTGGGGCATGGAGGCCGTCCACGAGGACGTGCCGCGCGGCAAGCTGGTCGACCTGGGCATCGTGGGCACGACCGAGGAGATCCTCACCGGCCCGTCGCACTCCCCGGACGGCTCGATGAACTTCTTCGGGGCCCTGCGCCGCGCGATGGCGACCACGGGCTACAGCGAGCTCAAGGAGTTCCAGCGCGTCGAGGTCACCGTCGCGGATTCGCAGCACAAGCGCTGACGTTCGCCTGCTGTACGGGAAGGGCCCCGCACCGGTCGGTGCGGGGCCCTTCTCGCGTGCCGGGGCGTTCAGCCGGCGACCTTCCTGGTGATGGCGAAGCCCTCGTAGCCGGCGATGGCGTAGAAGAGCAGGTCCATGACGCCCAGTTCGGCCTTCCAGGCCTCGAAGAGGAGCGAGAACTCGGTGGTGAGCAGCTCGCCGACCCCGATGGGGGCGCCGTCGAGCCCCGCCCACCAGCTGGCCATCAGGGCGAAGCCGAAGAGCTGGCCGGCGAAGACGCCGAGCAGGGCGAGCGGGACACCGGCGATCGGCAGGATCGGGTTGCGGCCGCCGACCTTGCCGAGTGCGAACCCGACCAGCGCGCCGACGGCCAGGGCCAGCAGGCCGATCTGGGTGTAGCTGCCGTCCTCCTTGGCGAAGGCGCGCATCAGACCGCCGTAGGCGAGCGCCCCGGCGACGGTGGCGCCGACGCCGGCCGCGAGGCCGAGGCCCAGGCTGTTGCGCGCGGGCGCGGGCGCCGGAGCGGCCGGGTACGGGGAGGGCGCGCCGTCGGCGAACGGGTTGCCGGGCGGCGGAACGGGCTGAGACATGGTGCTGATCCCCCCAGGGACACGTACACGCACGGATGTGCGAGAGAAGAGCCCGGAGACTAGCAGTCCGCTCGGACGGTGTGCCTGGGGGATTCGGGGAGGGTTTCGGGAAGGGCTCGGGGCGGTTTTCGGGGAGCTCAGAGTCGGTGGGCCGCGCCGGCCGGGGTGGCGCCTCGGGTGTCGAGGAGGAGTTGGGCCTTCACCGCCAGGCCCTGGAGGTCGTACGTGCGGTGGTGCTGCAGAAGCACCGTCAGGTCGGCGTGGGCGGCGGCCTCGTAGAGGGAGTCCGCGCGGGGGACCGGGAGGTCGCGGACGCGCCAGTCCAGGACGTGCGGGTCGTGGTAGCTGACCACGGCGCCGAGGTCCATCAGCCGGCGTGCGATCTCGTCGGCGGGGGAGCTCTCGCGGTCGGCGAGATCGGGTTTGTACGTGATGCCCAGCAGAAGCACCCTGGCTCCCCGGGCCGACTTGCCGTGCTCGTTGAGGAGCGTCGCGCAGCGCTGGATGACGTACTGCGGCATGCGTTCGTTGACCTGGGTCGCCAACTCGACCAGCCGGAGCGGACGGTGCGGGCCGATCGTGTCGACCGGCACTCCGTGGCCGCCCACGCCGGGTCCTGGGCGGAAGGCCTGGAAGCCGAAGGGCTTGGTCTCGGCGCAGCGGATGACGTCCCAGAGGTCGACGCCGAGGTCGTGGCAGAGCACCGCCATCTCGTTGACCAGGGCGATGTTGACGTGCCGGAAGTTGGTCTCCAGGAGCTTGACCGTCTCGGCCTCGCGCGGGCCACGCGCGCGTACCACCTTGTCGGTCAGCCGGCCGTAGAACGCGGCGGCGGACTCCGTGCAGGCGGGGGTGAGGCCGCCGATGACCTTGGGGGTGCCCGCGAAGCCGTGCGCGCGGTTGCCAGGGTCGAGCCGGCCGGGGGAGTACGCGAGATGGAAGTCGCGGCCCGCGCGCAGCCCGGAGCCCTCCTCCAGGAGGTCCCGCAGCACACCTTCGGTGGTGCCGGGGTGGACAGGCGATTCGAGCAGCACGGTGGTGTGCGGGCGCAGCCGCGCGGCGAGGGCGCGGGCGGCGTCGGCGACGGCGGTGAGGTCGAGGGTCCGGTCCGGGCCGAGTGCGGTCGGGGCGCAGATGACCGCGGTACGGACCCGGCCGAGTTCGGCCGGGTTGGTGGTGGGCCGGAAGCCCCCCGAGAGCATCCGGCGGATCTCCGACGCGGTGAGCGAGCCGTCGACGGGCGGGCGCCCGGCGGCGAGTTCGGCGACGGGGCGGGGGTCGGTGTCGTAGCCGATGGTGTCGATGCCGGCGGCGATCGCGGCCTGGGCGAGGGGGAGTCCGAGGTGGCCGAGGCCGATGACGGCGAGATCAGCGGGCATGGGGGTGGGCCGTCCTTCCCAATAGCCGGAGGGGACGAGACGCGCAAGCCCGGTGGACAGAACGAGGCGAGCGCAATGTCAGACTAGGCGTAAATATGACCGATATGCCGCATTGTGTGGTCAAAGGTTGCCGAGTGTTATCCACAGGCGGTGGCTGAAGTCGGAGGGCCGGGACAGAATCGAGTCTGTGAGCCCGATCACGCGGGGGACGACGGGAGGCAGCGGTGAGGACAGCGACACTGGGACCGGCCGAGCGCGCCGAGGCGCTGGCGGCGATGGCCGAGCGCGAACTGGACGTGCTGGTGGTGGGCGCCGGCGTGGTCGGCGCCGGGACGGCCCTCGACGCGGTCACGAGAGGTCTTTCCACCGGCCTCGTCGAGGCCCGGGACTGGGCCTCCGGCACCTCCAGCCGGTCGAGCAAGCTGATCCACGGCGGCCTGCGCTATCTGGAGATGCTGGACTTCGCGCTGGTGCGCGAGGCGCTGAAGGAGCGCGGCCTGCTCCTGGAGCGGCTCGCCCCCCATCTCGTGAAGCCCGTCCCTTTCCTCTATCCCTTGCAGCACAAGGGCTGGGAGCGGCTCTACGCGGGCTCGGGCGTCGCGCTGTACGACGCGATGTCGGTCTCGTCGGGGCATGGGCGGGGGCTGCCGGTGCACCGCCACCTCTCCCGGCGCAACGCCCTGCGGGTCGCCCCCTGCCTGAAGAAGGACGCCCTGGTCGGCGCGTTGCAGTACTACGACGCCCAGATGGACGACGCCCGCTTCGTCGCCACAATGGTCCGCACGGCCGCGAGCTACGGAGCGAAGGTCGCCAGCCGCGCGCGGGTCATCGGCTTCCTGCGCGAGGGCGAACGGGTGGTCGGCGCCCGGGTCCAGGACGTCGAGGCGGGCGGGGAGTACGAGATCCGCGCGAAGCAGCTGGTGAACGCGACCGGGGTGTGGACGGACGACACCCAGGCGCTCATCGGGGAGCGGGGTCAGTTCCACGTACGGGCGTCGAAGGGCATCCATCTGGTCGTACCGAAGGACCGGATCCACTCCAGCACCGGACTGATCCTGCGGACCGAGAAGTCCGTCCTCTTCGTCATCCCCTGGGGGCGGCACTGGATCGTCGGCACCACGGACACCGACTGGGACCTGGACAAGGCCCACCCGGCCGCGTCCAGCGCCGACATCGACTATCTCCTTGAGCATGTGAACAGCGTCCTGGCGACCCCGCTCACCAGGGACGACGTCCAGGGGGTGTACGCGGGCCTGCGGCCGCTGCTGGCCGGCGAGTCGGACGCCACGAGCAAGCTGTCGCGCGAACACACCGTCGCGCACCCGGTCCCGGGCCTGGTCGTGGTGGCCGGCGGCAAGTACACGACCTACCGGGTGATGGCCAAGGACGCCGTGGACGAGGCCGTGCACGCGCTCGACCAGCGGGTCGCCGCCTGCGTCACCGAGGACATCCCGCTCCTGGGCGCCGAGGGCTACAAGGCCCTGTGGAACGCGAGGGCCAGGATCGCCGCGAGAACCGGACTCCATGTCGTGCGCGTCGAGCATCTGCTCAACCGGTTCGGGTCGCTGACGGAGGAGATCCTGGAGCTCATCGCCGCCGACCCCGGCCTCGCCGAGCCGTTGACGGGAGCGGAGGACTATCTGCGCGCCGAGATCGTCTACGCGGCCTCGCACGAGGGCGCCCGGCATCTGGACGACGTCCTGACCCGGCGTACCCGGATCTCGATCGAGACCTTCGACCGCGGGACGCGCGTGGCGCGGGAGTGCGCCGAGCTGATGGCCCCGGTGCTCGGCTGGGACGAGCGCCAGATCGAGAAGGAGGTGGAGCACTACGAGAAGCGGGTGGAGGCGGAGCGGGAGTCGCAGCGGCAGCCGGACGACCTGACGGCGGACGCGGCACGGCTCGGGGCGCCGGACATCGTGCCGATCTGATCCGTTCGGACGGTCCTGGGCGAACTCGGCCTCCGAGAGGGGACGTTGGGGGCGGGGTGCGGCATCCTGTTCGTACGGGTGCGGAACCCGAGGGGGGTGTGTCGGCGTCGGGTGCCATGGCGGGATCGCTTTCCCGCGGGTCCGTCCTCCCGGAGTCTGGACCCGGGAGCGAGATCGGTCCCGGGGTGAGAGACAATGGGCTCTCTTCCAGGGCGGGTTACCGCATCGCGCGGGAAGCGGCGGACGCGGGCGAAGATCAGGGATCGCAGAGGGGACGCATGTCGGAGGCGGAGCAGTCGCGGGACACGGCGCGGGACCCTCGGCGGGACGCCGGCGCGGGTGCCGGAACCGACGGCGACCTGGGCGCGGTTCCCGCGGCACGTGAGGCGGAGCCGGACGAGAAGTCGGGCACGGACGCCGGTAATGGCGCGGGTAGGGACAAGGGCGCGGGCACGGACGCTGCCGGGACCGCCGGCGTGGCCGACGCGGCGCCCGGTGAGCCGGAGAAGGATGCGCCGGAGGACGCGGTGAGGGGTTCGGCGAAGGTTTCCGAGCCTTCCGACGCGGTGCCTTCCGACGCCGTGCCTTCCAGCGCCGTGCCTTCCGACGCGGTGCCGGCCGAGGCGCCCGTGCTCAGGAAGTCCGCCAGGGCTGCGGCGCCCGAGGAGCGGTTGCTCGCGGGGCGGTACCGGCTCGACGGGGTGCTCGGACGCGGCGGCATGGGCACCGTGTGGCGCGCGGTCGACGAGACCCTGGGCCGGACCGTGGCCGTCAAGGAGCTCCGCTTCCCCAACAGCATCGACGAGGACGAGAAGCGACGCCTCATCACCCGGACCCTGCGCGAGGCGAAGGCCATCGCCCGGATCCGTAACAACGGCGCCGTGACCGTCTACGACGTCGTCGACGAGGACGACCGGCCGTGGATCGTCATGGAGCTCATCGAGGGCAAGTCCCTCGCCGACGCCGTCCGGGAGGACGGCACGCTCACCCCGCACCGCGCCGCCGAGGTCGGTCTCGCCATCCTCGACGTGCTCCGTTCCGCGCACCGTCAGGGCATCCTGCACCGCGACGTGAAGCCGTCGAACGTCCTGATCGCCGAGGACGGCCGGGTCGTCCTCACCGACTTCGGCATCGCGCAGGTCGAGGGCGACCCGTCGATCACCTCCACCGGCATGCTCGTCGGCGCGCCCTCGTACATCTCGCCCGAGCGCGCCCGTGGCCACAAGCCCGGCCCGGCCGCCGACATGTGGTCGCTGGGCGGACTGCTGTACGCGAGCGTCGAGGGCAGCCCGCCGTACGACAAGGGCTCCGCGATCGCGACGCTCACCGCGGTGATGACCGAGCCCGTCGATCCGCCGAAGAACGCCGGGCCGCTGCTTGAGAAGGTCATCTACGGCCTGCTGGCCAAGGACCCGGCGCAGCGGCTCGACGACGCCGGTGCGCGCGTGCTGCTCCGGGCCGTGCTCGACGCGCCCGCGCCCGCGCCGGTCGTGGAGCCGGAGCCGTCGGCCGAGGCCACCAGAGTCGTGCCGCTGCCCCCGGTCCCCCCGGAGCCGCCGAAGCAGGCGCGGTCCGGCGCCAAGGAGAAGGCTCCGGAAGCGGGCACGGGCGCCGAGCGGATGCGCGGCGCGCTGAAGTCCGTACGGAACGCGGCCGCCACGGCACGGTCCGAGCAGAAGCCCCGGCCCGAGCCGATCCAGGGCGGCAGCAGACCGGCGCAGCCACGGGCCTCGCTCACCGACGTCGTACCGCGCCGCACGCTCGTCATCATCGCGGGGATCGTGGTCCTCGCCCTGCTCGGCACCATCCTCGCGGTCTCGCTCGGCGGCGGTGACGACGACAAGGACACCAAGGGCGGCGGCAAGGGCGACGACAGGACGACCTCCGCGGGCGCCACGGCCGGCAACGGTGGCACCGACACCCAGGGCAAGGGTCAGACCCCGAGCGACCCCGGCCAGCAGGGCGGCGACCAGCCGACCGACCCGGGGTCCGGCTCGGGCTCGGGCTCGGGCGGGCAGAGCGGTACGCCGTCGGGGAAGCCGAGCAACGGCGCGCCCGGGACGCAGCTGCCCGCCGGGTACACCATGGTGACGAACAGCCGGTTCCACTTCACCATGGCGATGCCGTCCACGTTCAAGCTCAACGGAATAGCGGGCCGGAACTCGGGCGGGATCTTCAACGAGGACGGCGGATACCCGCGCGTCCAGGTCGACTACAACAGCAGCCCGAAGGACGATGCGGCCTCCGCCTGGGCGGCCGCCGTTGCCGGTGTCTCCGCCTCCAGCAACGGCTACCGCCACATCGGCATCAAGCGCGTCTCGTACAACGGGTACCCGACGGTCGCCGACTGGCAGTTCGAGCGCACCGAGAAGGGCAAGCGCGTCCGGATACTCAACCGGGGCTTCAAGGTCGACGCCACGCACGGCTACTCGATCATGATCACCTGCGAGTCGGACAAGTGGGACGCCGCCGCGTGCAAGACGCTGCGGGAGACGGCGTTCGCCACGTTCAGCCCCAAGGACTGACCGGCGCCACGTATCGTGAGAGTCCGGGGACCGTACGCAGCCGAAATGCATCGCCAAATGTACGGTCCAGGATCGGAATTGACGGTTTCGCGCGGTCCGGGCGATGCATGAGCTGACGGGATCCGTACGGCCCGGGGGACAGCGCGCTCGGTGGGGAGGCGTCGTGGACGACTACGCGGGAAGGGTGCTCGCCGACCGCTATCGCCTGCCCGTACCGCCGCAGGACGCGTACGAACTCGTCGAGACGCGCGCCTTCGACACCTACAGCGGGCAGGAAGTCCTGGTCCACCAGGTCCCGTTGCCCGAGGTGATCGACGCCGAGGTGGTCGACGAGGACGGCACCGGCTTCACCCCGCACCGGGCGAGTTCGGGCCGGGCGACCCGGCGGCCGGCCGATCCGGCGGTGCGGCGCGCCGTCGAGGCGGCCCAGGCGGCCGCGCAGATTCCGGACCACCCCCGGCTCGACCAGGTCTTCGACGTGTTCGCGGAGGCCGGTTCGCTGTGGATAGTGAGTGAACTGGTCGCGGCCAGGCCGCTGGCGGCGCTCCTCGCCGAGCGCCCGCTGAGCCCGTACCGCGCGGCCGAGATCGGCTCCGAGGTCCTCACCGCCCTACGCGCCCTGCACGCCCACGGCTGGACCCACCGGAACATCACCCCCCGGACCGTGCTCGTCTGCGACGACGGCCGCGTGGTGCTGACCGGCCTCGCGGCGGGCGCGGCGGAGGAAGCGCTGTGCGGGTACGCCCCGGTGCCGCTCACCGACGAGGACGAGCCGGCGCCGCCGTACGGAGACACGGACGAGGGCGACGGCGAACACGACGGCGAAGGAGACGACGGCGACGGGTTCGGTCAGGAGTGGCCTGGCGACCGGGAGGAGCCGTCGGCGGGTACGGGCGAACCGGTCGTACGTCCCGAGCTGCCGGCGAGCACGCCCCCGCCGGCCGCCGACGTACGGGCCGCCCGCGCGGGCGCCATCGCCGCGTACCGGGCGGGAGCCCGCGCCGCCGCGCACATCGGTGAGACCGGGGCCGTACCGGTACAGCGCCCGACCCCCGAGCCCGTCCCGGAGCGCGCCCCCGAGCCCGTCCCGGAGCCCGCCCCCGAGGCCGAACCGCCCTCCGCCCAGCTCCCGATGGCGCCCGCGCCCGTGCCCGCGCAGGGGCTCGGGCCCGAGCCGCAGTGGTGGTCCCAGACCGGGGACGACGAGGACGAGGACGACAACGACGACGAGTACCCGGCGCCGTACCGCAAGGGGTACGGGCAGGACGGCGGCGGCGGGCCGACCCGCGCGATGCTCGCCGGGACCTGGAGCGACGGCCCGCACGCCTCGCGCGACGCCTCCGGGCCTGTCCCCGCGGGCGGCAGCCCGGTGCTGCCCGCCCTCCCCGCCGGCTACACCCCGGCGCCGGTCCCTGAGCCCGGACGGGTACGCGTACCCGCACCGGCCTCCGGAGCCTGGGACGGGCCCGCCGAGGCGGACGACGCGCCGCCCACGTCCGTGTACCGGGGCCCCGCC
The DNA here is from genome assembly GCF_032436795.1 of Streptomyces sp. P9(2023). Classification (NCBI taxonomy): domain Bacteria; kingdom Bacillati; phylum Actinomycetota; class Actinomycetes; order Kitasatosporales; family Streptomycetaceae; genus Streptomyces; species Streptomyces sp. P9(2023). Next base: position 152,775 of record NZ_JAUPWM010000005.1, read on the forward strand.
ACCCGGCTCGCCGCCGAACGCGCCCGCCAGGCCAGGATCGCCGTCGTCGGCGCGGTCACCGAGCGCTGGGCGCCCGAACAGGCGGGACCGGTCCACGAGAACTGGCGCCTGGCCCCGCCCATCGGCCCCGCCACCGACCTGTGGGCGCTCGGCGCGCTCCTCTACCGCGCCGTCCAGGGACACGCCCCGTACCCCGAGGACAGCGCCGCCGAGCTCGTCCAGCTGGTCTGCGCCGAGCCCCCGGCCTACGCCGAGGAGTGCGGCCCGCTGCGGCCCGTCGTGGAGTCCCTGCTCCGCCAGGACCCCACCGAGCGCCCCGACTTCGAGGAGCTGAGCGGCTGGCTGCGCTCCCTCGTCCGTTCCGCCCCGGAGCCCGACGCGGGCGTGGGCGTCGTGCCGCTGCCGTCCGAGGACGCCACGCGCCTGCCCGTCGTACGGCGCCGGGGCGAGCTGGTGCGCAGGCGCCGAGGGGGCGGCGCGGCGGGAGGCCGCCACCGCCACCGGAAGGGGAAGGGCCGGCAGGACGAAACCGTGGCCGTACGGCAGGACGAGCGGTCCGAGCGGTACGAGCCCGCCCACGTACAAGAGCAGCGGTCCGATCAGCGGTCCGGCAGGCGTCAGGAGTTCCCGCAGGAGCACTTCCACGAGGAGCTCCCGCAGCGTGCCCCGCGCCCGCCCCGGGCCTCGCGCGGCGCGGCCGGAGGGGCCCGTTCCGCGCGCTCCCTCGGCCTGACGCTGCTGCTCCTGGTCATGCTGCTGCTCGTCGGAGTCGTCGCGTACGCCGTGCTGTTCATGCCCAAGGACGGCGCCGAGGGCCGGCAGCCCGCGGGGCAGTCCGTCACCCCGACGACGGGGTCGAGCGCCAAGCCGAGTGCGACGCCCAGCGCCAAGCCGAGCACGACGCCCGGCTCCAAGCCCGGTTCGGAGAAGACCACCCCGCCGGCCACCACCCCCAGCACACCGGCCCTGGCCGCCGGGTACACGCTCCAGAAGGACCCGGAGGGCTTCGAGATCGGCGTCGCCGACGGCTGGCGGCGCAGCCCGATCAACGACGCCGGGCAAGTCCGCTACACCGGGGGTGACTTCGTCCTGATCGTCGTACCGGGCCGGGACACCGTGCAGGCCAACGGCTCGGATCCGATGGCGTACCAGCGCACCAAGGAGCGCGAGCTCCAGCCGTGGCGGGACTCCTCCTGGTCCAGCGCCTCCGGTCTGCGCCGGATCGAGGTGGGCCGGCAGGTCATGGCGGTGGGTCAGTTCACCTGGCAGGACACCACCGGGCGTGAGGTCTTCGTCCGCAACCTCGCCCTGATCGAGGACGGCCGCTACCACGTGGTCCAGGTCATCGGCCCGGAGAGCGAACGCGACAAGGTGTCCGAGCTCTACGACCAGGCGGTGAAGGCCTACCGGGCCACCCGCTGAAATGCGCCGGTTCCGCCACCCGCTGAACGCACCACCGCTGAAACGCCCGAGACCCGCCACCGGCTGAAACACGCCATCACCGCATCATCTGAATCGCGCCACAGGCTGAAACGCGCCGAAACGCGTCGAACCGGGCCCGAACGGGGTCACAGTGCGGTTCCTTTGCGAGCCCCGAGGTTCCGTCCTCCGTCTCCCCCTCCGTAACCTGGCATCCGAAGGAACGGGCGGGGGACTGTGGAACATTCTCAGGGCACGGAGACGGGCACGGGGTTGCTGCTGGCCGGACGGTACAGGCTGGGCGAGACCATCGGTCGCGGCGGCATGGGCAAGGTCTGGCGGGCGCACGACGAGGTCCTGCACCGGGTGGTCGCGGTCAAGGAGTTGACGGCGGGTCGGTTCGTGGCCGAGGCCGACCGCCTCGTGCTGCACGCCCGTACGCAGAAGGAGGCCCGCGCCGCGGCGCGGATCACCCACCCCGGCGTGGTCACCGTCCATGACGTGCTGGAGCACGACGACCGCCCGTGGATCGTCATGCAGTACGTCGACGGGCCCTCGCTCGCGGACGCCGCGAAGGAGGCCGGCACGATCGAGCCCCGCGAGGCGGCGAGGATCGGGCTGCACGTCCTCGGGGCGCTGCGCGCCGCGCACGCCGCGGGAGTGCTGCACCGGGACGTGAAGCCCGGCAACGTCCTGCTGGCCCGCGACGGACGGGTCCTGCTCACCGACTTCGGCATCGCGGCCATCGAGGGCGACTCGACGATCACCCGGACCGGTGAACTCGTCGGTTCCATCGACTATCTGGCACCGGAGCGGGTACGGGGCGGGGACCCCGGCCCCGCCTCCGACCTCTGGTCGCTCGGCGCGACGCTGTACACGGCGGTGGAGGGCACCTCGCCGTTCCGCCGGACCTCGCCGATCAGCACCATGCAGGCCGTCGTGACCGAGGAGCCGACGCACCCGGCGAAGGCCGGCGCGCTGGCCTCCGTCATCGTCGCGCTGCTCCGCAAGGACCCGGCGGGCCGGCCGGGCGCCGACGAGGCCGAGCGGATGCTGCTCGACGCGATGGAGGGCCGTACTCCGCAGGCGGCGCAGGCCTACGTACCGACGCAGCGGGTCGGACCGGAGGAGCTGACCTCGGCCACCGCCCAGCTCCCGGCCGCCTCGGACCCCACCTCCTCGTCGACGGCCGGCCGCGGCCCCACCGCGACCCCGATCTCCACCCCCGCGCCCCACCCGGCCCGCCTTGAGCCCAAGGGCAGGGGACGCTGGCGTACGGCGGTCCTGGCGGCCGTGCTCGCCGGTCTGATCGCCGGGGGAGCCGTCTTCGCCGCCATGAACGACTCCAGCGGCGCCCAGAGCGGGGACACCGGCGGTCGCGGCACGGGCCCCACCGTGACGGAGCGGACCCCGCCCGCCGTCCCGGCCGGCTGGCACCGGGTCGACGACGAGAAGGGCTTCAGCCTGCTCGTCCCCGACGGGTGGAAGCGGCAGACCGACGGCGACAACGTCGACTACACGCCGGACAACGGCAAGCACCGGATCCGGATCAGCATCGATCCGACGCCCGACTTCGAGAACCCGTACGTGCACGCGCTGGACCTGGAGAAGACCCTCAAGAAGCGCATGAAGTACCAGCGGATCAAGCTCAACCAGAACACCTACCGCGACCAGGTCCGCTCCGCCCGGTGGGAGTTCACCTGGTACGAGAAGCAGGAGTTCCCGGGCCCGAGGCACGCGATCGACCAGATGTACTTCGGGGACGACGGCACCGAGTACGCCTTGTACATGTCCTCACCGGAGTCCAGCTGGGAGACCACCCGGCAGCAGTTCGACGTCGTCGTGCAGCACTGGCGGGCCCCGGGCGAGCAGAGCGGCTGAGTCCGGCCGAGTCGGCGGGGTATCCGCGAGATCGCACTCCCGCCCGACCGTGAGCCCCTGATCAGGGCTTATGTGCCAGCGATCGCTGGCGCGATTGTGTGTAGGCGGTGAAAACGCGTTACCGACGGGTACCCAAAGGCCGGTTCGCGGCCTACCCTCGGCCTCATGACGGACTCGCAGGCACTCGCCACCCCGGCCACCGCCACCCCCGGCACGAACCCCCTCGCGCCCTCGCCGGCCGGTGCCCGCACCGCCGCCGACGTGGTCACGCCGGAGGTGGTCGCCCAGCTCACCCGCGGCGTCGCCGGTTCCGGCCGTACCGCCAACCACACCCCCTTCACCGGGGAGAAGCTGGCCGACCTGCCCGAGTCCACCCCCGAGGACGTCGCCGAGGCCTTCGCCCGCGCCCGCGCCGCCCAGGGCGCCTGGGCCGCGGCCCCCGTCAGGGCTCGCGCCGCCGTACTGCTCCGCTTCCACGACCTGGTCCTCGAGCGCCAGGCCGAGGTCCTCGACCTCATCCAGCTGGAGACCGGCAAGGCCCGGCTGCACGCCCACGAAGAGGTCATGTCGGTCGCCGTCGCCGCCCGCCACTACGGCCGCAAGGCCCCCGCCTACCTGCGTCCCAAGCGCCACACCGGCGTCGTACCGACCCTCACCAAGGTCACCGAGCTGCGCCAGCCGCGCGGTGTCGTCGGCCAGATCGCGCCCTGGAACTACCCCCTGGAGCTGTCGGTCGGCGACGCGCTGCCCGCCTTCGTCTCGGGCAACGCCGTCGTGATGAAGCCCGACACCGAGACCGCGCTCACCGCGCTCTGGGCCCGTGACCTGCTCATCGAGGCCGGGCTGCCCGCCGAGGTCTTCCAGATCGTCATCGGCGAGGGCCCGGTCGTCGGCCCCGAGGTCGTCAAGCACGCCGACTACGTCTCCTTCACCGGCTCGACCAGTACCGGCCGCCAGGTCGCCCAGGGCGCCGCCGCCCGGCTCGTCGGCGTGAGCCTCGAACTCGGCGGCAAGAACGCCATGCTGGTCCTCAAGGACGCCGACATCGAGAAGGCCGCCGCCGGTGCCGTCCGCGCCTGCTTCTCCTCCGCCGGACAGCTCTGCATCTCCATCGAGCGGCTGTACGTCCACGAGTCGGTCGCCGACGACTTCGTCGCCCGGTTCGCCGCCCGTACGAAGGCGATGCGGCTCGGCAACTCCCTCTCCTACGGCGCCGACATGGGCTCCCTCGTCGGCACGCGCCAGCTGGAGACGGTGACCAAGCACGTCGAGGAGGCCGTCGCCAAGGGCGCCAAGCTGGTCGCCGGCGGCGTCGCCCGCCCCGACATCGGCCCGCTCTTCTACGAGCCGACCATCCTCGACGGCGTCGAGGGCCCGATGGCCGTCTGCACCGAGGAGACCTTCGGCCCGGTCGTCTCCATCTACCGCTTCAAGGACGAGGACGAGGTCGTCGAGCTGGCCAACGCCACCCCGTACGGCCTCAACTCCTCCGTCTGGACGAAGGACTCCCGGCGCGGCCACGCCGTCGCCGCCCGGCTGCGCACCGGCACGGTCAACATCAACGAGGGGTACGCGCCCGCGTACGGCAGCGTCCAGGCGCCGATGGGCGGCATGAAGGACTCCGGGCTCGGCCGGCGCCACGGCTCGGAGGGCATCCTCAAGTACACCGAGGCCCAGACCGTGGCCCAGCAGCGGCTGATCCCGCTCGCACCCTCCTTCGGGATGGACGACGAGAAGTACGCCGCGTTCATGAGCCTGTCCCTGAAGGCGATGAAGGCCCTCCGCCTGCGCTGACGCCGCCCCCGTCCGTATTCCGCTTACGCCCCTTTTCGTACGAGGAGAGCCATGACCGCGGTACCCCCTGCCCGAAATCAGGTCGAGGACGCCCTGGACTCGGCGGACGACTCCGACGCGTACGGAAACGACGCGTACGACTACGACGTCATCGTCGTCGGCTCCGGCTTCGGCGGCTCGGTCACGGCGCTGCGCCTGACGGAGAAGGGCTACCGGGTCGGCGTCCTGGAGGCCGGCCGCCGCTTCGCCCGCGCCGAGCTGCCCAAGAACTCCTGGGACCTGAAGAACTTCCTCTGGGCCCCCGCCCTCGGCCTCTACGGCATCCAGCGCATCCACCTGCTGGGCAACGTGATGGTCCTGGCGGGCGCGGGCGTGGGCGGCGGTTCGCTGAACTACGCCAACACCCTCTACGTACCGCCCGCGCCGTTCTTCGACGACCCGCAGTGGAAGGACATCACGGACTGGCAGGAGGAGCTGGCCCCGTACTACGACCAGGCCAAGCGGATGCTGGGCGTCCGGCTCAACCCGACGATGACCCCTTCGGACGTCCACCTCAAGGCGACCGCGCAGGCCATGGGGATCGGTGACACCTTCCACATGGCGCCGGTCGGGGTCTTCTTCGGCGACGGCGAGGACGCCGAGGGTACGGCGAAGGCCAAGCCGGGCACCGAGGTCGCCGACCCGTACTTCGGCGGCGCGGGGCCGACGCGCAGGGCCTGCACCGAGTGCGGCGAGTGCATGACGGGCTGCCGGCACGGCGCCAAGAACACCCTCAACGAGAACTACCTCCACCTCGCCGAGAAGGCAGGCGCCGTCGTCCACCCGATGACCTCGGTGGTCGCCCTGACGGAGGACTCGCGGGGCGGGTACGCGGTCAAGACGCTCCCGACCGACAAGCGGCGGAAGGGCCAGGGCCGTACGTTCACGGCCCGGCGGGTCGTCATAGCGGCGGGTACGTACGGCACGCAGACCCTGCTCCACCGGATGAAGGACTCCGGCCTGCTGCCCCGGATCTCGGCCCGGCTCGGCGAGCTGACCCGTACCAACTCCGAGGCGCTCGTCGGCGCGCAGACCACCGACCGGCGCTACCGCAAGAAGCACGGCGCGGCGAAGGCCGGCTTCACGCGCGGCGTCGCGATCACCTCCTCGATCCACCCGGACGAGAACACCCACATCGAGCCGGTCCGCTACGGCAAGGGCTCCAACGCCATGGGCGGCATGACCGTCCTCCAGGTGCCGTACGGCGCCCACCGGGTACGGAACTGGCTCCTGGAAATGGTCAAGCACCCCACCCTCGCCGTCCGCTCCCTCTCCAACCGCCGCTGGTCGGAGCGGACGATCATCGGCCTCGTCATGCAGTCCCTGGACAACTCCCTGACGACGTACCGCAAGCCGGGCGGCCTCGGAAAGGGCCTGCTCACGGCCCGCCAGGGGCACGGCGCGCCGAACCCGAACCAGATCGCCGAGGCGACCCGGGCGGCCTCCCTGCTCGCCGAGGAGATCAACGGGTTCGCCGGCTCCAACATCGGCGAGCTGATGGGCACCCCGCTCACCGCGCACTTCCTGGGCGGCTGCCCGATCGGCGCGGACGCCGAGTCCGGTGTCATCGACCCGTACCACCGGCTCTTCGGGCACCCGGGCATCTCGGTCGTCGACGGGGCGGCGGTCTCCGCCAACCTCGGCGTCAACCCGTCGCTGACGATCACGGCGCAGGCGGAGCGGGCGATGTCCTTCTGGCCGAACAAGGGCGACGAGGACCCGCGCCCCCGGCAGGGCGAGTCGTACATGCGTCTCACGGCCGTCGCCCCGAAGGCGCCGACGGTCCCGGCGGACGCGTTCGGCGCGCTGAAGCTGCCGTTCCTGGGGATCCCGGCGGTCCCGCCGAAGAAGGCGTAGTCACTCCTGGACACGGAAAAGGCGCTGCACCCCCCTCCGAGTGCAGCGCCTCTCCAGTTTCTGGGTGGTGCCGCATGCATGACCTGTGACTGGGGGGATTGGTTGTAGGCCGAGCCGGGAAATGTCATGTGACGCGCGTCACATGCATATGCCCGGGCAGGTGCGCGTGCGGGTGCGCGTGCATGCGCAAGGGCCCCGGGACGCGATTCCGGTCGCGTCACGGGGCCCTTGGCGGTCGGCACCGGTGTCAGGGCAGCGGCGGTGCCGAGGGGGAGCGACGCCGGGGGGTGCGCCGCGAGGGGTATGTGGGGAGGAAGGGACGGGAGGTATGGGGTGTTCGTCTGGACCGGTTGCGGTCGGCCCCGGGCGTCCCCGGGGCCGACCGCCCTTTACGGGTGACCGGGCTGCTGTCCCCTGCCGTCCGGTCACGCGCGCTGGGGCGAGGTCCCACGACGTACTTGCGGTACGTCACACGCCCCAGCGAAGCCACGCGTGGTTTTTTCGGGGCCGCCCCTGGCTGGCACGGACAACGGGACCAACGAAGGGGTGCGGGAGCCGGTCACGCGCCGTACGGGTGAGAGCGGGCCCGAACTCAGGTCCTACCCCCGCCCGCCGGACGGCCCTCAGATACGGCCCCGGCAGAGCTCCAGCATCGTCATCGCGAGCGCCGTACCCGGCTTGCCCAGGGCGTCCCGGTAGTGGCTGAGCACCTCCATCTCGCGCCCGAGGTTCACGCGGCGGCCGCCCGAGCCGATCCGGGCCTCCTGGATGACGGCCGAGACGGCCATCCGTTCCTGGATCAGCCCGATGATCCGGTCGTCGAGCGCGTCGATCCGCTCACGCGCGTCGCCGATGAGCGCGGCGGCCTCGTCGTTCCGGGCGCCGGTCTTCTCGGTCTGGGTCTTCTCGGTCCGGGTGGTGGTGCTCACGGTGGGGCTCCTCTGCGGGGATGGGATGCCCCGGAGCGACACGGCCCGGAAACGACAGAACGCCCCGGGCCTTGTCGGCCCGGGGCGCCTGGGAAGTCGCTTGTCAGTTGCTCAAGCAGCACGACCATGGCAGCCGGACGGGCCGGTGCCATAGGTAAAGACGAAGGTCGGGAGCTTGCGCATGCGGACAGTATGGACCCTTGTGCGGGGCCCGGGACAAACCGGGTTCGGATGGTGAGACGAAAAGCGGCACCGGCGCGCCGGTAGAATCGACAAATAGCCCCCCTTCGGGGGAACCCCTCCCTACCGCCGGAAGGCCGCCGAAGTGTCATCAGCGACTCCCGCTGCCGCGCCCGACGTCACCAACCCGGACGTAGTCCTCGTTGTCGACTTCGGCGCTCAGTACGCCCAGCTCATCGCCCGTCGCGTCCGTGAGGCGCGGGTCTACAGCGAGATCGTCCCGTCCACCATGCCGGTGGCCGAGATGCTGGCCAAGAAGCCGAGGGCGATCATCCTCTCCGGCGGCCCGTCCTCCGTGTACGCGGAGAGCGCCCCGCGCCTGGACCGTGCCCTCTTCGAGGCCGGCGTGCCCGTCTTCGGCATGTGCTACGGCTTCCAGCTGATGGCGACCACCCTCGGCGGCACCGTCGACAACACGGGCGCCCGCGAGTACGGCCGTACGCCGCTGCACGTCTCCAAGGCCGGATCGACCCTCTTCGAGGGCACCCCGACCGAGCAGTCCGTGTGGATGTCGCACGGCGACGCCTGCTCCGCCGCTCCCGAGGGCTTCGCCGTCACCGCGTCCACGGACGTCGTGCCGGTCGCCGCCTTCGAGAACGACGAGAAGAAGCTGTACGGCGTCCAGTACCACCCCGAGGTGCTGCACTCCACGCACGGCCAGCAGATCCTGGAGCACTTCCTCTACCGGGGCGCCGGCATCGAGCCGTCCTGGACCACCGGCAACGTCATCGACGAGCAGGTCGCGGCCATCCGCGAGCAGGTCGGCGACAAGCGCGCCATCTGCGGTCTGTCCGGCGGCGTCGACTCCGCCGTGGCCGCCGCGCTCGTGCAGAAGGCCATCGGCTCGCAGCTGACCTGCGTGTACGTCGACCACGGCCTGATGCGCAAGGGCGAGACCGAGCAGGTCGAGAAGGACTTCGTGGCCGCGACCGGCGTCCAGCTGAAGGTCGTCGACGCCCAGGAGCGGTTCCTCACCGCGCTCGCCGGGGTCTCCGACCCCGAGGAGAAGCGGAAGATCATCGGCCGCGAGTTCATCCGCGTCTTCGAGCAGGCGCAGGCCGAGATCGTCGCCGAGTCGGCGGGCACCGGCGAGGACGTCGCGTTCCTCGTCCAGGGCACGCTCTACCCGGACATCGTCGAGTCCGGCGGCGGCACCGGCACCGCGAACATCAAGTCCCACCACAACGTGGGCGGCCTCCCCGAGGACCTGGAGTTCGAGCTCGTCGAGCCGCTGCGCCAGCTGTTCAAGGACGAGGTCCGGATGGTCGGCCAGGAGCTCGGGCTGCCGGAGGAGATCGTCCAGCGGCAGCCGTTCCCGGGCCCCGGCCTCGGTATCCGGATCGTCGGCGAGGTGACGAAGGCCCGTCTCGACCTGCTGCGCGAGGCCGACGCCATCGCCCGCGAGGAGCTGACGGCCGCCGGTCTCGACCGCGACATCTGGCAGTGCCCGGTCGTCCTGCTCGCCGATGTGCGCTCCGTGGGCGTGCAGGGCGACGGCCGGACGTACGGTCACCCGATCGTCCTGCGCCCGGTCTCGTCCGAGGACGCGATGACGGCGGACTGGACGCGGATGCCGTACGACGTGCTCGCGAAGATCTCGACCCGGATCACCAACGAGGTCAACGACGTGAACCGCGTGGTGCTCGACGTGACGAGCAAGCCGCCGGGCACGATCGAGTGGGAGTAGTCGCTCCCGTACGTGTGTGAAACCGCCGCCCCCACCATCCGGGGGCGGCGGTTTCGTCGTGTTGGGCGTGTGATCTCTCTGGTCAGTTGCGCGGCCCGGCGTTACCTTCCCGCCCATGAGCGAGACATCGGCGCCCGCACCCGTACCTGTCGAGCAGCTCCATGCCGCGATGCCTCCCGTCCACGGGACCGTCGAGGAGGAGCGGACGTACCGCAAGCGGAGACTCGCGGGCGCGCTCCGGCTCTTCGCGCGGTTCGGGTACGAGGAGGGCGTCTCCGGTCATGTGACCGCCCGGGACCCCCAGTACGCCGACTGTTTCTGGGTGAACCCCTTCGGCGCGCCCTTCGCCGAGCTGACCGCGAGCGACCTGGTCCTGGTCAACGGGAACGGGCAGGTGGTCCAGGGCGGCGAACACGTCAACCAGGCCGCCTTCGCCGTCCACGCCGAGGTGCACCGGGCGCGGCCGGACGTCGTCGCCGTCGCGCACAGCCACTCCACGCACGGGCGGGCGCTGGCCGCGCTCGGCGAGCTGATCGAGCCGATCACCCAGGAGGCCTGTGCCTTCTACCAGGACCACGCGCTCTACGACGCGTACACCGGGGTCGCCGTCGACCGCGAGGAGGGGAGGCGGATCGCCGTCGCCCTCGGCCCGTACAAGGGGATCGTGCTGCGCAACCACGGGCTGCTGACCGTGGGGGCCTCGGTCGACGCGGCCGCCTGGTGGTTCATCGCCATGGAGCGGTGCGCGCAGGTGCAGCTGACCGCGCGGGCGGCGGGCAAGCCGGTGCCGATCGGGCACAAGGAGGCGGTCGCCACCCGGGAGCAGCTCGGTTCCGACCTCGCCGCCTGGGTCAACTATCAGCCGCTGTGGCGCAGGATCAGCCGCGCGGAGCCCGAACTGCTGTCGTAACACCGTGTCCTCAGCTGTCTTTACGTCAATGTGATGACGGTTCAATCACTCTCGCGCGGGGCGCTCGGAGCGGTCCGGAGGCTCTTCGGTGCGACACAATTCCCAGGACTCACGGGCAAGTTGACGGGCTGTCGGAGTACGGAATCGGGAAGTGGGCGCCGTGGCGGTGCAAGAGGCGAGACAGTGCGGTGACCACGCGGGGTGCGCGGGGAGCGGGCGCGCGGGTCACCGGCGTGCGGTCGCCGCCTTCCTCGCCCGGCGGGACGAACTCGCCGTCGGCGACGGTGTGCCGGCCGCCGTCGCGCACTCGCCCGGTGCCTCGCGGCAGTGGGTCTCCGACGCGCTCGCGCAGTCGGCCCGGGCGGTCGCGGTGCGCGGGCGTGGGGCGGGCGAGGCCTGGCTGCGGCGGGTCCGGTACGCGACCCTGGGTGCCGTCTGGGGCGGGGTCGTCGCCCTGCTGCTCGCTCAGGCGCTCACCGCGATCGGCGCCGGCTGGACGGGGGCGCGTACGGCCGGACTGGTCGCCGCGCTCGCGCTCGCCGTCCCGCTCACCTTCGCCGCCCACGCCCACCGGGCGCGCGGCGGGGTCCTCGCCCCGCTGATCGGCGAGGACAACCGGCTCTCCACCTCGCGCGCGGTCGCCGCCGGCTGGCTGCTCTTCGCCGTCTACGCGGTGCTCTTCCTCGCGTTGCGCCTGGTCACGGGCGACGTCGGCCGGGTCGGCATCGGGGTCCACCACGGCGTCGGACTCCTGACCGTCTTCGCGCTGACGGCGGCGGTCGCCGTCGCCGCCTGGCGGATCGTGTGGGGCCGGGTGGTGGGGCAGCGGCTGCAGAAGGTGCGCGCCGACCGGCCGCGCGCCGCCGACCTGCTGTGCGACGACAACGGCCGCGCCGCCCTCACCGACGTCACCTACGTCCTGGTCTCCGGCGCCGTCCTCGTCCTCGCGGCCGTGCGGCTCGGGCGCGACCCCGAGCGGCTGCCCGAGGTGCCCTGGGCCCTGGTGCTCCTCGTCGCCGTCGCGGCGGCCTGCTACCTCGCCACCACGTGCACTGCCGGCGGCCGGCCCACGATCCTGTCCGTCGTCCGCTCGCGTGAGGCGGGCGACCTGGACGCCCCGATCCGCACGGGCGACGACATCGAGATCCGCGGGGCGGGGTTCGTCCCGGCCGGGGCATCGGGGCCGGACCCGTTGACCCGTCTGGTCGTGCGCGTCGGCGCCGTCCACGCCCACGTTCCCCTGGTCCCGGTCCCGGGCGGTTTCGCCAACCCCACGGACTCGGTCCTGACCGTCCCGCTCCCGGTCGACGTGGAGCCGGGGCGGGTCGAGGTGTGGGTGGTGACGGCCGCGGGCGTGGAGACCAATCGGGTCACCATCGACGTCGTCGACTGAACTTTCCCGGCGTTCCCCACGTATGCAGACCGAGGGGGTCCGAGGACAATCGGTTCTGCGGACAGTGGCGTGGAGAGGCAGGCCGACGATGTCACAGCGCAGTGAGGGAACGGCGGGGGCGACGGGGCACCACGGGGCGTCGGGCACGACCGGTGCGACGGGCCGGATCGCCGCGTGGAAGGAGACCGCGTCGCGATACGCGCTGCTGCCGCTGCGCGTCTTCCTCGGCGTCACCTTCATCTACGCCGGGCTTGACAAGATCACCGACTCCGCCTTCATGTCCGACACCGGCAGCGGGTCGATCGGCGAGATGATGCGCGGGGTCCGGGACACCTCGGCCATCCCCGGCCTGGTCGACCTGGCCCTCAACAACCCGGTCGGCTTCGGCTACGCCATCGCCTTCGGCGAGCTGGCCGTGGGCATCGGGACCCTCGTGGGTCTCTACGCCCGGGTGGCCGCGCTCGGCGGGGCGCTGATCTCCCTGAGCCTGTGGCTGACGGTGAGCTGGCAGACCAACCCGTACTACTACGGGAACGACCTCCCGTACATGTTTTGCTGGGTGCCGCTCGTCTTGGCCGGGGCGCCCTACTGGTCACTGGACGCCCTGATCAGGCGCAGGCGGAGGGCAACCACCTGAGGATGGCGCTACCCGAGGTAGGGGGTCTCCCGGTCTTCCAGGAAGTGAGCCAGCCTCAGCCGCTGCGTGTGGTGCATGTCCAGGGAGCCGAGAGCTCCCGGGTCCACCCAGCGGAGTTCCAGGGATTCGTCCGAGACGGTCAGGGTCCCGCCCACCAAACGGGCCCGGAAGCACACGTTGAACTGTCGGCGTACCTCTCCGTCGGTGTACGCGATGACGTGCTGGGGGTCGGTATACGTCCCGACGAGCCCAGTGATCTCTACGTCCAGGCCGGTCTCTTCCTTGACCTCGCGGACGGCCGTTCCGGGCAGGCTGTCGGTCATTTCCATGCCTCCGCCCGGCAAAGCCCACAGACCGCTGTCTGAGCGCCTCTGAAGCAGGATGCGGCCCTTGTCGTCGGTCACCACGGCGGACGCCGCTACAACCATGCTGTTCGGCTCCGGGGCGTCCGGGTCATCGAAGTACTCGATGCGTGCCACTAGCGGACCTCCTGGGCCGTCGACCAGACGGCGTCAAAGCTCTCGGCGTAGGTGTCGAACATGGTCCCGCCCCCCGTGCGTCGCAGGTGCCACACCGGCGCACCGTACGCGTTCACGCCCCACACGTGGGCATTGACCAGGGCTTGGTCGTCAGCTCTGTAGATCGAGTTGTAGAGCGTCGTTCCATGGGTCCTGATCTCCACGCCGGCGACGTCGGCAAGCGACCGGTAGTGAAGCAGCGCCAGCCGGCACCGTGACTCAATGCCGTGCCCGAACCTCTCCTCCTGGCCCCGGAGCTGAACGTTTTGTGAGTCGGCGTCACCCAGGCAGATGCGCACTGGGCATCCGGCCTCTGCCCTCTCCCTGAGTAGGTCATTGAGCCGGGGATACGCCTCATGCAGGAAGACGGCCGCATAGACCAGGACATCGGCCCGCTCTTGAGCTGACGACAGAAGGTCGACGAACACCGAGACGGGGAGGTCTGCCCGCTGCTCGTAGAGGGCCACCAGTTCGGGACTCACGGCCCTTGCCGATCGAGCCTGCCTCAACGCTGGCCACAGTGCGTGTATGTCCTCCCCCAGGACCTCGGCAGCCTTCATAGCGGTTGCCCTCCGGGGCACTCTCCCGAGGTTCACCCATCGCTCAACACTTTTGGGGTCAACTCCAGAGGCTTCGGCAAGAGTCGAGTGTGTCCAACCCCGGGAAGTCATCGTTGCCCGCAGGCGCTCATTGCTAGCCATAGGGACGTTCTACCCCCATCAGGACGTCCCAAAGTGGGGAATGTGCGAGGTTCCCCCGTCCTGGCTGCCGGCCGGACCATGAAGCCTCTCAGCGACGGAGAGTAGGGGGCGGACGTGGTGATCCATGCAGCAGCAGATACCGACGCAAGCCAGTGGGAGTACGTGACCTATGCGCCCAGGGGTGAGACGTGCCCAGCTTGCTTGAAGCAGATCAAGCCCCTTGAGCGGGTGCGTCGTGGCCGCTTCGAGCGTCAGCCAGGCGCCCCCATCGTGGTCTATCGCCACTACGAGAAGTGCTCGACGTGATCACGGCGCGAGATATCGGCTCCAGAGTGAAGGATGCGGCCGGACGGATCGGCATCCTGCGTGATGTAATCCCTGACTAAGAGGATCCATCGGAACCTCCACAGGAGCGCCGCAAGCGGTGTGTGGCCTTTCTGGCGCCTGAGCATGGGGGCCGTGAGTGGCAAGTCCCACCCCGGGCGGTTAAGCGGGTTGACACCTGCGAGCCTGCCTCAGGTGCTCTCATCGAGGTACCGGTACAGGGTGGCCCTTGAGACTCCAAGCGCCTTGGCGATGGCGCTGACGCTTTCCCCCTTGCCCTTCCGTGCCTTGGCCACCGTGAGCATGTCGTCAGTGATGACTGTGGGACGTCCGCCAGTTCGTCCCTGAGCCTTGGCCGCTTCCAGCCCGGCCTTGGTACGCTCCCGAATGAGAGAGCGCTCGAACTCCGCCATGGCTCCGATCACTTGGAGCATCAGACGGCCGTCCGGAGTGTTCGGGTCGATGTTTGCCAGTGCGCCGGTCAGTACTTTGAAGCCGATGCCTCGTTCTGCGAGCCCGTCCACCATTGCCACCAGGTCGATGAGGGACCTCGCGAACCGGTCCAGCTTCCACACGCAGAGCGAGTCGCCGCCCCTGAGGTAGTCCAAGGCTGCCTTGAGTTCCGGCCGCTCCGTGTTCTTCCCCGACGCCTTGTCGATGAAGGTCCGAGAGCATCCCGCAGCTTCCAACGCATCGAGTTGTAGCTGTGCCTCCTGAGTGTCGGTCGAGACCCTCGCGTATCCGATCAGGTGGCCTGTTGTCCTACCGGGCATCGTCATGCCGACACAGTCTCACAACTCGTCTCAGAACCTCAAGGGGTTGGGCCATGTTCCGAGACGGGTTTTGAACACCCTCTGAGACCTCTTGGCGTCCATCGTGGGCCCCGGTAACCATGGTTTTTGAGACGCTCTTCGTGGTCACCAGGCGGGCCCGTCTGGGCTGTGATCTGCCCGGGGTAACGCTCGGTGAATGCCTCCCTGGGGACCGCCGGGGCGCCTTCAGTCCATGCTGTACGGGTTTCCTGGGCGTCTTGACCTCTTGGTGTGATCCCGATCTCGGTTTCCTGGATTCTGTCCGAGGGTCGCTCAAAGGACACGTACATCTATTTTGAGGGGTTCTCTATATCTAATGCCTGCTAGTATCTGGGCCCCCTTCGGGGCCCAGATACTTCTCAGTGGACCGTGAACGGCTGGCTCAGGTTTCCTAGGTCCACCTCTGCGCCGAAGTCGATGGTATTGGAGACTCCCTTGACGACTGGGTTCAACCGGACACTGATTCCCGCCTTGAGCAGGTGACGTGTCCTCTCGGTGTCGTTGCCTTCGTTCCGCTCCCACATGTGGCGGAAGGTCTCCCCGGTATCCCGGTACTCGTACCTATCCGGCTTGTCTCCCTCGGCCGCCAGGGAGTCATGTTCCTCGTAGAGGGCTGCAACCTCTTCCTCGGTGGACTTCTTGGCGAAGCCGGACGAGTTCTTGCCTCCGGGGCGGATGGACCTCTGGAGTTCTGTTACGTACTCCTTGATTTCCTGGAGTCTCTGCGAGTTGTTCGAGCCCTTGACGTAGTGACGTTCGTGCATGGGGAAGTCTCCGATGACTCCCAGCACCATGCTCTCTACGGTCTCCCTCACCTTCTCGGCTCGGAAGGCGTAGCCCTTGCCGCAGGACTCCCGGTTGGCTGACTTGTTGCAGCGGTAGACGGGCTTACCCTGCTGCCTCTCCGGATTGAAGAGGTACAGGTTCCTGCCGCAGCCGCCGCAGAGGACGACGCCGCGATATGCAGTCGTGTTCTTTGTGGAGCGACGGCCGGCGCTGGGGCGCCCATTCATTTCATCCTGGAGCTTCGTCCATTCTTCGTCTGTGAGGATCGGGTCTGCCATCCGAATCTTCCCCTCAGAAGTCAGGATCGGTTGAGATGCCCCGTACTTCTTTCCGGGGACCTTCACCTCCTCACACTTCCAGCCGAGGATGGATTCGGACCTCAGAATGGTTGTGACGGTGCGGCTCCGCCAGATCGGTAGTGGATCACCATTGTTCTTCCGGCGATTGGACATCCTCTCGCCTCCGGGAGACGGAATCCCTCTGGTGTTGAAGTCGTCACAGACGGCCGAGTAGGGTTCTCCGTCCTCGACGACCCGCCTGTACATCTCCCGAATGACTTCCTTCTGATTCTCTCGAACTCGGAGCCTCATTGCTCCGTCGGTGTCGCGGAAGGATTCGTAGCCGTAGGGCGGCTTTCCCTTGGCCCAGACATTCTTGGATTTTGCGTAGCTCTGGAATGACTTGACTCGCATCGAGATGTTCTGTGCTTCAGTCTCGGCAATGGCCGCGAACAGGTCGATAATGACGTGCCGAAATGGGCCGACCATGTCGAGTACCGGTTCCTTGGCTGATACCAGGAACTTGCCGCCGTGAGCGGTCGCCCATTTGATCATGTCTTGCATGTCGACGACTTTGCGGACGAACCTGTCCATCTTCCAGAAGAGCAGTAGATCGAATTCAGGTGCCCGATTGTTGAGCCATTCACCGAGTTCTGGTCTCTCAAATGGATGAGACTTGGTGGCGGAGATGTGGGCGTCCTTGGCTACTCCCACAACCTGCCATCCGAGGTGCTGCCTCTCGGCTACGTAGGCCATGCAGTCCTGGAGCTGGCGCTCCAGCGAAGTGGACGCGTCGGTCTCGTTGCTGATCCTGAGGGCGATCAGTACACGCACAGGCTTCATGGCAACCCTATAACAGCAGTACGCCAGTGGCCTCGCCTATCTGATGGCCTGGCTGCCGCTCGTGCTCGCCGGGGCGTCCTCCTTCTCGCTCGACGCCGTCCTCGCCGCGCGACGGCGCACTCCGTAGGCGATCCAGGTCGCCACGGCGGCCACGCCGAGGCCGCCGAACAGGACCGGGACGACCTCGTACCAGGGGGTCTCCCAGGCGTCCGCCGCGTCCCCCGCGTACATGACGGCGAGGGCGAGGGCGGTCGCGCCGGCGATCAGCCGGCCGGGCCGGAACTCATGAAGCAGCACGGGTGACCTCCACCTGTCCGAGACCGACCTCCAGCGAGAGGTTCACCGTCCCGCCGGGCGTGGTGCCCGGCGCGGGCGGCAGCGTCCGGCTCTCGTCGCGGTCGGGCGCGATGTCGATGTCTTCGGGGCGCTGCTGCGGCAGCTGCAGATCGCCGAGGCCCACCTGGGCCCGCAGCTTCACCGTGACGTCCTTCGGCACGATCACCTCCAGTTTCCCGGCGCCGACCTCCGCCGCCGTGCCGACCGTGGTGCCCGCCGGGACGGCGAGCCGAGACAGGTCGAGCGTGCCGACGCCCGAGCCCAGTTCGTACCGGGGCTGCACGGCGGCGACCGACGCCGGCTGCCATGTCGTCCGCGCCCACTCCGTCGAGATCTCCTTGGGCAGTGCCGCCGCCACCGCGAGCAGGCCCGCCGTGATCACGGTCAGGAAGATCGTGCCGAACCCGGTCCTGCCGAGGAAGCTGCTGACCACCAGGCCGAGGCCGAACACGCCCAGGGCGGCGACCAGACCGATCTGCAGACTCGTGCCGAACGGCTCGCTCTCCCAGGACAGGCCCGTTCCCAGGCCGCCCGCGAGCAGCGCGAGGAGGAAGACCGGGCCGCCGATGGAGCGCGGGCCGCGCCGGATCGTCGACGCCGGCGGCCGCGGCCCGGCCGAAGACCGGTCCGGTCCCCACTGGCTGCCGGGCACCGGCACCTCGCCGCTCGGGAGACGTCCGTCCGCGTCCGCGCCGTGCGGGCCCCAGAGATAGCCGACGGCGATCTTCCCGGTCGAGCCGTCCTTGACTATGGGGTCCTTCCACCAGGACGGGAACTCCACCAGCGGCGGGGCCTTCGCCTCCGGCGGGGCGTCGGCGGCCGCCGCCGCCCCCGCGTCCGCGCGGCCCTCACTCTCGCCTGCGGCGGCCTGCACGCGCCGCTGGGACCAGACCGCCGCGCCGCACACCGCTATCGACAGCAGCGCCGCGAACGCGAGCGTCCCGCCGTTGTGCAGCATCGACAGGAAGACGGCGCAGCCCACCAGGGCCATCAGCACGGCCGCGAGCGCGGCCCCGTCGACCCGGCCCGAGAGCAGCCTGCGGCCTTCGTTCTCCTCCTCGCCCGCGACCGGCAGGAGCAGCCACGCGAAGCCGTAGAAGATCAGCCCGAGCCCGCCGGTCACGGACAGCACACCGATCGCGATGCGGAAGATCACCGGATCCAGGTCGTAGTGCCGGCCGAGGCCACCGCACACACCGGCCACGACCCGGTGCTGCCGCGAACGGCGCAGGGGCGCAACGGGCGGGGCCTCCGCCGGCGGCGGGGCCTCGTGCGAGGAAGGCGTCGAACTCGTCATGACCCCATGGTGACCGCCGCCGCCCCGCCGCGGCACCGGGATCGACCCTGGCCCGACCCTGATATTCCGCGGGCGGTCCACCCCGAGAAGTTCCTAGGGGCCGCTTCCTAGGGGCGATCTCAGGGACCGACCCTGATGTGTCGGCCCGGCCGGGCGTGTGACGATCGGTCCATGCCAGCATCCGCCCGTGTCACCGAGACCGACGAACCGCCCGTGCGCAAGCTCTACCGGAGCGCCGACGGACGGTGGCTCGGCGGTGTCGCGCGCGGTCTCGCGGGTCATCTCGGACTGCCCGTGGTCTGGGTCCGCGTGCTGTTCGTGGGCCTTCTCCTCGCGGACGGCCTGGGCGCCCTGCTGTACGCAGTCTTCTGGATCGTCGTCCCGCTCGGGGTCGGCGGCCGCAGCGCGCCCCGCCCCGTCTTCGAGACCACGCCGGACGGCCGGCGCCGGCTGCGCAAGCCGGACCGGGGTCAGGTCTTCGCGCTGATCGCGCTCGCCGTCGGCGCCGCGATCTTCGCGGGCAACATCGACTGGGGCAATCGGACGGACCGCTATGTCTGGCCCACGCTCCTCATCGGCGTCGGCGTGGTCCTCGTCTGGCGGCAGGCGGACAACGCCCGCCGGGCCAGCTGGACCGAGGCCGGCCGCCGTCGGCGCACCCTGCAGCTCGCGCGCGGATTCGCGGGGGTCGCCCTCGTCGGCATGGGGCTGACGGTCTTCATGGTGGTCCGGGGCTCCGCCGCCCAGCTGGGCACGGCGCTGACCGCCGCGATAGCCGTGCTCACCGGCATCGCGCTGCTCGCCGGGCCGTGGCTGGTGCGGATGTCGCAGGACCTCTCCGAGGAGCGGACCATGCGCATCCGCGCGCAGGAGCGCGCCGAGGTCGCGGCCCATGTCCACGACTCCGTCCTGCACACGCTCACGCTGATCCAGCGCAACGCGGACGAGCCGGGCGAAGTGCGCAGGCTCGCCCGCGCGCAGGAGCGGGAGCTGCGGAACTGGCTGTACAGACCGGAGGGCACGGGTAAGGACGAGGGTGAGGAGCCCGAGACCCTCGGGGAGGCCGTGAAGCGGGCCGCCGCGGAGGTCGAGGACAAGCACGGCGTGCCGCTGGAGGTCGTGGTCGTGGGCGACTGCCCGCTCGACGAGAAACTGGCCGCTCAGATGCAGGCCGCGCGCGAGGCGATGGTCAACGCCGCGAAGTACGGTGGCGAGGGCGGGGCCGTGCAGGTCTACGCGGAGGTCGAGGGCCGTACGGTGTTCGTCTCCGTGCGGGACCGGGGCCCGGGTTTCGACCTCGACGCGGTGCCCGAGGACCGGATGGGCGTACGAGAATCGATCATCGGACGGATGCAGCGCAACGGTGGTTCGGCCCGGTTGCGGGCCGTGCCGGGTGGGGGTACCGAAGTGGAGCTTGAGATGGAGAGGGTGGACGGATGAGCGACGAGACCGGGACCGGGACGGCGGCGGCGCCGACCACGGAGCGTCGGGTGCGGGTCGTGCTCGTCGACGACCACCGGATGTTCCGTACGGGGGTGCAGGCCGAGATCGGCCGGACCGACGTCACCGGCGTCGAGGTGGTCGGCGAGGCCGCTGATGTCGACCAGGCCGTCATGGTGATCACCGCGACCCGCCCCGAGGTCGTCCTGCTCGACGTGCACCTGCCGGGTGGTGGCGGGGTGGAGGTGCTGCGTCGCTGCACGAGCCTGATGACGGCGACCGACGACCCGGTGCGGTTCCTCGCCCTGTCGGTCTCGGACGCGGCGGAGGACGTGATCGGGGTGATCAGGGGCGGCGCCCGCGGCTACGTCACGAAGACGATCACGGGCACCGACCTGGTCGACTCGATCTTCCGCGTCCAGGAGGGCGACGCGGTGTTCTCGCCCCGGCTCGCCGGTTTCGTGCTCGACGCCTTCGCCTCCACCGACGCCCCGCCGGTGGACGAGGACCTGGACCGGCTCACCCAGCGGGAGCGTGAGGTGCTGCGGCTGATCGCCCGTGGATACGCGTACAAGGAGATCGCCAAGCAGCTCTACATCTCGGTGAAGACGGTCGAGTCCCATGTCTCGGCTGTCCTGCGGAAGCTGCAGCTGTCCAACCGGCACGAGCTGACCCGGTGGGCGACCGCCCGCCGGCTGGTCTGAGGGCCCGTCGCCGGTCAGGTCCGGCTAGCCCCGTCTCCCGCCGCCTCCGCCGCGAGGCGGCGCTTGGCCTCGGCCCAGTCGATGGGCAGGCTCTCCACCGGCACCTCCCAGAAGGTGAAGGTCGAGTCGCGCATCGTGGCGCGCAGCTCGCGCATGATCGAGCGGTGGGGTTCGGCGCGGGCGTAGGCGTAGAGGGCGTCGCGGTCCTCCCACGCCGACAGGGTGTAGAAGGTCCGCTTCAGCGGCTGCGCGATGAGCGAGGCGCCCAGGGCGCCCGGCGCTGACTTCACCTGGCGCCAGGCGGCGAGCGACTTCAGGAAGAACCGGGGGACGTCCGACAGGGAGCGCACCTCGAAGCGGGAGGCCATGACCTGGGCCTCGGTGCCGGGGCGGGCCTGGTTCGGAACGGTCCAGGGGAGGGCGGGCACGGCTGATCCTCTCCACGCATGGATGGATAGTGGCGCTACCCATAGTAGATAGTTCCGCTATCCAAACTCAAGCGTTCGCCCTCGCGTGTCACCCCCACCCGGGGCGCCGACGCGCGTCACCCCACCCGGGTCGCTCCCGCGAACGGCATCTCGTCGATCGGGGCGACCCGCACCGGCGCGCCCGGTCGGGGGGCGTGGATCATCTGACCGCCGCCGATGTACAGGCCGACGTGACTGATTCCCGAGTAGAAGAACACCAGGTCGCCCGGGGCCAGTTGGGAGCGCGAGACCCGCTGCCCGGCGTTGATCTGGGTGTACGTCGTCCGGGGCAGCGCCACACCGGCGGCGCGCCAGGCGGCCTGCGTCAGCCCGGAGCAGTCGTACGCCGACGGTCCCGTGGCGCCCCACACGTACGGCTTGCCGATCTGGTCCCGGGCGAAGGAGATCGCCTGCGCGGCCCGGCCGTTCGGCGCCGTGACAGGGCCGCCTCGCCCCGAGTCCCGGTCGGCCCGCGCCCCGGCCGACCCCGTACCCGACCCCGTACCCGTACCGGTATCCGTACCCGACCCGGAGCCCCCGGAGCGTCCCGACCCGGCTGCCGCCGCCTCGTACCGTGCCCGCTCCTCGGCGGTCAGCCGGGCCAGCAGCGAGCGCGCCTCGGTGAGCTTGCCCTGCACGGCCGCCTTCTGCTGCCGCAGATCGGCCTCGTGACCGCGCAGTTCGGTCAGCCGCCGGTCCGACTCGGCGCGCAGCTGGCGGATGCCGGTGAGTTCACGCCGTACAGAGGCGATGGTCGACGCCTGCCGCTGGCCGGCCTTCTCGACGAGGGCCGCGCGCGCCAGGTACTGGTCGGGGTCGGAGGTGAGCGCGAGCCGCACGGCCGGGTCGAGGCCGCCGGAACGGTACTGCGCGGTGGCGATGGAACCGAGCCCGTTGCGCGCGGTGTTGAGCCGATCCGTCCGGCGGGCCGACTCGTCCTGCAGCCGGTCCAGCGCGTCCCGCGCCGCGTCCGCCTTCTCCTTCGCGCCGTTGTACTTCTCGGTGGCCACCTCGGCCTCCTGGTACAGCCGGTCCACCTTCGCCTTGACCTGGGCCGGGGTGAGCCGGGGCTCGGTGTGCCCGGAGCCCTCGAAGACCGTCGCCGTCGCCGCCGAGGCGAGGGCGAGCGTGGCGGCGGTCCGTGCCGCCTGGCCACCGAGGGGGGAGTGCTTCGGCTTTCGGTGCGCTGCCACGAGGGCGGGTCACATCCTCTCCCTGTGGGGGTCGATACCCACCGGGTCCGGCGATGGGCCGCACAGGGGAGACGGCCCACCGCCGGATTTCTCGGCGGGGGCGGCCGACTGCCGCCGGACGGACCGACGGTGGTGGGGTGCCGGCCACCTGGGGCAGGACGCTAAACCTGACCGTCACGGCACGGCGGGGAGTTGACCGCTATTGGCGCCAGTTGGCGCCTGCGGACCGTTCCCGTCCCGCGGTTCCGACGGGGAGACGGCGCATTCCGGCGCGGGCCTGACCGAAGGGACGGAAGAGCTGGACCCGGCCGAACGCGGGTGCTATGCCACGGTTAGGCTCCGCTCCATGGACGTACTCATCAATGTCTTCGTCGCCCTGCACATCATCGGAATCGGCTCGCTGCTCGGCGGATTCCTCACCCAGATGAAGGCCATGGGCGCGGGTACGGCCCGCTTCAGCCCCGCGATGCTGCACGGCGCGCTGACGATGCTGATCACCGGCGTCGCCCTGGTCGGCCTCAACCAGGCGGACGACCAGACCGTCAACAACGTGAAGGTCGGCATCAAGCTGGCGGTCCTCGTCGTCATCCTCGCCCTCGTGTACGTGAAGCGGGACGAGGAGACGGTGGACAAGGGCCTCTTCGGAGCCGTCGGCGGCCTCACGATCGCCAACATCTTCATCGCGACGCTCTGGACGTGATGCTCTGGACGTGAGCCCCCGCAGCACGCGGGACAGGGCTCAGGCCGGGCGCACGCTGCCGTAGATCGGCATGTAGTAGATCGACTCCTCGCGCACGTTCGCGCCCGGCTTCGGTGCGTGGATCATCTTCCCGCCGCCGATGTACAGGCCCATGTGGCTGATGTCGTCGTAGAAGAAGACGAGATCGCCGGGGAGCAGATCGTCCGTCGCGACCCGCGTGCCCACCTTCACCTGGTCCCAGGTGGTACGGGGCAGGTCCACGCCAGCGGCCTTCCAGGCGGCCTGCGTCAGCCCGGAGCAGTCGTACGAGCTCGGGCCCGTCGCGCCCCACACGTAGGGCTTGCCGATCTGGGCACGGGCGAAGGCCAGCGCCTTGTCCGCCTTCGCGGCGTACGTCGAGTCGCCGGTCGCGGGCGGCTCAACGGGCGTGGTGGGCTCGGTGGGCGCCTGCTCCCGGGCCTCCTCCTGCCTGCGCCGCTCGGCCTCCTCGGCCTTCGCCCTGGCCTCGGCCTCGGCCTTCGCCCTGGCCTCCGCCTTGCGCCGCGCCTCGGCCTCCCGCTTGCGCTCCAGCTCCGCGAGCCGCGCCTTCTCCTCGGCCGTCAGCCGGTCGAGCAGCGTCCGTGCCTCGCCCAGCTTCTGCTGGACGGTCTGCTTGGTGGTGCGGAGCTTCGCCTGCGACTCGGTCAGGGCCTCCAGGCCCTTCGTCGCCTCGGCCCGGTCCTTCGCCGCCGCGAGGCGCTTGCCCTCGTAGTCCCCCACCGCCTCGCGCTGGCGCTCGGAGAGCCGCCCCATCAGGTGGGTCTGGTCGAAGTACGCCTGCGGGCTGTCCGCGAAGATCAGCGCGGCGGTCGGGCCGACGGCCCCCGCCCGGTACTGCGCCGCCGCGTACGAGCCGAGCGCCCGGCGCGACTCGTTGATCGCCTCCGTCCGCTTGGCCACCTCGTCGAGCAGCCCGTCGACCTTGCGGCGCTGCTGGTCCGTGGACTCCTTGGCCCGGTTGTACTCCTGCGTCGCCGTGCCCGCCTGCCGGTAGAGGTCGTCGACCTTCTTCTGGACCTCCTCCACCGTGGGCTTCGGCGGGGCCGCGGGTGCGGCCTGGGCGCTCTGTGTGGTCAGCAGCGTGACCCCGGCCAGGGCGGCCGTCGTGACCCCGACGGCGGGGGAGTGCGTGCGTGTGGTGCGCGGCTTGCGATGGGACGCCAAGGCCGGCATCTCCTTCCATGGCCGCCGAGGGGGACGACCGGCGCCACTCCCACAAGGCAGGACAACTGCCGTGGGCAGGGCCGGTTTCGGCGTGAGCGGCCCGCTCGGCGCGATTCGCCGTCGGAGAGGACGGGCTGCCTGGGCGAGCACGCTAGCCAACCGGTGAGGGCGCTGTGAAGGCCGATGTTCGATATGCCCGATACATTTTCGTGACCTGAAGCGGACTGTCACCCTCCGTAAGATTTCGGTCACTTCGGGAGGTGGCAGCGGGCTGTCAGTGCGGCGGCCTAGACTCGATAGGCGATGAGCAGCCTCTTTGACGACAGCTTCCTGGCGAGCCTCCAGAACCACTCCTCGGAGGAGCCTCCGCCCCCGCCCGAGGACGACGAGCACCACGCCGCCCACGGCGCCCCGGCCGCGGAGGAGGTCCCGCACGACCTCTTCGAGGGGCGCTTCGACGCGCCGCCGACCCGGGACGCGCACTACCGCGACGGAGCCCCCCGCCCCGTCGTGGACGCCGCCGCGCTCCTGGACGGGCTGAACGAGCAGCAGCGCGCCGCCGTCGTCCACACCGGCTCCCCGCTGCTCATCGTCGCGGGCGCCGGCTCCGGCAAGACCCGGGTGCTCACCCACCGCATCGCCCACCTCCTGGGCACCCGGCACGTCCACCCCGGCCAGATACTGGCGATCACCTTCACCAACAAGGCCGCCGGCGAGATGAAGGAGCGCGTCGAGCACCTCGTCGGCCCGCGCGCCAACGCCATGTGGGTCATGACGTTCCACAGCGCGTGCGTCCGCATCCTGCGCCGCGAGAGCAAGCGGCTCGGCTTCACGTCCTCCTTCTCGATCTACGACGCCGCCGACTCCAAGCGCCTGATGGCGCTGGTCTGCCGCGACCTGGACCTCGACCCGAAGAAGTTCCCGCCGAAGTCCTTCAACGCCAAGGTCTCGAACCTCAAGAACGAGCTGATCGACGAGGAGGCCTTCGCCGACCAGGCCGCCGACGGCTTCGAGAAGACGCTCGCCGAGGCGTACCGGATGTACCAGGCGCGGCTGCGCGAGGCCAACGCCCTGGACTTCGACGACATCATCATGACGACGGTCCACCTGCTCCAGGCGTTCCCGGACGTCGCCGAGCACTACCGCCGCCGCTTCCGCCACGTCCTCGTCGACGAGTACCAGGACACGAACCACGCCCAGTACACCCTCGTACGGGAGCTGGTCGGCACCGGCTACGAAGACCTGGAGCCTGCCGAACTGTGCGTCGTCGGCGACGCGGACCAGTCGATCTACGCCTTCCGCGGCGCGACCATCCGCAACATCCTCCAGTTCGAGGAGGACTACCCGAACGCGACGACGATCCTCCTGGAGCAGAACTACCGCTCCACGCAGACGATCCTCTCCGCCGCCAACGCCGTCATCGAGCGCAACGAGTCCCGCCGCCCCAAGAACCTGTGGACGAACGCGGGCGCGGGCGCGCAGATCACCGGTTACGTCGCCGACACCGAGCATGACGAGGCCCAGTTCGTCGCCGACGAGATCGACCGGCTCACGGACGCGGGTGACGCGAAGGCCGGCGACGTCGCCGTCTTCTACCGGACCAACGCCCAGTCCCGCGTCTTCGAAGAGATCTTCATCCGCGTCGGCCTGCCCTACAAGGTCGTCGGCGGCGTGCGCTTCTACGAGCGCAAGGAGGTCCGTGACGTCCTCGCCTACCTGCGCGTCCTCGCCAACCCCGAGGACAACGTCCCGCTGCGGCGCATTCTGAACGTGCCCAAGCGCGGCATCGGCGAGCGCGCAGAGGCGATGATCGACGCCCTCTCCCTCCGGGAGAAGATCACCTTCCCGCAGGCGCTGAAGCGGGTCGACGAGGCGTACGGCATGGCGGCCCGGTCCGCCAACGCGGTCAAGCGGTTCAACGTCCTCATGGAGGAGCTCCGTACGATCGTCGACTCCGGGGCCGGCCCGGCGGTGGTCCTGGAAGCGGTCCTGGAGCGG
Organism: Streptomyces sp. P9(2023); assembly: GCF_032436795.1. Taxonomy (NCBI): domain Bacteria; kingdom Bacillati; phylum Actinomycetota; class Actinomycetes; order Kitasatosporales; family Streptomycetaceae; genus Streptomyces; species Streptomyces sp. P9(2023). The sequence goes on from NZ_JAUPWM010000005.1 coordinate 179,161, forward strand.
ACCGGCTACCTCGCCGAGCTGCAGGCGTCGACCGACCCGCAGGACGAGACCCGGATCGAGAACCTGCAGGAACTGGCCGCCGTGGCCCTGGAGTTCGAGCAGGAGCGCGGCGAGGAGGAGACCGGAACCCTGGCCGAGTTCCTGGAGAAGGTCGCGCTCGTCGCCGACTCCGACCAGATCCCCGACGAGGACGAGGAGGGGTCGGGCGTCATCACGCTGATGACGCTGCACACCGCCAAGGGCCTCGAATTCCCGGTGGTGTTCCTGACCGGCATGGAGGACGGCGTCTTCCCGCACATGCGCGCCCTCGGCCAGGCCAAGGAGCTGGAGGAGGAGCGGCGCCTCGCGTACGTGGGCATCACGCGCGCCCGCGAGCGGCTCTATCTGACGCGGTCCTCGATGCGCAGCGCCTGGGGCCAGCCCTCGTACAACCCGGCGTCGCGCTTCCTGGAGGAGATCCCGCCGACGTATCTGGAGTGGAAGCGCACCGGCCCCATGGTCAAGCCCGCCGGGCCGACCTCGGGGATCACCTCCTCGCTCTCCTCCTCCCGCTCGCGCTCGGGCCCTTCGGGCTTCGCCACCCGCCGCACCAGCGACAAGCCGGTGATCGCGCTCACGGTCGGCGACCGGGTCACGCACGACCAGTTCGGCCTCGGCACGGTCATGCAGGTCACGGGCGCGGGCGCCGACGCGCAGGCGACGATCGACTTCGGCGACGAGAAGCCGAAGCGACTGCTGCTGCGGTACGCGCCGGTCGAGAAGCTCTAGCGAAACGACGGAAGGGGCGCGGCGAAAGCCGCGCCCCTTCCGGTCCTCGTACCCGTTCAGCCCGTGGGATCGAGTCCCTTGTCGCGAAACCACTGCAGAGGGTCGATGGGCGACCCGCCACCGGGCCGCACCTCTATGTGGAGGTGCGGCCCCGTGGAGTTGCCTGAGTTGCCGGAGTACGCGATGGGGGTGCCGGCCTTAACCCAGCCCGAGCGGATCTTCGCGCTGTCGAGGTGGCAGTACCAGAACTCGGTGCCGTCCTTGGCCGTCAGGATGACCATGTTGCCGTAGGCGCTGTTCCACTGGGTGCGGATGCTGCCGTCAGCCACGGCCATGACCGAAGTGCCGTACGAGACGGGGAAGTCGATACCCGTGTGCGAGGACATCCAGTTGACGCCGGCCTGGCCGAAGCGTGCGCTCAGCGTGCGCAGCTTCACCGGCAGCGCGAACTTGGGGCGCAGCGCCTCCTTGCGGGCTGCTTCCTCCTCGCGCTTCTTCCTCTCCGCCTCCTGTCGCAGCCGGAGGTCGATGCGCTCCTGCGTCCGGCTGGCGCGGTTACCGAAGTCGCGGGCGTCGGCGCTGAGCGCCGCGAGCTGGGTGTCCAGTTCGCTGTTGGCGGCCACCGGCTTGACCGAGGCCGGGTCGCCGGCGGCAGCGGTCTTCATGTTGTCCCCGGTCTGGGCTCGCGAGTCGCTGAGCCCGCCGACCGAGGCGGCCGCGATCCCGGCGACGCCCATGACGCAGGCGGACGGGACGGCGACGGTCAGGAGCGCGGAGCGCCTGGCGGGCGTACGGCGACGGCCCCGGCTGCCACCGGAGGAGCGGCGCACCGGGCGGGCGGCGGCGGCCGTGGCGGTGGCCGCGGTCTCCGTGAGGACCTCGACGGCCGGCTCCTCGGACTCCGCCGGGGGCTCGTAGGTGTACTCGTACGTGTGCTCCGCCGCGGTGTACGTGTCGTCCTGCGTGAGGGCTTCGAACTGCGCCGTGTGCACGGCGGGGTGCTCGTCCGGCTGCTCGGGCCGCGGCTCGGGGACGAACTCGTACTCGGGGGTGTACTGCTGCGGAAGGACGGGGTCGGCGACCAGGAGGTCCTGCTCCGGCGCGGCGTAGTTCCAGGCGGTGGCGTCGTACGTACCCGTCTCGAAGGAGGGGTTCGTCCACTGGCCGGTGGTGTCGTACGAGGTGAAGTGCGCGGTCTCGTACTGTCCGGTCTGCTGAGCCTCGCTCCAGGCGGTGGCGTCCCACTGTCCGGTCGTGTCGTACTGACCGGTCGTGCCGTAGTGGCCCGTGGTGTCGTACTGGCCGGTGGACCCGTACTGCTGCGTCATCGGCTGCTGCGCGACGTAGGTGTCGTACGTTCCGGCGTCCCACTGGTGGCTGCCGCTCCACTGAGTGGTGTCGTACTGGCCGCTGTGGCCCGCTTCGTAACCGCCCGGGAGAGCGCCGAAGAGCGGGTCCGTGGCGAAGCCGCCGGTGCTGTGGGCGTCGTCTCCGACGTACCCGGCGTGGGGGTGCTGGTCGTTCACCAACTTCTCTCTCGCCTCGGCGGCAGGGCCAGTCCGGGGCGGGCCCGCAGAGGGGTGTCCCGGGGTTAAGCAGTGGCGCGACTGTACCCGGCGGTATACGCAAGCGACAATCTTCGAAGGGTTTTGGGTCCACAGGAAACGGGCAATCGGCCGTGTTTCGGCGACCTAGGGGTAGAGCCTTGACTCTGCGTTCGAGGAACGTTCGAAGAACAGACACCTTCTGGCGGGTCGTCAGCGCCTTCGATGCGCGGGGGGCTCACGCCACGGAGGCGGCTCCGGGCTCGGTGGCTGCCGCGTCGTCGGCGTCGAGCGCCTCGCGGATGCCCGCCGCCACGGTCGGGTGCACCGTCAGGGCGAGATGGCCGATGCCGCTGACGCGCACGTTGTGCACCCGGAGATCGGGATGGTCGAGCTGCGCGGTCTCCACCGGGACCATCACCTGGTCCAGGTCGCTCCAGAAGCTGACGCAGCGCGTCCGGCAGCCCGGCGCGGGCTCGGCGAGCTCCCGGAGCACGTCCGAACCGGGGCGCATCTGGCGCACCAGGGGATGGGCGCGGGCCCAGGGCGCGGCGGTGGTGCCGGAGTGCGGGGTGCCGAGCATGACCAGCGTGCGCACCCGGGCGTCACCGCCCAGGCGCTGTACGTAATAACGGGCGATGAGGCCGCCCAGGCTGTGCCCGACGACGTCGACCTGCTGGTGGCCGGTGCGGGCGCAGAGCTCCTCGACGTGGCGGCCGAGGAGCTGCGCGGCGGCGCGCAGGTCGCAGGTCAGCGGAGAGTAGTTGAACGACTCGACAGGGCGACGGCCGTGGCGGGCGAGGGAGCGGCGGAGCAGGACGAACACCGAGCGGTTGTCGACGAAGCCGTGGAGCAGGACGACGGGCCGACCGGGTCCGGTCCCGGGTTTCTGGGCGGATTCCGCGCCGTCGTCGGTGCCGGGGGCGGTCTCGGGGCGCTCGGCGGCGATGCCGGAGGGGTAGAGGAGCAGGTGGCCGGTGAGGATCGCCAGCTCGAGGGCGTTGGCCTTCAGCGCAGTGGTGACCTTGGTGAGCCTGCTGAGCTCCATCGGCGACCTCCCGAGCGGCACGCGGGCGCCGAACGGCAGTGCGGTGTGCCGTACGTCCGGACCGGCGGCTGCGGCCCGGACGTACGGCTACCCCGTAGCGGCTCCCTTGCGCACGACCCGTTGCGGCTGGTGGGCCCAGGAGGAGGGCCCGGGACGGGTCGGGCGCAGAGCGAACATGTCCCACGTGTGATTTCCCCCTCGCCGTCCTCCGCGAAACGGCAGGGTGCGGGATGCTGGCGATAACGTTCGTTCACCTCCCCGGCAATGAAGCGCGGGGGTCGCATGTGGAGGCAGAGATGGGTGTGACCGGTCCGATCCGCGTGGTGGTGGCCAAGCCGGGTCTCGACGGCCACGATCGCGGGGCCAAGGTGATCGCGCGGGCGCTGCGTGACGCCGGCATGGAGGTCATCTACACGGGGCTGCACCAGACGCCCGAACAGATCGTGGACACGGCGATCCAGGAGGACGCCGACGCGATCGGCCTGTCGATCCTCTCGGGCGCGCACAACACGCTGTTCGTGAAGGTCCTGGAGCTGCTGAAGGAGCGCGACGCGGAGGACATCAAGGTCTTCGGCGGCGGCATCATCCCGGAGGCGGACATCGCGCCGCTGAAGGAGAAGGGCGTGGCGGAGATTTTCACGCCGGGTGCGACGACGAAGTCCATCGTCGACTGGGTGAACGCGAACGTCCGCGTCGCCGCGTAGTCCGACGTAGTCGGCGAAGCGGGGCCGGAACCTCGCGTAGCCCCGGCGGGCGGGACCCTTACTGCGGGTGGGGCCCTTACCCCGGGTATCCCCCGGCGGGCGGGGCCGCGAACCGGGGCCTTCGCGGTGGCCCGGCCGGGCCACCGCGCGGTATCGGCGGCTCAGGGGGTGAGTTCCGTCAGCATCTGGGATCTCAGGCGCAGGGTGGAGACCAGGCGCTGGAAGGCCTCCGACCAGTAGCCGCCGGCGCCCGGGGAGGCGTCCTCCGGTTCAGGGGCGAGGGCGGTCAGGGACTCCAGCTGGGGCGCGGCCGCGGGGGACAGGCACCGTTCCGCGAGGCCCATCACGCCGCTGAAGCTCCACGGGTAGCTGCCCGCGTCCCGGGCGATGTCCAGGGCGTCGATCACCGCCCCGCCCAGCGACTCCGACCAGGGCACCGTGCAGACGCCCAGGAGCTGGAAGGCCTCCGACAGTCCGTGCGCCGAGATGAACGCCGCCACCCAGCGGGCCCGTTCCTCGTCCGGGAGCGTCGAGAGCAACTGCGCCCGTTCCGCGAGGGACGATGTGCCCGGGCCGGTCGCCGGCGGGGTGGACGGGGAGCCGAGCAGCGCCCGTGACCAGTCGGCGTCCCGCTGGCGGACGGCCGCACGGCACCACGCCGCGTGCAGTTCGCCCGCCCAGTCGTCCGCGACCGGCAGCGCCACGATCTCCTCGGCCGAGCGCCCGCCGAACCGTGCCGGCCAGCACGACAGCGGCGCCGAGTCGACGAGCCTGCCCAGCCACCAGGACCGCTCGCCCCGGCCCGTCGGCGGCGTGGCGACGACTCCGTCCCGCTGCATTCCGGCGTCGCACTCGTGCGGCGCCTCGACCACGATCGTCGCGCCCCCCTCCGTACGGTCCAGGGAGACGCAGGACGTCGCGCGGTCCGCCATCCGGCCGGCGAGCGCCGATCCGGGCAGGGCGGAGAGCAGTTCGGCGGCGGTGGACCGCACGTTACGGCTCCGGTCGGACAGGGCCTCCTCCAGGAACGCCTCGTCCGCCGCGGAGAGTCCGGCCCGCAGCGAGTCCAGGAACATCAGCCGGTCCTCGGCCCGCTCCGCCGCCCAGGTGGACCGCAGCAGGGTGAGGGCGGCCGCCGGATCCTCGGCCCGTACGGCCGCGAGCAGGGCGACCCGCTCGGCGAACAGGCCCTCGTCCCACAGCGCCTCGACCGCCTCGCCGTCCCCGGCGTCGGGGAGCGCGGCGCCGCTGCCCGCCCCGCGCAGGGCGAACTTCCAGTCCGCGTTGAGCCGGGCCAGCCACAGACCGCGCGGCCCGGCGAGCGCCAGCGCCTGGGGCCGTAGGTCCGTACGGGCGCGGGCCGCGTCGAGGAGGGCGGGCAGCGCGGACGCCGGTGCCTTGTAGCCGTGTTCGTTGGCGGTGGCGAGCCACTGGGGGAGCAACTCGGTCAGGTCGGGCGCGGCCCCCCGCCGCCCGCCGGACGGGGCGGGGGCGGCCCGGCCCGCGAGGAGCTGGCCGAGCCTGCGCCGGGCGGCCTCGGGCAGCGGTCTGCGGCGGTCCTCCGGCGCGGGCTCGGGAGCCGGGGCGGCGGGCCCGGGCCGCAGGCCCGCCCTGCGCCGTACGGTGTGCAGCGCGGCGGCGTCGAGCAGCGCGACGGGAGCGCCGCCGGGCGCCGCTGCCCCCGGGAGCGCGGTGAGCGCGGGCGGCCGGCGGTCCGTGCCGAGCAGCGCCGAGGTGACGAGTTCTTCCCAGGCGTCCATGGAGTCTCCAGGCTGTCGTACCGAAGGCTGTCGTACCGATCGAAGGCCGACCGAGGTTCAGTGGAGCGGGACTTCAGTGGAGCGGGACCGTCTCGCCCGGGGCGTCGGCCGACCAGGCGGCGAGCGGGGTGACCCCCCGGTGCCCGCACTCACCGAAGACGGTCACCGGGCCGCCACCGGAGAGCGCGGCGAGCCGCCACAGACCGGGCCGCCCGAGCGCGCTGCCGCTCACCGGCAGCGCCTCGCCGGGGGCGTCCGGGCGGTCGGCCGCCGCGTCGGCGAGCTGCCAGCCGTGCTCCGTCGGTATCGGGACCACGTCGGAGAGCGTCACCGGCCAGGAGTCCAGCCAGGGGTCCTCGCGCAGGGCGAGGCCGTAGGCCGTGAGCGCGTCGCCGACCGTGCCGCCCCGGGGCGGGGCTTCGAGCGGGGCCGGGGCGGCGAACCGCTCGCCCAGCTCGGCCCGGAGCGCCCCCGCGCCCGCGTGGAGGGTCAGCGCGGCATCCACCACCACACCCACGGGCAGCGCCAGTTCGGGCGCGCGACCGGCCGCCCCGAAGGAGAGGAGCAGCGCCGTGCGTCCGGTGGCCCGGCCGTGCAGCCAGATCCGGCGGGTCGTCAGCTTGCCGTCACCCGTGTCGTACTGGGCGAGGACGAGCCACTGGTCCCGCACCGAGGGGCCGTCGGCGGGCGCGGTCAGACCCACCCGGGTCCGTACGGTCGTGGCGAGCGGGCCGGGCAGCCGGTCGACGGAGAGCCAGGCCCGGTCCAGGAGATGCGTCAGCGCGCACTCCTCCAGGAGCCGGACCGGCCAGCCGGGCCCCGAGCCCGGTATCGCGCCCAACTCCCGGACCCGGCCGGCGAGGCCCGGCGCCTGGGCGTCGACCATCCGGGCGGCGGTCTCCTCCCACAGCCCGTACCCGGCCTGCTCGGCCGAGGCCAGGCCGCCGCGCAGCAGGTCGGTGAGGCGTTGCTCCAACTCCTCGGCGCCCGAGGTGATCCGCGCCGACCGCCGCTCCGCCCTGCGCCGCGCGGCCTCGGGATCGGCGCTGGCGGCCTGCCCCGTCCCGTCCGCGCCGCGCGTCCGGGCGGCGGCGCGCTCGCGTCTGCCCGCCAGCCACCCGTCCGCCCAGTCGGGCACGTCGGCGGACGGGGCGACGGCCTCCGGGTCCGAGGCCCAGAGCAGCAGCAGCCCCAGCGCGTGCTTGCACGGGAACTTCCGGCTGGGGCAACTGCACCAGTACGCCGGGCCCGTGAGGTCGACGACCGTCCGGTACGGCTTGCTGCCGCTGCCCCGGCACAGCCCCCAGACGGCCCCCTCGCCGGTGCCCGTGCCGGAGCCGCCCGTGCCCGTGCCGGCCCACGGTCCGGCCGTGCCGAGCTTGCCTCCCGCTTTGCGCGACGGGTCGTCAGGAGCCAGTGCCAGCACCTGATCCGCCGTCCAGCGCACCCCCTGTGTGTCCATGCCCTCGACGGTAGAGGGCACCACTGACAACGGGCCGGACCTGGCGTTTCGAAGCCGCCGGACGGGCCGCCCCGGACGTTTGACTTTGCCAGCTCTTTACGATTGTCTGCCGGGGCCGATCACAGAACTCCGCCTGGGGGGACCCACCATGAAGCGCAACATCCGCACCGCCGTCTCGGCGCTCGCCGTCACCGGTCTCGCGTTCGGCCTCGGTGCCTGCTCCGAGGCTGCGAACAAGGCCGCCGACCAGGTCGACAAGGCCGTCAACGAGACCTACGAGGTCACGTACGAGGTCACCGGCAAGGGCGTCGAGTCGATCGACTACCACGGCGGCAGCGGCACGGCCATGGAACCGAAGCTGGAGAAGGAGACCAAGCCCACCACGCCGTGGAAGAAGACGGTGACGCTGAAGGGCATCATGCCGGCGGCCGTCATGCCGATCGCGCTCGACCCGTCCGACCTCACCTGCAAGGTCATCCACGAGGGCAAGGTCATCAAGGAGGCGAAGGGCCAGGAGGCGATGGCCGGCGGCTGTGTCGCGGTCTCCCCGATCGCCGGCTGACACCTCTCCGGACAGCGGGAGTTCGCCCCTGACCTGCGGCGACCGCCGACTGTCAGAGGCATGGTGCACGGTGGATCCCACATCAGGTCGGAGAATCTGGAGGGGGATCCATGACCGTGTCCGAAACCATCGCGAGCGCCGTGCCCGGTGCCGGCACCGGCACCGCTGCGGGCGCCGCCGCCCCGGCCGCGCCCGGCGCCGCGGACCTTGGTTCCGAGGCCCTGCGGCCGCACGCCGAGCACGCCTTCGCGGCCGAACTCAAGGCGCTGGCCGCCGCCGACGACCGGCCGCGGCCCGCCCGCTGGCAGCTGTCGCCGTGGGCCGTCGCCACCTATCTCCTCGGCGGGACGCTCCCCGACGGCACGGTGATCACGCCGAAGTACGTCGGGCCGCGCCGGATCGTCGAGGTCGCCGTAACCACGCTCGCCACCGACCGGGCGCTGTTGCTGCTCGGCGTGCCCGGCACCGCCAAGACCTGGGTGTCCGAGCACCTCGCCGCCGCCGTCAGCGGCGACTCGACCCTGCTGGTCCAGGGCACGGCCGGGACGCCCGAGGAGGCGATCCGGTACGGCTGGAACTACGCCAGGCTGCTCGCCCACGGCCCCAGCCGGGACGCGCTCGTGCCCAGCCCCGTCATGCGCGCCATGTCCGAAGGGATGACCGCCCGCGTCGAGGAGCTCACCCGCATCCCCGCCGACGTGCAGGACACGCTCATCACGATCCTGTCCGAGAAGACCCTGCCCATCCCGGAGTTGGGGCAGGAGGTGCAGGCGGTACGGGGCTTCAACCTCATCGCCACCGCCAACGACCGTGACCGGGGGGTCAACGACCTCTCCAGCGCGCTGCGCCGTCGCTTCAACACCGTCGTGCTGCCGCTGCCCGCCACCCCGGAGGCGGAGGTCGACATCGTCGCCCGCCGCGTGGACCAGATCGGCCGCTCGCTGGACCTCCCGGCGGTTCCGGAGGGCGTGGAGGAGATCCGCCGGGTCGTCACCGTCTTCCGCGAGCTGCGGGACGGGGTCACCGCCGACGGCCGCACCAAGCTCAAGTCCCCTTCGGGGACGCTGTCCACGGCCGAGGCGATCTCCGTCGTCACCGGCGGCCTCGCCCTGTCCGCCCACTTCGGCGACGGCGTCCTGCGCCCCGCCGACATCGCCGCCGGCATCCTCGGCGCGGTCGTCCGCGACCCGGCGGCGGACCGTGTCATCTGGCAGGAGTACCTGGAGACGGTCGTCCGGGAAAGAGACGGCTGGAAGGACTTCTACCGCGCGTGCCGCGAGGTGAGCGCATGACGTCGCCTTCGGCGCGGGCGACCCTGGCGTCGGAGGCGCGGGGCGACGGGCCGTTGTTGCTCGGGGTGCGGCATCACGGGCCCGGGTCCGCGCGTGCCGTGCTGGGGGCGCTGGAGGCGCGGCGGCCGGCGGTCGTGCTGATCGAGGGGCCGCCCGAGGCGGACGGGCTGCTCGCGCTCGCCGGGGACGACGGGATGCGCCCGCCGGTCGCGCTGCTCGCCCACGCGGTGGACGACCCCGGGCGCGCCGCGTTCTGGCCCTTCGCCGAGTTCTCGCCCGAGTGGGTGGCGATCCGCTGGGCCCTCGCCCACGGCGCCGCCGTCCGGTTCATCGACCTGCCCGCCGCCCACACCCTCGCCGCCACCGACCCCACCTGGGGCGACGGCGACGAGGACGAGACCCAGCAGGGGCTGCGGATCGATCCCCTCGCCGAACTCGCCCGGGCCGCCGGATACGACGACCCCGAGCGCTGGTGGGAGGACGCCGTCGAGCTGCGGGGCGCCGCCGACCCCGTCGCCCCGTTCGAGGCGCTCGCCGACGCCATGGGCGCCCTGCGCGAGACGTACGGCCACGGCGGCCACGCCCGCGACCTGGTCCGCGAGGCGTACATGCGGCTCCAACTCCGGGCCGCCCACAAGGAGTTCGGGGACGGTGAGGTGGCCGTCGTCTGCGGCGCCTGGCACGTGCCCGCGCTGACCCGCCGTACCACCGCCACCGCCGACCGCGCCCTGCTCAAGGGCCTGCCCAAGGTGAAGACCGAGATGACGTGGGTGCCCTGGACCCACCGCCGCCTCGCCCGCCGCTCCGGCTACGGCGCCGGCATCGACGCCCCCGGCTGGTACGGACACCTCTTCGCAGCCCCCGACCGCCCGATCGAGCGCTGGATGACGAAGGTCGCGGGCCTCCTCAGGGCCGAGGACCGGCTGGTGTCCTCCGCGCATGTCATCGAGGCCGTACGGCTCGCGGAGACCCTCGCGGCGATGCGCGGCAGGCCGCTCGCCGGGCTCGGCGAGACCACCGACGCCGTACGGGCCGTGATGTGCGACGGCTCCGACGTCCCGCTCGACCTCGTGCGCGACCGCCTGGTCGTCGGCGACGTCCTCGGCGAGGTCCCCGACGCCGCCCCCGCCGTACCGCTCCAGCGCGACCTCGCCCGGCTCCAGCGCGGCCTGCGCCTCAAGCCCGAGGCACAGGAGCGCGAGCTCGAACTCGACCTGCGCAAGGAGAACGACGCCGCCCGCGGCCGCCTCCTGCACCGGCTCCGTCTGCTCTCCGTCGACTGGGGCGCACCCGTCGCCGGACGCGGCAGCACCGGCACCTTCCGGGAGACCTGGCGGCTGCGCTGGCAGCCCGAACTGCACGTCCGGGTCGCCGAGGCCGGCGTCTGGGGCACCACGGTCGAGTCCGCCGCCGTCGCCAAGGCCGAGGCCCGCGCCCAGGAGGCCACCGCGCTCGCCGACGTCACCGCGCTCGCCGAGCAGTGCCTGCTCGCCGGCCTGGGCGCCGCCCTCCCCGTCGTCATGACCGCCCTCGCCGACCGCGCCGCGCTCGACACCGACGTCGCCCACCTCGCCCAGGCCCTGCCGGCCCTCGCCCGTTCTCTGCGCTACGGAGACGTCCGCGCCACCGACACCGCCGCGCTCGGCGAGGTCGCGGCCGGGCTCGCCGAGCGGATCTGCGTCGGCCTGCCCCCGGCCTGCACCGGCCTCGACACCGACGCCGCCACCGAGATGCGCGGCCACCTCGACGCCGTCCACGGCGCGCTGCCCCTGCTCCCCGACAGTACGGAGACGGCCGGCCGGTGGACCGGCGTGCTGCGCGGGCTCGCCGCCCGCGACAGCGTGCCGGGCACCATCCGGGGCCGGGCCGCCCGGCTCCTCCTCGACGAGGGCCGGCTCGACGAGGACGAGGCCGCGCGGCTCATGGGCCTCGCCCTCTCGCCCGGCACCCCGCCCGCCGACGCCGCCGCCTGGATCGAGGGCTTCGTCGGTGGCGCGTCCGGGGGCGGCATGCTCCTCGTCCACGACGAACGGCTGCTCGCCCTGGTCGACACCTGGCTGACCGGCGTCCCGGCGGACGCCTTCACCGACGTGCTGCCCCTGCTGCGCCGCACGTTCTCGGCGTACGAACCGGGCGTGCGCCGCACCCTGGGCGAGCTGGTCGCCCGCGGCCCGGCGGCCACCGCGAGCCGCACGGAGGCCGGCACGCCCGGCTTCGGCGCCGCCCTCGACGAGGAGCGGGCCGACGGAGTCCTGCCGGTGCTCACGCTCATCCTGGGACAGACCGACCTCGTGGGGGTGGACCGATGACCGGACCGATCGACACGATCACTGCAATCACCGCAATCGGCAGGATCGACACGACAGCGCGGGACGAGCGGCTGCGCCGCTGGCGCATGGTCCTCGGCGGCGGCGAGGCAGACGGCACCGGCTGCTCGCTCTCCGGTACGGACGCCGCCATGGACGGCGCCCTCACCGCGCTCTACGGCCGGGGCGACGGCCGTGGTGACGGGCGGCCCACCGGCCGGGACCGGTCCGCCGGGCTCGGCGCCTCCGCGCCCTCCGTCGCCCGCTGGCTCGGCGATATCAGGACGTACTTCCCCAGCTCCGTCGTCCAGGTCATGCAGCGCGACGCCATCGACCGCCTCGGCCTCTCCACGCTGCTCCTGGAGCCCGAGATGCTGGAGGCCGTCGAGGCCGACGTCCATCTCGTCGGCACGCTCCTCTCCCTCAACAAGGTGATGCCCGAGACCACCAAGGAGACCGCCCGGGCCGTCGTGCGCAAGGTCGTCGACGACCTGGAGAAGCGCCTCGCCACCCGCACCCGCGCAACGCTCACCGGCGCGCTCGACCGCTCGGCCCGGATCAGCCGGCCCCGCCACCGGGACATCGACTGGGACCGCACCATCCGCGCCAACCTCAAGAACTACCTGCCCGAGTACCGCACGGTCGTCCCCGAACGGCTCATCGGCTACGGCCGGGCCGCCCGGTCGGTCAAGAAGGACGTCGTCCTCTGCATCGACCAGTCCGGCTCGATGGCCGCCTCCGTCGTCTACGCCTCCGTGTTCGGCGCCGTCCTCGCCTCCATGCGGGCGATCCAGACCCGGCTCGTCGTCTTCGACACGGCCGTCGTGGACCTGACCGACCAGCTCGACGACCCGGTCGACGTCCTCTTCGGCACCCAGCTCGGCGGCGGCACGGACATCAACCGGGCCCTCGCGTACTGCCAGTCCACGATCACCCGCCCGGCCGACACCGTCGTCGTCCTCATCAGCGATCTCTACGAGGGGGGCATACGGGACGAGATGCTGAAGCGGGTCGCCGCGATGAAGGCGTCCGGCGTCCAGTTCGTCGCCCTGCTCGCGCTCTCCGACGAGGGCGCCCCTGCCTACGACCGCGAGCACGCGGCGGCCCTCGCCGCACTGGGCGCCCCGGCCTTCGCCTGCACCCCGGACCTCTTCCCCGAGGTGATGGCCGCGGCGATCGAGAAGCGCCCGCTGCCCGTACCGGACGCCACCCAGGGGATACGGAATCCGTAGCCGCGCCGGTCCCGCGCGGGTCCGGAATCCGTAGCCGCGACACCGTCCGGGCGGACGCGCCCGGGCCCACTGAGGGCCATATCACACCCCGGGCGCCCGGTCCCTCACTTCGCGGCCGGGCGCGGCGTGAAGTGCTCGCAGCCCCGTTCCCACCTGTGTCGTGACCGTCCAGGTCACCGCCCCGGACCTCCACGGACAGCCCCCGTACCCCTACGATCTGTGACCCGTATCACCGCTCCAGCGTGACCTGCGATTTAGGGACCAACGTCCTGCGGGGATAACCTGCGGGACGGACATGCCGCGTCCACGGACACCGTGTACGCCTCCCTTGTGACAGCGCAGTCACGTTGCCCTTCGCGGCACGCCCACGCAGACAACGAACCGCGATCATCAGAAAAGGGACGGACGCGCGTGGACCTGTTCGAGTACCAGGCGAGGGACCTCTTCGCCAAGCACGGTGTACCGGTGCTGGCCGGTGAAGTCATCGACACGCCTGAGGCGGCGCGCGAGGCCACCGAGCGTCTTGGCGGCAAGTCGGTCGTCAAGGCGCAGGTGAAGGTCGGCGGCCGCGGCAAGGCCGGCGGCGTCAAGCTGGCCGCCACCCCGGACGAGGCCGTCGCCCGCGCGACGGACATCCTCGGGATGGACATCAAGGGCCACACGGTCCACAAGGTGATGATCGCGGAGACCGCTCCGGAGATCCTCGAGGAGTACTACGTCTCGTACCTCCTCGACCGCACCAACCGCACCTTCCTCGCCATGGCCTCCGTGGCCGGTGGCATGGACATCGAGGAGGTCGCCGCGACGACCCCCGAGAAGCTCGCGAAGGTGCCGGTCAACGCCGTCGACGGCGTCGACATCGTGAAGGCCCGCGAGATCGTCGCCCAGGCGCAGTTCCCGGCCGAGGTCGCCGAGAAGGTCGCCGAGGTCATGGTGACCCTGTGGGACACCTTCGTCGCCGAGGACGCGCTCCTCGTCGAGGTGAACCCGCTGGCCAAGGTCGCCTCCGGCGACATCCTGGCGCTGGACGGCAAGGTGTCTCTCGACGAGAACGCCGACTTCCGTCAGCCCGAGCACGAGGCGCTCGAGGACAAGGCCGCAGCCAACCCGCTCGAGGCTGCTGCCAAGGCCAAGGGCCTCAACTACGTCAAGCTGGACGGCGAGGTCGGCATCATCGGCAACGGCGCCGGCCTGGTCATGTCGACCCTGGACGTCGTCGCGTACGCCGGTGAGGCGTACACATCGGGGAATGGCGGCGGCGTGAAGCCGGCCAACTTCCTCGACATCGGCGGCGGCGCCTCCGCCGAGGTCATGGCGAACGGCCTGGAGATCATCCTGGGCGACCCGGACGTCAAGTCCGTGTTCGTCAACGTCTTCGGTGGCATCACCGCCTGTGACGAGGTCGCCAACGGCATCGTCCAGGCCCTGGAGCTCCTCGCCTCCAAGGGCGAAGAGGTCACCAAGCCGCTGGTCGTGCGCCTCGACGGCAACAACGCGGAGCTGGGTCGCAAGATCCTGTCGGACGCGAACCACCCGCTCGTGCAGCGTGTGGACACCATGGACGGCGCGGCCGACAAGGCCGCCGAGCTCGCGGCTGCGAAGTAAGGGACGAGGTCAGAACACCATGGCTATCTTCCTGACCAAGGACAGCAAGGTCATCGTCCAGGGCATGACCGGTGCCACGGGCATGAAGCACACCAAGCTCATGCTGGGTGACGGCACCAACATCGTCGGTGGCGTCAACCCGCGCAAGGCCGGCACGACCGTCGACTTCGACGGCACCGAGGTCCCGGTCTTCGGCACCGTCGCCGAGGCGATGGAGAAGACGGGCGCCGACGTCTCCGTCCTCTTCGTCCCGCCGGCCTTCGCCAAGGCCGCCGTGGTCGAGGCGATCGACGCCGAGATCCCGCTCGCCGTCGTCATCACCGAGGGCATCGCCGTCCACGACTCCGCCGCCTTCTGGGCGTACGCGCAGTCGAAGGGCAACAAGACCCGCATCATCGGCCCGAACTGCCCCGGTCTCATCACCCCGGGCCAGTCCAACGCCGGCATCATCCCGGGCGACATCACGAAGCCGGGCCGCATCGGCCTGGTCTCGAAGTCCGGCACGCTGACGTACCAGATGATGTACGAGCTCCGTGACATCGGCTTCTCGTCCGCCGTCGGCATCGGTGGCGACCCGGTCATCGGCACCACGCACATCGACGCCCTCGCGGCGTTCGAGGCGGACCCCGACACCGACCTGATCGTCATGATCGGCGAGATCGGCGGCGACGCCGAGGAGCGCGCGGCGGACTTCATCGCGAAGAACGTCACCAAGCCGGTCGTCGGCTACGTCGCGGGCTTCACCGCGCCCGAGGGCAAGACCATGGGCCACGCCGGCGCCATCGTCTCCGGCTCCTCCGGCACCGCCCAGGCGAAGAAGGAGGCCCTTGAGGCCGCCGGCGTGAAGGTCGGCAAGACGCCGACCGAGACCGCCAAGCTGGCGCGCGCCATCCTCGCGGGCTGACGCACGCAGGGCTGAACCGCACAGGTGGGCCCCGCCCCTCCCGGGAATCCGGGCGGGGGCGGGGCCCACTCGCGTACGTACGGCCGGTCTAGTGCGGGTCGGGGATCAGCCGCTCCGGGCCGGGGTGCGGCTGCGAGCGGAGGCTGTCGCGCAGCTCCACGTCCTGCGGGGTGAGCTGCTGCGAGCCACCGCGCACCGGCACGCCGTTGACGGTCTCGCCGGGGTGGTTGACCGGCAGGTACCGCGTCGGCGCGGTCGCGACGGTGAAGGCCGTCGCCCCGATGAGCGCCGCGGTCACCCCGAGCACCGCCCGCGTCCACATCCGCGCGCGCCGCTCGCTGCGCGTTCGTACGGTCCGGGCGTCGGCGAGCGTGGCCGTCGGCGCCTCCGCGACCAGCGCGCCGAGCCGTCGCCGGAGGGCGTCGGGGTCGGCGAGCTCGGGCACGTGCTGTCCGATGACGGTACGGGCGTGCAGCAGGCGGTTGGCCGCGGCGGGGGTGCTCGCCTCGGTCTCGGCCGCCGTCTCGGGCAGGTCGAGGCCGAGACCGTCGTAGAGCAGGACGGTACGGCGGTACGGCGGCGGCAGTTCGAGCAGCGCCGCGAGCAGGTTCCGCCGCCCGGCCTCGGTGGGCGCGACGTCCGGGTGCTTGTGGGAGCGGCGCAGCCGGTGCCAGGGGGAGAGCGCGTACTCGTACGCCGCCGCCCGCACCCAGCCCACCGGATCCCGGTCGACCGCGACCTCGGGCCAGTGCTGCCAGGCGTGGTGGAAGGCGTGCTCGACGGACTCCCGGGAGAGCCGGCGGCGGCCGGTGAGCAGGTACGTCTGGTGGACGAGACCGGGCGCGGCGTAGGCGTAGAGCGCGTCGAAGGCCTCCTCGGGGGTGAGGGAGGACCGCTCGGCGACCGGTTCGGCGGGGGGCTCCGCGGAGGGCTCCGCCGGTTTCAGCTTCTCCAGCGGTTGCTGGGCGGCCGGTGCCGGGGAGCCCGCCCGGACGGCGCGCGGCGCCTTCTGCCCGAAGCCGGATCCGGGGCCGGGTCCGGACGCGGAGCCGCTGCCCAGGCCCAGCGTGGCCGCCGCCGGAGCCTTGGGTGGTTTCGCGGCGCGCTTGGTCGCGGCTCGCGGACGCGTGTTCGCCGCAGGCCTCGCGGAGTCGGCCAATTGGGGTCTCGGCGCAGGCGAATGCGTAGGCGTAGGCGTACGCGCAGGCGCCTGCGTCGGCGCCTGCGTAGAAGTCGGATTCGGCTTCTGCGGGGGCTTGGGCTCGTCCGGTGTGGGGGAGCCCTCGTCTTCGTACGCGCCGATCAGCTTCGCGTACGCCTCCTGCTTGCGCCCACGGGGTGTCGTGCGGCCGGTCTCCCAGGAACGGACCGTGGCTCTCGTGACGCCCATGGCCTCCGCGAGCTGGTCCTCGCTCAGCCCCCTGGCCTCGCGCAGCCTGCGCCGCTCCTTGGGCGAGGGAATGCTCCGGTTCATCGGCGACGACCTCCCGCAGGGCGACTCCGGGCGGAAAAGTACATAAACGTATCTTGAGCGACACAACGGCGTTTTGCCTGTTACGCGAGAAAAGCGCGTGTCGTTGGCAGCATGGGCGCGTGACCCATCTGACCGAGCACACCCCCTCGTTGTCGGCCGAGCCACTGGTGCGGGGTGGCCGGTCCGCCGCCCTGGTGACCGCCTTCGTGCGCGGCGGGGTCGCCGCGGGGCTCGGGCTCGGGGCGCTTGCGGTCCTGGTGACGGCGGCCTGGATCAGTTCGCCGTACCCCGACAGCGGTCCCGGCGGCGCCCTGCACGTGGCGGCCGGGCTGTGGCTGCTCGCCCACGGGGTGGACCTGATCCGCACCGAGACCCTCTCGGGCCTGCCCGCGCCGCTCGGCGTCGCCCCGCTGCTGCTCACCGCGCTGCCGGCCTGGCTCCTGCACCGGGCCGCGCGGGACACCCTGGAGCCGTACGCGGAGGAGCCGGCCGGGCAGGCCGGCGCGGGCGCCCGGTTCTCCGGTACCGGCGCGGTGGCCGCCGTGACCGCCGTGTGCGGCGGTTATCTGCTGGTCGGGGCCGGTGTGGTGCTCTACTCGGCGAGTGGTTCGCTGCCCGCCGACCTGCTGACCGCCGGCGTGTGGCTGCCCGCGGTGGTGGCCGCCTCGGCCGGGCTCGGCGCGTGGACGGCGGCCGGCCGGCCCCTCCCGCGCCAGGAACGGGCGGCGGTGGCACTGCGCGCCGCCGGGCCGGCCCTCGTGGTCCTGCCGGCCGGTGGGGCGGCGGTCTTCGGGGCCTCGCTGGTCTGGCACGCGGCCGCCGCCCAGGAGTCGTTCGGCGGGCTCGCGGGGGAGTGGTCGGGCCGGGTGTCGGTCCTGCTGCTTGCCGTCGCGCTGGTGCCGAACGCGGCCGTGTGGGGGATGTCGTACGGCCTCGGCCCCGGGTTCGCGCTCGGTACGGGAGCCTCGGCGACCCCGCTGGCGCTCACCGGTGACGCTGCCGTCCCGCCCTTCCCGCTCCTGGCCGCCCTGCCCGGCGAGGGCCCGGGCTCCTGGCCGCACTGGGCCGCCGTGGCGGTCCCGCTCGTGGCGGCCGTGGTCCTGGGGCTCGGCGTGGGCCGGTCGGCAGGGGCCTGGACGGGCCGGGAGACCGCGTTGACGGCTCTGATCGGCGCCTGGATGTGCGGGACGGCGACGGCCCTCCTCGCGGCGGCGGCCGGGGGCCCGCTCGGCGCGGGCCGACTGGCGGCGTTCGGCCCGGTGTGGTGGCAGGCCGGGTCGGCGGCGGTGCTGTGGTGCGCGGCGCTGGGGGTGCCGGTGGCCCTCGGCGTACGGGCCTGGGCGCGCCGCGGCACGAAGCCGGCGCCCGTGCCCGCGGATGCGCCCCCGACCGTGCCCCCGACCGTGCTCGCTTCCGCCGCGACGGCGCCCCCGATGCCCGTCCTCGCCCCGGCTCCCGCCCCCGCCGAAGAGAGTGGCGAGGGCGGGGAGCTGGGCTTGGACGCGGCCGGGGGCGAGGAGGAGTACGAGAGCGAGTACGACGACGCCGGATCCGAGTCGTACGACTTCCTTCCGGCCGCCTGGGAACCGACGCTGCCGCCGCCCCCGCCCCTGCCGCCCCTGCCGCCGCCCCCGCCTCTGCCCCCGCCCCTGCCCCCGCTCCCGCCCCAGGACTAGCCGGGTCCGGCGCCTACTCCCGTACGCCGAAGACGTCCCGCAGGGGCTCCGGCAGTAGTTCGTTGCAGGCCAGCTGGCCCGACTTGGTCAGGGCGTCGTCGGCGCAGGTGTAGAAGTCGCTGTAGACGAGCTGGATGGTGAAGCTGCCCGCGACGATCAGCAGGGAGAGCGCCGCCGCGATCAGCCCGCTCACCGCCGCCGTGCGCTGCGTGCGGGCGGCCAGGCCGGAGGGCGGCCCGGTACGGACGGGCGGCTGCCCGGCCGCCGACGCCCCCTGCGCCTGCCCCTCGCCCTGAGAGCCTTCAGTGCCCTGCGCGCCCTCGGCTCCCTGCGGAGCCTGAGTCTGCGCCTGCGCCTGCGCCTTGGGCTTGCCGCGCAGCGCGCTGATCGCCCAGTACAGGGCCAGGGCGCCGAGCAGCAGCGCCAGCTCCTGGATCTCGAAGAGGGCGAAGAAGAACGCCCACATGCCCGCGAGCAGCGCGTACCGCGCCCGCCGCTGCATCGGGTCCGTGGGGTCCCACTTGGGCCCCGGCCCCTGGCCCTGACCGTCAGGACCGCCGGAGCGCTCCGGGCGGCGGCCGAAACCGTCGGAGGAGCGGCCGGGCTGGCGGCTGCTCCAGCGGCCCCGGGCCCGGCCGGGCCTGTCGGATCCGTCGGAGCCGTCGGAGGATCCGGACGACCCGGACGACGCGTCGTCGTCCGAGCCCTCCGGCCGCCGCGGCTGCCACGGCTGGTCCGGCTGCCCCTCGGGCGGTGGCGCGAACGGATTGTTGTCGTCCGTGGACTGGCGTTCCGGCATCTGCTGAACGTCTTCCCTCTGTCGTCGCAACTGCTGTCTCAACTGCGTCTCAACTGCCGTATCAACTACTGGCCGAAGCATTACCCGAACCAATACCCGACCCACTGGTTCAAGTGTCGTCGAACCCCGACGCTACCCCCCGGCCACGCCCCCGTCCCGTGGGGGCCTTCCGGTGTGCCGGTATCGTTGCTGACGGTCGGGCCCTTCGTAGGGTTCCCCGTATCCAGAGGCACGATTCGTTCGTGCGACCGTACAAACACCACGGAAAGAGTGACCCAGTGGCCGCCGCCCGCCTCGTCGTCCTGGTCTCCGGCTCCGGCACCAACCTCCAGGCCCTGCTCGATGCGATCGCCGCCGACCCCGAAGGCCCCGAGGGTTACGGCGCCGAGATCGTCGCCGTCGGCGCCGACCGCGACAACATCGCCGGTCTCGAGCGGGCCGAGCGCGCCGGACTGCCCACCTTCGTGTGCCGGGTCAAGGACCACGACAGCCGCGAGGCGTGGGACCGCGCGCTGACCGAGGCCACCGCCGCGTACGAGCCCGACCTCGTCGTCTCGGCCGGCTTCATGAAGATCGTCGGCAAGGAGTTCCTCGCCCGCTTCGGCGGCCGGGTCGTCAACACCCACCCGGCGCTGCTGCCCAGTTTTCCCGGTGCCCATGGAGTGCGGGACGCACTCGCGTACGGCGCGAAGGTCACCGGATGCACCGTCCACTTCGTCGACGACGGCGTCGACACCGGCCCGATCATCGCCCAGGGCGTGGTCGAGGTCCGGGACGAGGACGATGAAGACGCTCTCCATGAGCGCATCAAGGAAGTCGAGCGTTCGCTGCTCGTCGAGGTCGTGGGGCGTCTGGCCCGGCACGGCTACCGCATTGAGGGACGAAAGGTAACAATCCCGTGACCGCCGAAGGTACGAAGCGCCCCATCCGCCGCGCACTCGTCAGCGTCTACGACAAGACCGGCCTTGAGGAGCTGGCCCGCGGCCTGCACGAGGCGGGTGTCTCCCTCGTCTCCACCGGCTCCACCGCCTCGAAGATCGCCGCGGCCGGCGTCCCGGTCACCAAGGTCGAGGAGCTCACCGGCTTCCCCGAGTGCCTGGACGGCCGCGTCAAGACGCTCCACCCGCGCGTGCACGCCGGCATCCTCGCCGACCTGCGCCTGGAGGACCACCGCAACCAGCTCGCCGAGCTGGGCGTCGAGCCCTTCGACCTGGTGATCGTGAACCTCTACCCGTTCAAGGAGACCGTCGCCTCCGGCGCCACTCCCGACGAGTGCGTCGAGCAGATCGACATCGGCGGCCCGTCGATGGTCCGCGCCGCCGCCAAGAACCACCCCTCCGTGGCGGTCGTCACCGACCCGGACGCGTACGCCGCGGTCCTCCAGGCAGTCAGGGAGGGCGGCTTCACGCTGGGGCTCCGCAAGCTGTTCGCCGCCCGGGCGTTCCAGCACACCGCCGCGTACGACGTCGCCGTCGCCTCCTGGTTCGCGGACGACTACGCCGCCGCCGACGACAGCGGCTTCCCCGGCTTCCTGGGCCACACGTACGAGCGCTCCAACGTGCTGCGCTACGGCGAGAACCCGCACCAGGGTGCCGCGCTCTACGTCGACGGCACGGGCGGCCTCGCCGAGGCCGAGCAGCTGCACGGCAAGGAGATGTCGTACAACAACTTCACGGACACCGACGCCGCGCGCCGGGCCGCGTACGACCACTCCGAGCCCTGCGTGGCGATCATCAAGCACGCCAACCCGTGCGGCATCGCGATCGGCGCGGACGTCGCCGAGGCGCACCGCAAGGCGCACGCCTGCGACCCGCTCTCGGCGTTCGGCGGTGTGATCGCCGTCAACCGCCCCGTCTCCGTGGCGATGGCCGAGCAGGTCGCCGAGATCTTCACCGAGGTCATCGTGGCCCCGGGCTACGAGGACGGCGCGGTCGAGGTCCTGGCCAGGAAGAAGAACATCCGCGTCCTGCGGGCCGAGGGCGCCCCGGCCAACCCGGTCGAGGTCAAGCCGATCGACGGCGGCGCGCTGCTCCAGGTCACCGACCGCCTCCAGGCCGACGGCGACGACCCGGCGAACTGGACGCTCGCGACCGGCGATGCCCTGTCGGAGGCGGAGCTGGCGGAGCTGGCCTTCGCCTGGAAGGCCTGCCGCGCGGTCAAGTCCAACGCGATCCTGCTCGCCAAGGACGGCGCCTCGGTCGGCGTCGGCATGGGCCAGGTCAACCGCGTCGACTCCGCGAAGCTCGCGGTCGAGCGCGCGGGCGAGGAGCGGGCGCGCGGCTCGTATGCCGCGTCGGACGCGTTCTTCCCGTTCCCGGACGGCCTGGAGATCCTCACGGCGGCGGGCGTGAAGGCGGTCGTGCAGCCGGGCGGTTCGGTGCGTGACGAGCAGGTGGTGGAGGCGGCGAAGAAGGCCGGCGTGACGATGTACTTCACGGGCACGCGGCACTTCTTCCACTGATACGAGTGACGGGGCGGCCCGCCGGTACCTGGCTGGTACCGGCGGGCCGCCCCGGTACGCGTGCCCGGTCAGGTCAGCCAGCTGCCCGCCGCGCAGGCCGAGGCGTACACCCACAGGTGGGAGCGGATGTCGTTGTCGACGCTGTCCACGTCAGTGCCGTTGAAGAAGCGGTTGTCACCCAGGTAGTCCGCGTACTTCTCGCCCGGCGCGAGGCAGGTGTAGCCGTCCTGGTACGCGTAGTTCTGGTACCTGTAGAAGGCGACGACGTCCTTGCCGCCGTAGTAGCCGCTGTTCATGACGGACGACGCCCTGTCGGAGGCGCCCATGAAGCCCCCGCCTTCCGCGTTCCAGTCGGGGTCGTTGCCCGCGGTTCCACCGAGGAACGCGCCCCGGCAGTCGACCCCGTCCCAGGCACGGACGTAGCCGTCACGACCGGGCCACTGGGCGTTGCAGCCGGCCCCCTGCGTACCCAGTTCCGCTGCCTGGGCGGTCGTGGCGGGGGCCGCGAGGCCGATGGCCGCGAGGCCGAGTGCTGCGATGGCTGTGCCCAACTTGCGCATGGCTGACTCCCGATTGTCCGTCTGGTGATGGGTGTGCTCATCCACGGCTGGTGACGTGGAGGTCTGTGGTGGTGTCAGGTCCGCGGGCCGACGATCTTCACCGCGCGTGCGAGTGCCTCGCGCCGCATCCGGAGGCTCGTGTCGAGGGCCTCGCCGTACTGGCCGCGCAGCTTGTTCATGTAGTAGGCCTCCCGCTCCGTGCCGATGGCCCGGAGCGAGGTGTCCCGCGCGCAGGTGGCATCGGCGATCGCGAGCTGTTTCTCGGCGGCGAACGCCTGGTCCTCCGAGCGTGCACCCCCGGCCTGCCGGAGAGTCGCCTGGCGGGCCGCCGACGGGTCGCTGTAGGGGTGGCCCGCCCGTTTCATGCACTGCGACCAGGCCTTCAGCGCCGCGGTGAACTGCTTGTCGCGCAAGACCTTCGGTACGTAGAGCGGCCTGAGATTGCTCGCGGTCTTGTCGGCGGTGAACCACGCCTTCAGATCCACGTACAGCCGCTTCTCCGCCTCGGCCGCGCATCCGCCCACGCGTTTCTGGATCTTCCCGCCGGAGGGGACGTCGGCCGAGATCACGGGCGCGTCGCGCCCGCCGTCCAGAGCCGTGTCGAAGGCCACTTGCCGCTCCTGGGACAGCGTCGTGCGGTAGGCGAGGTTGGGGTTGGCGTGGCGCGCCCGCTCCTCCTTGGCCAGGATGCGGCTGCCGTAGCCGTGTTTGCGGGCCCAGTCGACGTCATCCGCCACGTACCCGAGCGTGCGGCTCTCCTCAAGGCTCAGCCGGGGACTCGTCCAGTAGGAGAACCCCGCCCGGGTCATGCACTGCTTGATCAGCACCTCGTTGGCATCCGAGATCCGCAGCTGTTCGGCCTGCGTCAGGTCGCGTTCCGGCCGGGCCTCGACGGGTCGGCCGGAGTCCTGGGCGGCGCACCCGGTCGCGGCGGCCGAGAAGACCGCCACGACCGTGCACGCGCGAACGAACAGCTGCTTCATTCCGGCTCCCCCCCGTGTGACTGCGCTGCCCCTCGGCGGCGCAGTCACACCATGGCCCCCGGACGTGAAGGGGGGTACCTCGTAGCTCCTAGGGTCGGCTCACCAGGCGATCTCCTCTTTCCGTACTGGGACTTCGGAGGGCGACGTGCAGCTCGCACGCCACATGTGGGACATGGGTTGCACCGGGGTGGTGAAGTCCGTGCGGGTCGTCCGCTTCAGACACCCCAACAGCTCCTTGTTGGCGGCCTTCGTGTAGTACTCGACGTCGATCAGGTTCGTGCCCGAGTCGACGTTCCCGTTGTTGAAGACCGACCTGGCCGGCATCTCCGCCGCCCAGGCGCACCGTCCCGGTCCCTTCGACCAGTCCGGCGAATTGCCCTGCCAGGAGCACATCTCACCCTGGCCGTCTGGCTCGCTGAAGAAACAGACGGCCCCTGGTGCACAGCGACCGAAGCCCGATGCGCCCGTGCCCGCGTCCGTCTCACGCCCCAGCGCGCTCAGCGCGAAGCCGAGCACCGTCGCGGCCAGCCCCGCCGCGGCCACGACGGCCCGCCGGCGAGCGCGCGGCAGCCGGATCCGGCGGCGCGGCACCCGCCCGGCCGACGCCTCCCGGACCCGGCGCAGCAGCGAGGCCGCGTCGTGCGCGGCCCGCTCCTCGTGCGTACGGCTCAGGCAGTCCGCGACGATCTCCCGCCACGGCCGCGGCAGTCCGGGGGAGAGGCGGAGTTCCTCCTCGCCGCGCGCGTAGCGCAGCGCCGCGTCCCGGCGGGCGGTCGGCGTGCCGCCGGGGAGCGGTGAGGCTCCGGTGAGGACGAGATGGGCGAGGACGCCGAAGGCCCAGATGTCGGCGCTCGGGCGGATCCTCATGCCGCGGTCGCCCAGCTCCGCCCAGAGCAGTTCGGGCGGTGTGTAGTCGGGCGTGGCGAAGCCGGGCGCGTACGCGTGGGTGCCCTCCAGCTCGCTCGCGGTGCTGAAGTCGCCGAGCCGTACGCTCCCGTCCTTCATCAGCAGCACGTTCCCCGGCTTGAGGTCGCCGTGCACCCAGCCCGCCGCGTGCAGCTGGTGCAGGCCCTCGCAGACCTGGACGAGCAGCGAGGGCCCGGCCGGTGGCGGGGCGGTCCCCGACAGCAGCTCCTGCAGGGAGCGCTCCGCCTCCTCCAGTACGAGAACGGTGGCGCCGTCCAGCTCCGGGCGGTCCGGGTCGTCGACCGTCAGCGTCTCGTACAGCCGGATCAGGCGCGGCGAGCGCAGCCGCCGCAGCAGCTCCACCTCCCGCTCGGCCAGTTCGCGCAGATGGCGCAGCTGGCGAGGGGTGTGGGTGCCGGTCGGCAGGAACTTGAGCGCGGCCCGCGCCGGGAGGTCGGGCCGGTCCGGAAGGCCGTCCCGGTCGTCGGTGGTGCGGCGGGCCGCGTACACGCTGGCGAACGCCCCGGCCCCCAGCGGTCGTTCGACCGTCCAGCCGCCGATCCGGTAGCCGCCCGGGACGGCCAGGGGGAAGCCGCTCATCGCGCCGGGGCCAGGGCCTCGAGGTCGTCCTCGCGTACGAGGTCGAAGCGGAGGGCGAGCGAGACCAGGGACTCCTTCTTGCCGTTGAGCCGGGGGCCCGTGTCGGCCGCGTCCGGTCCCGGCTTGAGCCGTAACTTCACCGCCAGGTAGTCGATGTTCCACTGCACGGACGCCCGGTTCACCGCCGGCCACAGCGGGCGCAGCCGGTCCGCGATCTGCTCGACCGTCGGCAGCGGCGCGTGCGGGGTGCCCCGCAGCCGTTCCTCGCACAGCGCCGCGAGCACCAGGAAGTACCGCTTCGAGCGGTCGAGGGGGAACGCGAGCGCGGTCGGCTCGCCGCCCTCGACGGCGGGCGCGTGCTCCACGTAGTCGTGGCGCGGCGCCCACACGCTGAAGTCGACCAGATCACCGCCGGCGGGCAGCACGACCCGCGAGAACTCGAACGGCACCGGCGCGTCCACCCGCCCCGGCGCGACCTTGATGTGCTCCCCGGCGCCCTCGGGGTTCTCGACGACGTACGTCGCGGAGCCGCTGAAGTTGCTCAGCGACCAGTAGCTGCCCGTCGCCGCGATCTCACCCGCCGTACGGGACACCCCGGCGTGCGGGAGCTCCAGATGGTGCCCGGCGCCGGTGCCGGCCGGGCACGCGCGCGTGCGGCCGAAGTGGAGCCGCTCGCCGGGGGCCAGCCTGACCTGTTCTCCGAGAGGTGCGGTCGGTGCGGGCACCACGATGATGCTGTACATGGCCCTTCCTTTCCCCGAGGTTCTGCGCGGCGGCCAGGGTAGGGAGGCGCGATAAACGAACGCAGAACGTTCCGCCCGGTAGCAGAGCGTCGCGGGCGGCCGGTGGCCGCGGCCGCTCTGGTCTAATGGGTTGCTCTTTTGTCGGCGGCTGTAGGTGGGGGCGCGGTGTTGGATGTAAGGAACGGGGTGCCGGCCCAGGCCGCCGCCCCGGAGACCGAGCGTGACCGGCCGGCCGGGAGGGAGCTCACCGAGGCGCCCCTGCGCCCGTACGCCCTCGTGGCCGGCGTGCTCTGCGCGCTCTACTTCCTCTACTCCTGGGTCCAGTACGCGCACTTCCGCACCCCCTCCTGGGACCTCGGGATCTTCAACCAGTCCGTCCGGGCCTACGCCGAGTTCCGGGCGCCGATCGTCGACATCAAGGGCCCCGGCTTCCTCATACTCGGGGACCACTTCAGTCCCGTGACGGCGCTCCTCGCGCCCCTGTACTGGATCTGGTCCTCCCCGCTCGCGCTCCTCTTCGCGCAGGCCGCGCTCTTCGCCGCCTCCGCCGTCGTCGTCGGGCGCACCGCCCACCAGGTGCTCGGCAGCCGCGCCGCCGGCCTCGGGATCACCGTCGCCTACGGCCTGTCCTGGGGGCTCCAGGAGGCGGTCAAGTCCGACTTCCACGAGATCGCCTTCGCCGTCCCGTTGCTCGCGCTGACCTGCCGCGCCCTGCTCCTCGGCCGGTGGACGGCGGCCGCCGCCTGGTCCGCGCCCCTGGTCCTGGTCAAGGAGGACATGGGGCTGACCGTCGCCATGGTCGGCGCCGTCCTCTTCCTGAAGGGGCAGAAGCGGCTCGGCGCCGCCCTGGCCGCCTTCGGCACCGCGTTCTTCGCGCTGACGGTCCTGGTCCTGATCCCGGCCGCGAGCCGGGTCGGCCAGTACGACTACTGGGCCAAGATCGAGAAGACCGGCGAGGGCGCCGACGTGTCCTTCGTCCAGGTGCTGCTCGGCTCGCTCGGTTCCGGCGTGAAGTGGGAGATGGTCTTCTTCCTCGTCGGCATCACCGGCTTCCTGGCCCTGCGCTCCCCGCTGCTGCTCCTCGTGCTGCCGACGCTCGGCTGGCGCTTCCTCTCCCAGGACCCGAACCACTGGGGGATGATCTGGCACTACAGCGCCATCCTCATGCCGATCGTCTTCCTCGCCCTGGTCGACGGCGTCCGCGCCGTCCGCACGTCGCCGCGCGCCTGGCTCGTGGCGTACGGGAAGGTCGCCGTCCCGGTCGTCACGGCGGTCGCGATCGTGCTCGCCCTGGATCTGCCGCTGCGGGAGCTGCTGCGCCCGGAGACGTACCGTACGGACGCCCGGACGCTGGAGGCCCGGCAGGCGGTCGACGCGGTGCCGACGGGGGCGAGCGTGGAGACGAACGTGCCGCTCATGGCGCACCTCACCGCAGAGCGGAAGGTCTACTGGGTGGGCGGCGCGAAGGGCGTCAGCCCGGACTACCTCGCGCTCGACCTCTCCTCGGGCTGGTCCCAGCCGGTGACGGACCCGGTGCAGCTGGCGTCCCAGCTGCACCCGGAGGCGCGGTACGAGGTGTCGGCGCAGGCGGGACAGTTCGTGGTGCTCAAGCGGAGCTGACCCGCTCCAGGCATGCCGAAGGGGCCCGGTTCCGAGAACGGAACCGGGCCCCTTCGGCGTAGCCGGAGCTGGTGCTCAGGTGCTCAGGCGATCAGCTGATCAGTACTGCTGCTTCTGGCGGTTGAACCAGGCCGCGCCGTCCGCCTTCGCCACGAAGACGATGATCAGGATGCCCAGCGCGAGGCTGATGAGGCCCGCGGGCAGCGAGAAGATGCTGAACAGCACCATGAACGAGGCGTAGACGATCGTGCAGACGCGGACGCCGGTGCCACCCGACCTGAACTTGGCGGCGAGCACCATGCCCAGGACACCGATGATCAGCGAGAAGATCCCGAGGCCGATCAGCAGACCCTGGCCCAGGTCCGCGAACGCGGCGGCGTCGGCCGACGTGGCGCCGGACTTCTCGAGTTCGCTGTCGATGGCGAACGACATGACGACCATGGCGACGGCGCCGAGCACGTTGAAGCCGCTCATGATCCAGAGGATCACGCGGGCCGCCTTCACACCGCCCGGCATCTCCATCGTCGCGCCCGGGTAGCCACCGGCGCCGTACGGCTGCTGGACCGGGGGAGCCTGCGGGTAGCCGTAGCCGGGCTGCTGACCCGGCTGCTGGGGGTAGCCGTAGCCCGGCTGCTGCCCCTGCGGCTGCTGGCCATAGGGGTTGTTCGGATCGCCGAAGCTCATCGCGGGATTCCTCCGTTGGTCTGTGCGGGGACGACGCGGCCCGCGACGGAGGAGCTATAACGGCATATGAGCGGTTCGCCCCCCGGCACTGCCCGCGGCAGTTCGCCGTTATCGTCGTCGTACCGTCGACTTTTTGTCCAGTCGGTACGCAGGGCGTTGTGCGAGTGCAACTTTTCTCCCGCACTGTCCGCCGCTCCCGCGCCGCCCGCGCGAGTGGCGGAGGACACGGAATTGGAACTACCGAGGGGTCATCCTGGAGGATGGGGCCATGAGCGCCCAGATTCTCGATGGCAAGGCCACCGCAGCCGCGATCAAGACCGAACTGGCCGTCCGCGTGGCGGCCCTGAAGGACAAGGGCGTCACGCCCGGCCTCGGCACGATCCTGGTCGGCGACGACCCGGGCAGCCAGAAGTACGTCGCGGGCAAGCACCGCGACTGCGCGCAGGTCGGCATCGCCTCCATCCAGCGCGAGCTGCCCGCGACCGCCACCCAGGAGGAGATCGAGGCCGTCGTACGGGAGCTCAACGAGGACCCGGCGTGCACCGGGTACATCGTGCAGCTCCCGCTCCCCAAGGGCATCGACGAGAACCGCGTCCTGGAGCTGATGGACCCGGCCAAGGACGCCGACGGTCTGCACCCGACGAACCTGGGCCGACTCGTACTGAACGAGCCGGCGCCGCTGCCCTGCACCCCGAACGGCATCATCACGCTGCTGCGCGGCCACGGCGTCGAGATCAACGGCGCGGAGGTCGTGGTCGTCGGCCGCGGCGTCACCATCGGCCGCCCGATGCCGCTGCTGCTCACCCGGCGCTCCGAGAACGCGACCGTGACGCAGTGCCACACGGGCACCCGCGACCTCGCGGCCCACCTGCGGCGCGCGGACATCATCATCGCGGCGGCGGGCGTGCCGCACCTGATCAGGCCCGAGGACGTGAAGCCGGGCGCGGCAGTCCTCGACGTCGGCGTCTCGCGCAACGGCGAGGGCAAGATCCTCGGCGACGTGGACCCGGGCGTGAACGAGATCGCCGGCTGGATCTCCCCGAACCCGGGCGGCGTGGGCCCGATGACCCGCGCGCAGCTGCTCGTCAACGTCGTCGAGGCCGCCGAGCGCGCGGCCGCGGCCCTCTGACGATGACGTCGCGGGTGATGGGGGACGAGTCGTCGGGCGCCGAGGGCGCCGAGGGCGCCGAGAGCACGTCCGGCGTTCCGTCGGGCGGTTCGGTGCGTGCCGGGTCGGCCGGTTCCTCGGGCGCCGAGGCCGGCCTCGGCGGGGCGACCGGCTCCGCGTCGGGCTCCGGCGACGCCACGGGCACCGAAGCCGAGGGCCGTACGGACTCCGGTGCGTCGACGGGCGAGGTGGGTGCCGGGCGCTCGGGCTCGCGGCGCCCCCCGGCGCTCACGACCGACACCGCGCGCCCCGAGGGCAGTGGGCGGGCCGCGGCCGGCGGCGCTTCGGCGCCCGCGCGCCAGTGGCCGCTGCTGACCGTGGTGGGGCTCGCCGCGCTGGGGCTGCTGATCGTCGGGACGGACCTCATCCCGCAGTCGTTCCGGGTCGGGACGATTCTGGTCGGGGTCGCCCTGCTCGTCGGCGCGGGGCTGCGGCGCCTGCTGCCGTCCGTCGGCATGCTGGCGGTGCGGTCGCGCTTCACCGACATGGTCACGTACGGGGTCATGGGCGGGCTCATCGTGCTGCTCGCGCTCATGGTGCAGCCGGCCCCGTGGCTGAAGATCCCGTTCCTGGAGGACATCCTCCATCTGACGATCACTTAGCGGGTCGGCCGGCTTTCCGCTGGTGGTCCGCTCCTGG
Source organism: Streptomyces sp. P9(2023) (assembly GCF_032436795.1). Lineage (NCBI taxonomy): Bacteria > Bacillati > Actinomycetota > Actinomycetes > Kitasatosporales > Streptomycetaceae > Streptomyces > Streptomyces sp. P9(2023). The sequence goes on from NZ_JAUPWM010000005.1 coordinate 208,661, forward strand.
TCGGCGCCCGTCCTCTCCCCCGAGGGAGGACGGGCGCCGCACTTGTGAGGGTCATGTACGTGCCAATGATGTTCAAGAGACGTCTGTTCGTTGTGGCACGGAAGTGACCATTCCGCCACTCCGTCACTCCCACGGTCACCGGGGAACTGCCATGCTGGGCACGAGGATCCTGCTGGGGGTCGCGAGGAGGCTCGCGAGGAGGCGAGGGGGAGCCGCACATGCCTCGTTGGCAGCCGCTGCCGGACGGACTCGACCCGAGTGTGCGGGAGTTCGCGGACCGGTTACGGCGACTGATCGACCGCAGCGGACTGGACGTCGACGCCGTCGCGGACCGCACCGGCCACAGCGTGACGGCCTGGGAGTCGTACCTCGACGGCCGGGTGCTCCCGCCCCGGGCCGCCGTCCTCGCGCTCGCCGAGGTGACCGGCGCCGACGCCGCCCGACTGGTGGAGATGTGGGAGCCGGCCGAGCGCGCCCGGCGCGGCTCCGGGCGGGTGCCGAGGGAGCCGGTCGACGCCGTCCCCGACGCGAACGCCTCGACGGAGACCAGCGCCGGCAGCCCCCACGGCGCCACGGGCCGGCAGCCGGCACCACCGACGCCCGAACGACCGACTCCCGAACGACCGACTCCCGAACGACCGACTCCCGTACCGCCGACTCCCGTACCACCGCCGGCTTCCGTGTCGCCGGCCTCCGTACGGCCGACTCCGGTACGACCGACTCCCCTACCACCGCCGGCTTCCGTGTCGCCGGCCTCCGTACGGCCGACTCCCGTACCGCCCGCGCCGCGCCGGCCGCGCGCCGCCGCCCTGCGGGTCGTCCTCCTCCTCACCGGGATCCTCGGTGCCGCGCTCGTCGTCACCGCGGCCGTCCTCCTCGCCGACCTCGGCGGCGGCACCGGTGACCGAGGTGCGGCAGGCGCCGGTACCCCCACCACACCCCCCGCCGCCGGGACCGGCGCGCCCCTCCCCTCGGGGGTGAAATGCGCGGGTGCCGGATGTACCGGCCAGGACCCCGAAGTCATGGGCTGCGGAGGTACGTTCGCCACCACCGTCTCCCGTACGCCGGTCGGTGCGGGCGGTCTCCTTGAGGTGCGGTTCAGCAGGACGTGCGGGGCCGCCTGGGCCCGGATCACCGGCGCCGCGCCCGGCGACACGCTGCGCGTCACGGCGGCCGGTTCGCCCGCCGACCAGGAGGTGACCGTGGGCGCGGACAACGACGCGTACAGCCCGATGGTCGCCGTCGAGGAGGGAACGGACGCGACCGCGTGCGCGACGCTCACGGACGGCGCCCGGACGTGTGTCGGCGGCCGTTGACCCCGGTCGGGTGGCAGTGAGCCGGACCACAAGGGGGTGGGGGTTCGACCGGTCCCGGGTCGGATAGCCTGACCGCTGGAATATCTCTTCACGTCGAGACACCGATCGATCAAGAAGAGCTGTCCAGCACCCGGGGCAGGGACCCCCACCCGCCAGCTGTCTTACGGAGATCGCCATGACCCGCACTCCCGTGAATGTCACCGTGACCGGCGCGGCCGGCCAGATCGGCTACGCGCTGCTGTTCCGCATCGCCTCCGGCCACCTGCTCGGCGCGGACGTGCCGGTCAAGCTGCGCCTCCTCGAGATCCCGCAGGGCGTGAAGGCCGCCGAGGGCACCGCCATGGAGCTCGACGACTGCGCCTTCCCGCTGCTCAAGGGCATCGACATCTTCGACGACCCGAACCAGGGCTTCGAGGGTGCGAACGTGGCGCTGCTCGTCGGCGCCCGCCCGCGGACCAAGGGCATGGAGCGCGGTGACCTGCTCGCCGCCAACGGTGGCATCTTCAAGCCGCAGGGCAAGGCCATCAACGACCACGCCGCGGACGACATCAAGGTCCTCGTCGTCGGCAACCCGGCCAACACCAACGCCCTGATCGCCCAGGCGGCGGCCCCGGACGTACCGGCCGAGCGCTTCACCGCGATGACCCGCCTGGACCACAACCGCGCGCTCTCGCAGCTGGCGGCCAAGACCGGCGCGTCCGTCGAGGACATCAAGCGCCTCACCATCTGGGGCAACCACTCGGCGACCCAGTACCCGGACATCTTCCACGCGGACATCGCGGGCAAGAACGCGGCCGAGGTCGTCAACGACGAGCAGTGGCTGGCCGACACCTTCATCCCGACCGTCGCCAAGCGCGGCGCCGCGATCATCGAGGCCCGTGGCGCGTCCTCGGCCGCCTCGGCCGCGAACGCCGCCATCGACCACGTCCACACCTGGGTCAACGGCACCGCCGAGGGCGACTGGACCTCCATGGGCATCCCGTCGGACGGCTCGTACGGCGTCGCGGAGGGCCTGATCTCCTCGTTCCCCGTCACCTGCAAGGACGGCACGTACGAGATCGTCCAGGGCCTGGACATCAACGCGTTCTCCCGCGCCCGCATCGACGCCTCGGTGCAGGAGCTGGCGGAGGAGCGCGACGCGGTCCGCGAGCTCGGCCTGATCTGAGCCTGACCGGCTGAGACCGAACGACGAACCGCCCCTGGCCTTCGGGCCAGGGGCGGTTCGTCTTGCCGTGGGGCGCTACTTCTTGAACTGGCCGGGGGTGTAGTGGCCGGGCGTCATCCGGGTGGTGACGGCGATGCGGTTCCAGGCGTTGATGACGGTGATGGCGGCGATGACCCGGGCGAGGTCCGCCTCGTCGAAGTGGGCGGCGGCCCGCGCGTACACCTCGTCGGGGACGAAGCCGTCGGTGAGGACCGTGACGGCCTCGGTCAGCTCCAGCGCGGCGAGCTCGCGCTCGGTGTAGAAGTGCCGCGACTCCGCCCAGGCGGAGAGCTGGACGATCCGCTCCACCGACTCGCCGTCGGCGAGGGCGTCCTTGGCGTGCATGTCGATGCAGAAGGCGCAGTGGTTGACCTGCGAGGCCCTGATCTTGATCAGGTGGTAGAGCGTGGGGTCGATGTCCTTGGCCGCGGCCTGTTCGAGGCGCAGCATGGCCCGGTAGAACTCGGGCACGCGCTCGCCGAAGTTGAGGCGCGGGGCGTGCTCGTGGGCGTACTCGGCGGTGGTGGCGTCTGAGGCGGTGGTCGTCGTCATGTCTCTCACCGTACGAGCGGGATGGCGCAGGAGTATGGTCCATTTGTATGGCGGAAGAGTGGGCCACTTTCGGCGCGGACCTGCACCTTGACCTGAGTGGAGCGGGGCGCGGACCGGGGCTTCGCGCCGGGCTCATGGACGCGCTGCGGGAGGCGGTGCGCAGCGGGCGGCTTGCGGCGGGCGTACGGCTGCCGTCCTCGCGCTCGCTCGCCGCGGACCTGGGGATCGCCCGCAACACGGTCGCCGACGCGTACGCCGAGCTGGTCGCCGAGGGCTGGCTGACCGCCCGGCAGGGCTCCGGGACGCGGGTCGCGCAGCGGTCGGTGCCGCGCCGGCCGACGAGCGGTGCGGGCGCGCGCCCCGCTACGCCCGCGACTCCTTCGGCCCGGAGGGCCAGGTCCCGGCCGGCGTACGACCTGAAGCCGGGCGTGCCGGACCTGGCGTCCTTCCCGCGTGCCGAGTGGCTCAAGGCGTCCCGGCGGGCGCTGACGGCGGCGCCGAACGAGGCCTTCGGGTACGGCGATCCGCGCGGCCGGATCGAACTGCGGACGGTGCTCGCCGAGTACCTCGCGCGGGCGCGGGGCGTGTACGCGCGGCCGGAACGGATCGTGATCTGTTCGGGGTTCGTGCACGGGCTGCGACTGATGGCGGAGGTGCTGCGGGCGCGGAAGGTGCGGGAGGTGGCGGTCGAGTCGTACGGGCTCGATGTGCACTGGGAGTTGCTGACCCGGGTGGGGTTGCGGCTGCCGGCGCTGCCGTACGACGCGCTTGGGACGCGGACCGAGGGCCTGGCCGGGATGAAGGGCGTGGGCGCGGTCCTGATGACGGCCGCGCACCAGTTCCCGCGCGGCGGGGCGCTCCATCCCGACCGGCGGGTGGCGGCGATCGACTGGGCGCGGTCCTCGGGCGGGCTGGTCCTGGAGGACGACTACGACGGGGAGTTCCGCTACGACCGCCAGCCGGTGGGCGCGCTCCAGGGCCTCGACCCGGAGCGGGTCGTCTACCTGGGCACCGCCAGCAAGTCCCTGGCGCCGGCGCTGCGGTTGGGGTGGATGGTGGTGCCGGAGGGGCTGGTGGGCGAGGTGGTGGCGGCGAAGGGGCACGTGGACTGGACGGGCAGCGCGCTGGACCAGCTGACGTTCGCGGAGTTCCTCGGCTCGGGGGCGTACGACCGTCATGTACGGGCGATGCGGCTGCGGTACCGGCGGCGGCGCGACGAGCTCGTGGCGGCGGTGGCCGCGCAGTCGCCGACGACCCGGGTGAGCGGCATCGCGGCCGGCCTCCACGCGGTCCTGGAACTCCCCCCGGGGCAGGAGCGGGAGGTCGTCCGCTCGGCCGCGTGGCAGGGCCTGGCGGTCCTCGGCCTCGACCGCTTCCGCCACCCGTCCGTACCCCACACCCAGGACGGCCTGGTGGTCGGCTACGCGACACCCCCGGACAGCGCCTGGTCCGGCACCCTGTCGGCCCTGGGCCGAGTCCTCCCGGCCTGACCTCCCCCCGACGGGGTGTCACCCCGCCGGGGTACGCGGGGCCGGGGTACGCGGGGCCGGGGTGTCACGGCGTCGGGGTCTCCGTCCGGGCCGGTTCGGGCACCGGCACCTCCCCGAACCGCGCCAGCACCAACGCCGCGGTCACCGCCACCGTGAAGCCGAGGATCGCCAGCCACGCCAGCCCCTCCCGCGTCCGGTCGCCCAGCCACACCACCCCCACCAGCGCCGGACCGATCGTTTCGCCGAGGACCGCGCCCGCCGTCGCCGTCGTGACCGAGCCCCGCTGGAGCGCGGAGGTCAGCAGCACGTACGCCGTCCCGCCGCCCAGGAGAAGCGCGTACACCGCGGGGTTCGTGAGGGACCAGCTGTCGATCAGCCGGACCGCCACCTCCACCACCCCGAAGCCGAAGCCCGCGCACAGTCCCAGGGCCAGCGCCCGCGGCCGGCCGGGCAGCCGCCCCGCGGCCGCGCCGAGCCCCAGTACCCCGAACGCCGCCGCGAGCATCGCCCACCGCAGCGCCTCCGACGAGCTCTGCTCGCCCTCGTCGCCCGAGGCGAGCGCGAGCATCGTGAGCCCCACGCACACCACGCCCACCGCCGCCCACTCCATCAGGTGCAGCCGGACCTTGAGCAGCCATGAGGCCGCCACCGCTGTGACCGCCAGGCTCGCGGCGAGCGCCGCCCCCACCATGTAGATCGGCAGTGTCAGCAGGGCGACGACCTGGAGCCCGAAGCCGATGCCGTCCATCGAGAGCCCGGCCAGATATCGCCACTGCCGCATCACCCGCAGTTGCAGGGCCACGTCGACGCCGGCGCCGGTCCCGGGCGTCGCCTCCCGCGCGCCGAGTGCCTGAAACACCGACGCCATGCCGAAACAGACCGAGGAACCCAGAGCGCAGATCATCCCAAAGAGCACGAATGGACTCTAGTGCGGGGCGGCTCGGACATCGGCCTAAACTGTGCGGTCGCGACCACGGGATGGGGAGGCTGATTCATGCGCAGGCTGAGGTCGAGCACGGTGGTGCTCGGCGGTATGGGGGTGCTCGCGGCGACGATCACGTCCTGCGGCTCCGAGCCCGACAAGCGGTGTGTCGACCCGCTGACGCGCGGAAAGCTGCCCAGTTACGAGTGCGAGAGCAGCAGCAGCAGCAGCGGCAGCAGCTCCAGCTCCAGCTCCGGTACCGCCCGCGGCTCGTACTACTACGGCGGCAGCGTCAGCGACAACAGGGTCAGTGGCGGCAGCTTCGACAAGACGGCCGTCGACACCGGCGGCTTCGGCTGCTCCGGTTCCAGCGGCGGCTGAGCGGAGACCTCACGACATGCGGCGGCACACGATCGAACCCCGGCCGGGGTGGCAGCAGACGGTGGAGGAGCAGGGGCTCGTCTACCCCCTGACCCGCTACCCGGACGGCTCCCTGCGCCCGTACTGGGACGAGAGCGCGTACTACTCCTTCACCCTGCCCGAGGTCGAGGCCCTGGAGGAGGTCGTCGAGGAGCTGCACGCCATGTGCCTCGCGGCGGCGGCGCACATCGTCGAGCAGGACCGGTTCGCCGAGCTCGGTCTCACCGACCCCCGGCTCGTCGCCCTCGTCGCCGAGTCCTGGCGCCGCCGCGCCGAACTGCCGTCCCTCTACGGCCGGTTCGACCTCCGTTACGACGGTACGGGCCCGGCCAAGATGCTGGAGTACAACGCCGACACCCCCACCTCGCTGGTGGAGGCGGCCAGCCCGCAGTGGTTCTGGATGGAGGATCGTTTCCCCGGCGCCGACCAGTGGAACTCCCTCCACGAACGGCTCGTCGACGCCTGGAAGCGGCAGGCCCCGCTGCTGCCGCCCGGCAACCCCGTGCACTTCGTCCACTCCGACGGCGACGAGCTCGGCGAGGACCTGATGACGGTCGCGTACCTGCGCGAGACCGCCCAGCAGGCCGGCCTCGACACGGAGGCGCTGTCGGTCGAACAGATAGGCTGGGACCGGCTCTCGGGGCGGTTCGTGGACGACCGGCTCCGGTTCATCCGCAGCTGCTTCAAGCTCTACCCGTGGGAGTGGCTCGCAACCGACCGCTTCGGCCCGTACGTCCTGGACACCCTCGACAACGGCGGCGGTACGGGTACGACCTGCTGGATCGAGCCCGCCTGGAAGATGCTGCTCTCCAACAAGGCGCTGCTCGCGATCCTCTGGGAGCTGTACCCCGGCCACCCCAACCTGCTGCCGGCCTACCTCGACGGCCCGCGCGAACTCGCCACGCGCGGCGGCTACGTCGCCAAGCCCCTCCTCGGCCGCGAGGGCGCGGGCGTCACGATCCACGAGGCGGGCACGGAGCCGGTCGTACGGGACGACGAACCGTGCTGCTACCAGGAGTTGGCCCCGCTGCCCGACTTCGACGGCAACCGCGTCGTCCTCGGCGCGTGGGTCGTCGAGGACGAGGCGGCGGGACTCGGCATCCGGGAGTCGGCGGGCCCGATCACAGACGAGTACGCCCGCTTCCTCCCACACGTCATCCTGTGACGTAGTGCCGTCGGGCCTTGAACGTGGGGGAGGGTGGGCACAACGGGACGGCTCCCTTGCGGGCGCCTCCGCCCCGCCCCCCGCCCCCCTCGCCGTCAGCCGGCCAGCACCGCCCGCAACTGCTCCAACCCCCAGTCCAGGTCCTCCTTGGAGATCACCAGCGGCGGCGCGATCCGGATCGTAGAGCCGTGCGTGTCCTTCACCAGCACCCCCCGCTCCATCAGCTTCTCCGAAATCTCCCGCCCCGTGCCCCGCGACGGCGCGATGTCCACCCCCGCCCACAGCCCGCGCCCGCGCACCGCCTCCACCGCGCCTCCGCCCACCAGCAGCCCCAGCTCCGCGTGCAGGTGCTCGCCCAGTTCCGCCGCGCGCTGCTGGTACTCGCCCGTCCGCAGCATCGCGATCACCTCCAGGGCCACCGCGCACGCCAGCGGGTTCCCGCCGAACGTCGAGCCGTGCTCGCCCGGCCGGAACACCCCCAGCACGTCGCGGTCCGCGACCACCGCCGAGACCGGGACGACACCGCCGCCCAGCGCCTTGCCCAGGACGTACACGTCCGGCACCACACCCTCGTGCTCGCACGCGAACGTCCGCCCGGTCCGGCCGAGCCCCGACTGGATCTCGTCCGCGATGAACAGCACGTTCCGCTCGCGGGTCAACTCCCGCACCCCGCGCAGATACCCGGCCGGCGGGACCAGGACCCCCGCCTCGCCCTGGATCGGCTCGATCAGCACCGCGACCGTGTGGGCGGTGACCGCGGCCTCCATCGCGGTCAGATCGCCGTACGGGACGATCTCGAAGCCCGGCGTGTACGGGCCGTAGTGGTCACGGGCCTCGTGGTCCGTGGAGAAGCTGATGATCGTGGTCGTCCGGCCGTGGAAGTTGTTCGCCGCGACCACGATCTTCGCGTGCCCGTCCGGCACGCCCTTCACCTCGTACCCCCACTTCCGCGCGGTCTTCACCGCCGTCTCGATCGCCTCCGCGCCGGTGTTCATCGGCAGGACCATGTCCTTGCCGCACAGCTCCGCGAGCTGCGAGCAGAACTCGGCGAACCGGTCGTGGTGGAACGCTCGCGACGTGAGCGTCACCCGTTCCAGCTGCGCCCGCGCGGCGTCGATCAGCCGCCGGTTGCCGTGCCCGAAGTTGAGCGCCGAGTACCCGGCGAGCATGTCGAGGTAGCGGCGCCCCTCGATGTCGGTCATCCAGGCCCCGTCGGCCGAGGCGACGACGATGGGCAGGGGGTGGTAGTTGTGCGCGCTGTGCGCCTCCGCGGAAGCGATCGCGTCTTGCGTACTCGACACGGGGTCTCCGTTCGTCCTGCGGGCAGGGGCGGGTGTGGTTCCCTTTCTTATCGTCGCTCGGATGCCGGACGAAGAAACCTGTACGACGGCGCGCCAGCTAGTCTGGAAACACGCACGGCGACTGGCGCACGGGGAATCGACCCCGGGGGAGTCGTGCGCGGCAGACCACACGCGGTGCCGCCCGCCTGGGCACCACAAGGACCCGTCCCGTGTGGTGCCGCGTCGTCGTCGCAGTGCCCCGGGGCCCGCCGAAACGCCCGGAGGAACGCCATGAGCGCCACGAACGCCACGAACGCCACGAACGCGATGAACGCCACGAACGCGTCGAACGCGTCCAGCCATCCCGCCCTCGCCGCCGCCGACCCCGAACTCGCCGCGCTCGTCGGTGCCGAGGAGCGGTTGCAGGCCGAGACCCTGCGGCTGATCCCCAGCGAGAACTACGCCTCCCGTGCCGTCCTGGAGGCTTCCGGCACGGTCCTGCAGAACAAGTACAGCGAGGGCTACCCCGGCCGCCGCTACTACGAGGGTCAGCAGAACATCGACCAGGTCGAGACCCTCGCCGTCGAGCGCGCCAAGGCCGTCTTCGGCGTCGACCACGCCAATGTGCAGCCCTACTCCGGTTCCCCCGCCAACCTCGCCGTCTACCTCGCCTTCGCCGAGCCCGGTGACACCGTGATGGGAATGGCGCTGCCGATGGGCGGCCACCTCACCCACGGCTGGGGCGTCTCCGTGACCGGGCGGTGGTTCCGGGGCGTGCAGTACGGCGTACGCCAGGACACCGGGCTCATCGACTTCGACGAGGTCCGCGAGCTGGCCCTCAAGGAGCGCCCGAAGGTGATCTTCTGCGGGGGTACGGCGCTGCCGCGCACGATCGACTTCGCCGCCTTCGCCGAGATCGCGCGTGAGTCGGGCGCGGTTCTGGTCGCGGACATCGCCCACATCGCCGGGCTGATCGCGGGCGGCGCCCACCCGTCCCCGGTCCCGTACGCCGATGTCATCTCGACGACCACCCACAAGACCCTGCGCGGCCCGCGCGGCGCGATGCTGATGTCCCGGGAGGAGCACGCGAAGGTCCTCGACAAGGCGGTCTTCCCCGGGCTTCAGGGCGGGCCGCACAACCAGACCACGGCGGCCATCGCCGTCGCCCTGCGCGAGGCGTCCCAGCCGTCCTTCCGCGAGTACGCGCACGCGGTCGTCGCCAACGCCAAGGCCCTCGCCGAGGCGCTCCTCGCGCGCGGCTTCGACCTGGTGTCCGGCGGCACCGACAACCACCTGATCCTGATGGACCTCACGCCGAAGAACGTCCCCGGCAAGATCGCGGCGAAGGCCCTCGACCGGGCGGGGATCGTCGTCAACTACAACACCGTCCCCTACGACCCCCGGAAGCCCTTCGACCCCTCCGGCATTCGCATCGGCACCCCGTCCCTCACGTCTCGGGGCCTGGGTACGGAGCACATGGCCCAGGTCGCGGAGTGGATCGACCGGGGGGTGGCGGCGGCGGGCACGTCCGACGAGGAGACCTTGCGCACGATCCGCTCGGAAGTAGCCACCCTCCTGACCGCCTACCCGGCCCCCGGCCTCCCGACCTGACCCGGGCCCCTTCGCGCCCACCCCGCGTGGGCGGTGCCCAACCCCGGCCCCGCCGTATGGGCAATCGTCCCAGCGGAACAGTTGCCCACAACGAGGGCGGGGCCCCGGCCCAGTGGGGCCGAGGTAGCCCCTGGAACGGTGCCCGCACTGATCCGCGCGCGCACCTGAGAGAATGGCTCCCATGGCCTCTGATCGTCCCCGCGTGCTCTCCGGAATCCAGCCCACCGCAGGCTCGTTCCACCTCGGCAACTACCTCGGTGCCGTCCGCCAGTGGGTCGCGCTGCAGGAGTCCCACGACGCCTTCTACATGGTGGTGGACCTGCACGCGATCACGCTCCCGCAGGACCCCGCCGAGCTCCGCGCCAACACCCGGCTCGCCGCCGCGCAGCTGCTCGCCGCCGGTCTCGACCCGGAACGCTGCACCCTCTTCGTCCAGAGTCACGTCCCCGAGCACGCGCAGCTCGGCTGGGTCATGAACTGCCTCACCGGCTTCGGCGAGGCCTCCCGCATGACCCAGTTCAAGGACAAGTCCGCGAAGCAGGGTGCCGACCGGGCCACCGTCGGCCTCTTCACGTACCCGATCCTCCAGGTCGCCGACATCCTGCTCTACCAGGCCGACCAGGTCCCGGTCGGCGAGGACCAGCGCCAGCACATCGAGCTGACCCGCGACCTCGCGGAGCGGTTCAACGGCCGCTTCGGTGAGACGTTCACGATCCCGGCCCCGTACATCCTCAAGGAGACGGGCAAGATCTACGACCTCCAGGACCCGTCGATCAAGATGTCCAAGTCGGCGTCCACGCCGAAGGGGCTGATCAACCTCCTCGACGAGCCGAAGGTGACGGCGAAGAAGGTCAAGAGCGCGGTCACCGACACCGACACGGTCATCCGCTTCGACCCGGAGAACAAGGCCGGCGTCTCCAACCTGCTCTCCATCATGTCCACGCTCACCGGGACGAGCATCGCCGACCTGGTGACGAGCTACGAGGGCAAGATGTACGGCGCCCTGAAGACCGACCTCGCCGAGGTCATGGTGGAGTTCGTCACTCCGTTCCGGACCCGTACGCAGGAATACCTGGACGACCCGGAGACCCTGGACTCGGTCCTGGCCAAGGGCGCGGAGAAGGCCCGGGCGGTCGCCGCCGAGACCCTGGCGCAGACCTACGAGCGGGTGGGCTTCCTGCCCGCCAAGCACTGAGTCCAAGGACTCTGGCCTCAGGGGTGGTGCAGGCCGCACACTGGCGTCTGCACCACCACCCGTCCCGATATGACACGACTACGGAGGAGAACGACGTGGGGACCGTAACGCTCGGCGTTTCGATCGCGGTCCCGGAGCCCTATGGCAGCCTGCTCCAGGAGCTGCGCGCGGGCTTCGGGGATCCCGCCGCGCACGGCATCCCCACGCACGTCACCCTCGTCCCGCCGACCGAGGTGGACGAGGAGCGGCTCCCCGCGATCCAGGCGCATCTCGCCGAGGTCGCCGCGGGCGTCCGCTGCTTCCCGGTCCGGCTGAGCGGTACGGGAACGTTTCGCCCCCTCTCCCCGGTCGTGTACGTGATGCTCGCCGAGGGCGTCTCCTCCTGCGCCTGGCTCCAGGAACGGGTACGGGACGAGTCCGGCCCGCTCGTGCGCGAGCTGCAGTTCCCGTACCACCCGCACGTCACCGTCGCGCACGGCATCGCCGAGGAGGCGATGGACCGCGCCTACGCGGAGCTGGCCGACTTCGAGGCCGCCTGGACCTGCACGTCCTTCGCCCTGTACGAACAGGGCGCGGACGGCGTCTGGCGCAAGCTCCGCGTCTTCGAGTTCGGCGACAGCCGCCACATCCCCGGCGTCCCGGCCCAGGGCACCTCGGTGGACACCCCGACGCCCACCTGCTGATCGGCCGAAAACCGGTCTCACACCGGTCTCACACCGGCAGCCGTCGGAACACCGGCCTCGGTACGTGCCGCAGGGCCGACATCACCACCCGCAGCGCGCCCGGCACCCACACCGTCTCCGAGCGGCGCCGCAGCCCCAGCTCGATCGCCAGGGCGACCGCCTCCGGGGTCGTCGCCAGCGGCGCCTCCTCCAGGCCGGCCGTCATCCGCGACCGTACGAATCCGGGGCGTACGACCATCACGTGCACCCCGGTCCCCTGCAGCGCGTCCCCGAGGCCCTGGGCGAACGCGTCGAGACCGGCCTTGGACGAGCCGTAGATGAAGTTCGCCCGGCGGGCGCGCTCGCCGGCCACCGACGACAGCACCACCAGCGAGCCGTGCCCCTGTGCCTGCAGCGCCCCCGCGCAGATCAGGCCCGCCGAGACCGCGCCCGTGTAGTTGGTCTGGGCGACCCGGACGGCGGCGAGCGGGTCGGCCTCGTCGTGCGCCTGGTCGCCGAGGATCCCGAAGGCGAGCAGCACCAGATCGATGTCGCCCTCGGTGAAAATCTTGCCGAGCCGCTCCGCGTGCGACTCCGTGTCGAGTGCGTCGAACGGCACCGTGCGCACCTCCGCGCCCAGTGCGCGCAGCGAGTCGGCGGCGGCCGTCAGGGCGGGCGAGGGGCGGCCGGCGAGCCAGACCGTACGGGTGCGGCGGGCGATCAGCCGGCGGGCGGTGGCGAGACCGATCTCGGACGTGCCGCCGAGCAGGAGAAGGGACTGCGGGGCACCGAAGGCGTCCTTCATGACGATCAAACTCCTCAGAGAGCAATCAGAGGGCGAGACGACGGGAGAGGTCCGACCTGAACACGGAACGCGGGTCGAGCGCGGCGCGCAGCGCGCGGAAGTCGGCGAGCCTCGGGTACATCGCGTCCAGCACCTCGGGCCGCAGCCGCGAGTCCTTCGCGAGGTAGACCCGGCCGCCCGCGTCCGCCACCTCCTCGTCCAGCTCGTCGAGGAACGCGCCGAGACCGGAGAGCCGGGCCGGGATGTCGAGCGCGAGCGTCCAGCCGGGCACGGGGAACGAGAGCCAGCCCGGGTCGCCCGCGCCGAACCGCTTCAGTACGGCGAGGAACGAAGGACAGCCGCGGCGCGCGATCCGCTTCACGATCCGGCGCAGCGTCTCCTCGTGCCCGTGGCCGACGACGAACTGGTACTGGACGAAGCCGCCGCGCCCGTAGATCCGGTTCCAGTGCGGGACGCCGTCGAGGGGGTGGAAGAAGGCGGACATCCGCTGGAGTTCGCCGGTGCGGCGGCGCGGCGCCCTGCGGTACCAGACCTCGTTGAACAGCCCCACCGTCGAGCGGCCTAGCAGCCCCTCGGGGACGAGCGCGGGCGCGGCCGGCAGCTGCCCGGGGCGGAAGGCGAGCGGCGCGCGGCGGGCCCGGCGGTCGCGGACGGGGATCGCGTCGTACGGGGCGTGGTCGCCGCGGGTGAGGACGGACCGGCCGGTGGCGGCGCCGCGCGCGAGGAGGTCGATCCAGGCGACCGAGTAGCGGTAGTGGTGGTCGGTGGCGGTGAGCCGGGCCATCAGGTCGTCGAGGTCCGTGGCGCGTTCGGTGTCGACGGACATCAGCGAGGTCTCGACGGGGAGCAGCCGCAGGGTCGCCGAGAGGATGACACCCGTCAGGCCCATGCCTCCGGTGGTGGCGTCGAAGAGGTCCGTGCCGGGGACGACGGTGTGGATCGCCCCGTCGGCGGTGAGGAGTTCGAGGGCGGCCACATGGCGGCCGAACGATCCGGAGACGTGGTGGTTCTTGCCGTGGATGTCGGCGCCGATCGCGCCGCCGACGGTGACGTACCTGGTCCCGGGGGTGACGGGGACGAACCAGCCGAGCGGGAGCAGCACCTCCATCAGCCGGTGCAGGCTGACGCCCGCGTCGCAGACGACGACCCCCGCGACGGCGTCGACCGAGCGGATCCGGTCGAGGCCGGTCATGTCGAGGACGGAGCCGCCGGCGTTCTGCGCGGCGTCGCCGTAGGCGCGGCCGAGACCGCGCGCGATGGAGCCGCGCGCACCGCAGGCGCGGACGACCTCCGCCGCCTCCTGGTAGCTGCGGGGGCGGTGCACGCGCGCGAGGGTGGGGGCGGTGCGGCCCCAGCCGGTGAGGGGCTCGGCATCGGTGTGGACAGCCATGAAGGTGACCGTATCGCCCGGTGTGCTGGTTATGTCGGGTTTGCTCTTCGGTTCGCCGAATGGGTGATTAAAGGAGTGTCAGGAAAGATTGCCGTGCGGTCGCCGCGCCGCCGGGTCAGAGTCACCCCTGGTCGACCAGCTGGACGGAGGAGTCGACCGGGATCCGGGGAGGCGGAGCGAATGCGAGACGCGGACGTGGCCGTGGCCGGGGCCGGGGTCGAGAGGAGACTCCTGGCCGTCCTGCGCGACTGCGGGCGCCACGCGCGCGTGGCGACGGCCGCCCGCGCGCTGTCCTTCGGCGGCGAGCACGGCGCGCTCTGGCTCGCCGCCGGACTCGCCGGCGCGGCGGTGGACCGGAACCGCCGGGCCGGCTGGCTGCGCGGTACGGCCCTGATCGCCGGGGCGCATCTGGCCAGCATGGGCGTCAAGCGGGTGGTGCGGCGGCCACGGCCGGCGGCGGTGGAGTACGAGCCGCTGGTCCGCACGGCGGGCCGGCACTCCTTCCCCAGCTCCCACGCGACCTCGGCCGCCGCGGCGGCCGTCGCCTTCGCCGCCCTCCGTCCGGCGGCCGGCCGCGTCGCCGTCCCGGCTTCTGCCGCGATGTGCGTCTCCCGGCTGATCGTCGGCGTCCACTACCCGACGGACGTGGCGGCGGGCGCGCTCCTGGGCGCCGTGACGGCCGCCCTGGGCCGCGCCTGGCTGCGAGCGCCTGGCCCCGCGCTCCCCGGTGGCCGCCGTGGCTGAGCGGACCGCGACCGGCCTCGCCGCCGTTCTCGGCGAGCCCCTCGTCGTACGGGAACGGCCGCAGCGGGCGCGCGCCGGCCGGCAGGCGGTCGCCGTCGGCGCCGGGCTCGTCAGGACCGCGCGGCCCCGGCAGTGGGTCAAGAACGTGCTCGTCGTCGCCGCGCCCGTCGCCGCCGGGCAGCTCGTCTCCTGGCACACGGCCGCCCGACTCGCCCTGGTCTTCGCCCTGTTCACGGCCGCCGCCTCCGCCGTCTACCTCGTCAACGACGCCCGTGACTCCGCCGCCGACCGCGCCCACCCGGTCAAGTGCCGCCGACCCGTCGCCGCCGGCCTCGTCCCCGTACCCCTCGCGTACGCCACCGGCGCCCTCCTCGCCCTCGGGGCCGCCACCGCGAGCGCGGTCCTGTGCAACCCGATGACCGCCGCGCTGCTCATCGCGTACCTCGTGATGCAGTTCGCGTACTGTCTGCGCCTCAAACAGGTCCTCGTCGTCGACCTGGCCGTCGTCACCACCGGCTTTCTGATGCGGGCCATGATCGGCGGGGTCGCGCTCGGGATCCCGCTCTCCCGCTGGTTCCTGATCACCACCGGCTTCGGCGCCCTCTTCATGGTCGCCGCCAAGCGCTACTCCGAGGCCGTCCAGATGGAGGGCGTGCAGGGCGCGACCCGGGCGCTGCTCACCCAGTACACGACCGGATATCTGCGCTTCGTCTGGCAGCTGGCGGCCGGCGTCGCCGTCCTCGGCTACTGCCTCTGGGCGCTGGAGAGCGGTGGCGTCGCCACCGGCTCGCTGCTGCCCTGGCGCCAGCTCTCCGTGATCGCGTTCATCCTCGCCGTCCTGCGGTACGCCGTCTTCGCCGACCGCGGCACCGCCGGCGCCCCCGAGGACGTCGTCCTGCGCGACCGCCCGCTCGCGGTCATCGGCCTGGCCTGGGCGGCGATGTACGGCATGGCGGTCGCGGACCTGTGAGTCCGTCGGAAGCACGCGATAGCGGCACGAGATCAAGGGGTACGGGTACGACATGGACTGGTTGACCAAGCTCCCCGTCATCGGCCCCTGGGTCACCAGGCTCATGAAGACGCATGCCTGGCGTTCGTACGAGACACTCGACGCCGCCCGCTGGACCCGGCTCGCCGCCGCCATCACCTTCATCAGCTTCCTGGCGCTGTTCCCGCTGATCGCCGTCGCCGCGGCGGTCGGCGCCGCGCTGCTCAGCAAGGAGCAGCTGGACAAGATCGAGGACAAGGTCTCCGAGCAGGTCCCCGGCATCTCCGACCAGCTCAACATCGGCGGGCTCGTGGACAACGCGGGCACGATCGGCCTCGTCGCCGGCGCGCTGCTGCTCTTCACCGGCATCGGGTGGATCGGCTCGATGCGGGACTGCCTGCGCGCGGTGTGGGGGCTCGACGACCAGGACGAGGGCAACCCCGTCGTGCGCAAGGGCAAGGACGCGCTCGTGCTGCTCGGGCTCGGCGGGGTCGGGCTCTGCTCGCTCGCCGCGTCCTGGCTCGGCTCCACCGCCGTCGGCTGGAGCGCCGACCGGGTGGGGATCTCCGGCGAAGGGGCCACCGGGATCCTGCTCCAGGTGGCCTCCGTCGCCGTCGCCGCCGTCGCGGGCTTCCTGGTCCTGCTGTACCTGCTGACGCTGCTTCCCGGCGTACACCCGCCGCGCCGCCGCCTGGTGGTGGCCGCGGTGATCGGCGCGATCGGCTTCGAGCTGCTGAAGCTGCTGATCGGCGGCTATATGCGGGAGGTCGCGGGGAAGTCGATGTACGGCGCGTTCGGCGTGCCGGTCGCGCTGCTGCTCTGGATCAACTTCACCGCGAAGCTGCTGCTGTTCTGCGCCGCCTGGACGGCTACGGGGTCGCGCTCCGATCCCGGGCGTCAGGAGAAGCAGGAGAGTCAGGAGAGTCGGGAAGGGTCTCCGGCTCCTGGGAGCCAGGGGAGTCAGGGGACTCCGGAGCCTCCGTCCGAGGGCCGCGCAGCGGCCAGCGGCGGTTGACGAGGAAGACGGCGCCCGCGAGCAGCAACAGCACACCGCCGATCACGGCGAGCGCGATCCCGATGCCACCGGACCGCTCCCCGGCGGCGACGTTCCTGGCGGCGTCCGCGCCCGGGGCGTTCTTGCCGGGCGCCGGCGTCGAGCCGTCGCTCCCGGTGCCGGGGTTCGTCCGGGCGGACTTCGGCGCGACCAGCTCGCCGACCGGCTTCACCTTCCCGGTCGAGGCGAAGCCCCAGTCGAGGAGCCGGGCGGTCTCCTTGTAGACCGCGTGCTGCTCCTTGGAGGACGGGTTCATCACCGTCACGAGCAGGACTTTGCCATTACGTTCCGCAACGCCGGTGAACGTGGAGCCGGCGTGCGTCGTGCTGCCGTTCTTGACGCCGGCGATGCCCTGGTACGGCGCGACGCCGAGGTCGCCGGTGAGCAGCCGGTTGGTGTTCTGGATGTCGAAGGTCTCGCGCTTCTTGCCCGGCTTCTGCTCGCCGGGGAAGGCGGCCCGGGCGGTCGCCGCGTACTCCCTGAAGTCCGCCTTCTGCATGCCGCTACGGGCGATCAGTGTGAGGTCGTACGCGGAGGAGACCTGGCCCGGGGCGTCGTAGCCGTCCGGCGAGACGACGTGCGTGTCGAGGGCCTGGAGCTCGTCGGCGCGGTCCTGCATGTCCCGTACGGTCTTCGGGATGCCCTGGTTCATCGCGGAGAGCACCCGCACGGCGTCGTTGCCGGAGCGAAGGAAGACACCGAGCCAGAGGTCGTGGACGGTGTAGGTCTGCTTCTCCTTGATCCCGACGAGACTGGAGCCCGCGCCCAGCCCCGCCAGGTCCTGCGCCGCGACGGTGTGGGTCGCCGTCCTCGGGAACTTGGGCAGCACCGTGTCCGCGAAGAGCATCTTGAGCGTGGAGGCGGGGGCGAGCGGCCAGTGCGAGTTGTGTGCGGCGAGCACCTGACCGGTCTCGGCGTCCGCGACGATCCACGACCGCGCGCTGACCTCCTTGGGCAGCACCGGCGCCCCGGGCCCGAGCTGGACCTGCGTACCTGGCCTGCTGAGCAGCGACCCTCCGACAGAGGACATGAGGGCGGGCGGCTTGGGTTGCTGGTCCTCCTTGTTGTCCACCTTGTCCGCGTGGGCGGGGGCGGCGGCGAGGAGGGGGAGCAGCGCGGCGGCGACGACCGTCCGAGCGGTCTTCTTCGAAGCAGACACGATCGAAAACGTACAGGTACCGCTCAACGAACCGAACCCCGGCGGGCTGTTCGGCCGAACGTGACCACTCGTACGTACTTTCGGGCGCTCGTGCGCGTCCCGGCCGTCCTGGCGGCCCCGATTCCCGGGCCGCCCCGGCGCCGGGGCCGCTGGGACGGGTGGTGATACTGGGGATATGAAGCTCAGCCGGCCGGTCTCCTGGTTCCTGCTCGCGTTCGGGGTGTGGAGCTGGTTCATCTGGATCACTTTCGTCAAGAACCTGTGGAACGACGGGAGCGGTCTCGCCTTCGACGACGCGGGCGGCCCGACGGCCTACTTCTGGGTTCATCTGCTGCTCGCCATCACGTCCTTTGTTCTGGGGACGGTGGTCGGCGTGATCGGGTTGCGTGGCGTGCGCGCATTGCGCCGCGAGCGCGGATAAGGGGTGGGGCGCGTGCTCGGCTTTCTTCTGGTGGCCGTCGTGGCCCTCGGTGTCCTGGGCGGGGTTCACTGGTATGTGTGGCGGCGCCTCGTGCGCGATGTCACCGCCCGGGGGAGCGTGTCGCGGCGGCTGGGGACCGGCGCCGCGTTCGTCCTGCCCGCGCTGTCGGTCGCCGCGCTCGTCTCGTCGCGGGCCGGCGCCCCGTTCTGGCTCCAGCAGGTCGTGGCCTGGCCGGGCTACCTCTGGCTGGCGCTGCTGCTGTACGTGACCCTCGCCCTGGTGGTCGGGGAGGCCGTCCGCCCGCTGCTGCGGCGCGTCCTGGAGCGCCGGGCGGCCGGGCAGGCCCCGGTCGCCGTACAGGCACCCTCCCCGGCCCCGGCCCCGGCGACCGTGCCAGCCACCGACAGCCCCGTCGCGAGCCCCGCAGAGACCCCGGCCGACAGTGCCCCGCAGAACCCCGCCGAGACCCCCGGCGCCGACTCCGGTGTCACCGCCGTCTCCCGGCGCCTCTTCGTGGCGCGCGTCGTCGGCGGCGCCGCGGCGGCCGCCGCCGTGGGGACCGTCGGCTACGGCACGTACGGCGTCCTGCGCGGCCCGCGCGTCAAGCGGGTCACCGTGCCGCTGGCGAAGATTCCGCGCGCGCTGCACGGGTACCGGATCGCCGTAGTCTCCGACATCCACCTCGGGCCCACCCTCGGCCGCGCCCACGCCCAGCGCATCGTCGACACCATCAACTCCACCCAGCCCGATCTGATCGCCGTCGTCGGCGACATGGTCGACGGCACCGTCGAGAACCTCGGCTCCGCCGCCGAGCCGCTCGCCCGGCTCAAGGCCCGGCACGGCTCGTTCTTCGTGACCGGCAACCACGAGTACTTCTCCGGTGCCGACGCCTGGGTCGACCACGTGCGCGAGCTCGGGATGCGCCCGCTGCGCAACGAACGCCTGGAGATCGCGGCCGGTTTCGACCTCGCCGGGGTCGACGACATCGCCGGCGAGAGCGAGGGCCAGGGCCCCGACTTCGCCGCCGCGCTCGGTGACCGCGACCGCGCGAAGGCCGCCGTCCTCCTCGCCCACCAGCCGATCGTCATCGACGACGCAGTCCGCCACGGCGTCGACCTCCAGCTCTCCGGTCACACCCACGGCGGTCAGCTCTGGCCCGGCAACTACCTCGCCGAGCTGGCCAATCCGACCGTCGCCGGTCTGGAGCGGTACGGCGACACCCAGCTCTACGTCTCCCGCGGCGCGGGCGCCTGGGGTCCCCCGGTCCGGGTCGGAGCGCCCTCCGACATCACCGTCGTCCAGCTGGCCTCGAAGCAGGCATGACAAGCAGGGAAGGCAGCGGGCAAACCGTCGCATAAGGGTCGGGTCGGCGGAACACGTCACTCATCTCGCAGGGGGCGATACGTACCGCTCGCGCCCGGGAAATCGCATCCCGGACATATGCCTGCACTGTGAAGGTTTCCTCTTCCGCTTGTGAAGCCCGTGTGATTGGGTGACGCCATCGCGGCATGGCTGGGCGCCGCCGCGGCAGGGGTGGGCTCGACTTAAAGGAAGCACGGCGATGCGGTCGACGGTCCGTCTTCGGATCCTCATCACATGTGGAGTTCTGGTGGCCGCCGGGGTGGGAGGCTGGCAGCTGCTGCCCTCCGACGACGTCCGGACCGACCCGATCACCATCGGCACGACGGACGAGGTGACCTCGCTCGATCCGGCCGGTGCGTGGGACGCCGGCTCCTGGGCGATGTACAGCAACGTCTACCAGACGCTGCTGACCTTCAAGCCCGGCGTCACGACTCCCGTTCCGGACGCGGCGAAGAGCTGCAAGTTCGTGGGCGCCAGGCTCACCACGTACGAGTGCGAGCTCCGGGACGACCTCACCTTCTCCAACGGCCGCAAGGTCACCGGCGAGGACGTCGAGCACTCCTTCGAGCGGATCCTGGACATCAAGGCGGACGCCGGTCCCGCGCCGCTCCTCCCGACCCTCAAGGACGTCGTCGCCGACGGTCAGAAGGTCACCTTCAACCTGAACAGCCGGGACGCGACCTTCCCGCTGAAGCTCACCACCGGCGCCGGTTCGATCGTCGACCGCAGCACGTACCCGGCCAAGAAGGTGCGCGAGGGCAGCACGGTCGACGGCTCGGGGCCGTACGTCATCAAGGAGTTCAAGCCGGGCGAGAGCGCCCGCCTGGAGCCCAACCCGAAGTACCGGGGCGCGGCCAAGTCCGGACCGGCGGTCGTCGTGCGGTACTTCACCGAGTCCGAGCAGCTGGCGACCGCCTGGAAGACCAAGCAGATCGACATCGCGCACCGGCAGATGCCGCCGGAGTTCCTCTCCACGGTGGGGAACGACAAGGACTCCGCCCGGATCACCGAGGCGCAGACCGCCGAGGTCCGCAATCTCTACTTCAACGTGAAGTCCGGCTCGCCGATGGCGAAGAAGGCGGTCCGGCAGGCCGTCGCCGCCGTCATCGACCGCCCGGCGATCGTCACCGGCGCGTACCACGGCACGGTCGAGCCGCTGTACTCCCTCATCCCGCAGGGCTACAACGGCCACAGCACCTCGTTCTACGACGCCTACCCCGAGCCGTCCAAGAAGAAGGCCAAGAGCCTGCTCAAGGACGCGGACGTCGAGACGCCCGTGAGCTTCACCCTCGGCTACCGCAGGGACGCCACGTACGCCGCCGAGGCGAAGGAGATGAAGCGCCAGCTGGAGGCGTCCGGCCTCTTCAAGGTGAAGCTCGTCGAGGCGGAGTGGCAGGAATTCCAGAAGGGGTACGCGAACGGCGAGTACGACGCGTACCCGGTTGGCTGGCTGCCCGACTTCCCGGACTCCGACAGCTTCACCGCCCCGCTGGTGGGCGCGGGCAACGCCATGCACAACGGCTTCTCCAGCAGCAAGATCGACTCGCTGATCGCGGCGACGCAGCAGTACAGCGACCGGGCGGCGGCGGCCAACGACTTCGAGGACATCCAGACGGAGGTCGTGAAGGAGGTCCCGCTGATCCCGCTCTGGCAGAAGAAGGACTACGTGCTCGCGACGACGGAGGTCGCGGGCTCGCAGTACCTGACCGACGGCACCGGCGTCTGGCGGCTCTGGGAGCTGGGCTGGATCTGACGGGATCCGACGCCCGTCCGCACATGAACGAGGGGCCCCGAGCCGTGCACCGGCTCGGGGCCCCTCGCTCGTTCGTCAGCTGTCCTTCGGGGCCTTCGCACGCTTGGGCTTGCCCGAGGCCGCCATGCCCGCCGCCGTCGGCATGAAGTCGGCGAGGAGGTCGTGGGTCTCGCGCACCAGGGGGCGCAGCAGCCGGAAGCGGGAGAGCGAGATCGCCCGGGCGGTGACGGGGGCGAGCCGCTCGACGAGCCGGCGGCTGTTGGCGCAGCCCTCGGAGCGGTCGTACACCCAGAACAGCACCAGGCCCATCTGCTGGAGCCAGAGCAACTGCGGGAGCGGCTCGGCCAGTTCGGGGTCGATCTTGACGTTCGCCCCGGCGATGACCCGGCGGTGGACCTCGATCGCGGCCTCCCGCGGGCCCTCCGACTCGGGGGAGAACGGGCTGAGCGGGCTGTCCGGGTCGGCGGCGTTCTTGAAGAACTGGGACGCGAACTCGTGGTACGGCTCGGCGATGTCGAGCCAGCCGAGCAGGACCCCGCGGATGCGTGCCGTGAGGTCCTTCTCGTCGCTGTCCAGGATGCCTTCGACGGCCGACTGGTGTTCCTCGGCGATCCGGTCGTAGAAGCCCTGGACGAGGTGTTCCTTGGAGGCGAAGTAGTAGTACGCGTTCCCGACGGAGACCCCGGCCTCCTGGGCGATGGCCCGCATGGTCGTCTTGTCGTAGCCGCGGTCCTTGAAGAGCCGGAGGGCGGTTTCGAGGATGACCGTGCGGGTCTGTTCGCTCTTCGCGGCCTTGGCCGGGGCCTTGGCCTGGGCCTGGGCCGGGGCATTGGCCGGGTCATTGGCCTCGGCGGCGGCCCCGGTGGGCTCGGACTCGGTGGGCTCGGGCTCGGCGGGCTGCACTTCCTTCACGTCCTTCACAGTCCCCGAGCCTAACCGGGCGCGCCCGGCACTCCGCAGTGCCCGTCCTCGCAGGCCGGGCCGGCCCCCTTGATCGCCTCCCGCCACCTGGCGGCGGCGAGGACGGTGGCCCGGGCGAAGGGCTGTCCGGCCGGCGTGGCCAGCCAGTGGGCCTTGGGGCGGTGCTCGGCCAGGGCCCAGAGGCAGACGATCCACGCGGAGGTGGCGCGGTAGACCTGCCCCCGGTCCCCGATCACGGTGATCTCCTTGAGGGTGGAGGCGTGGTCGAGGCCGGGGAAGCGGCGCACGGCCTCCTGGGAGGCGGCCGGGACGAGGTCGAGCGGTACGAGCTGACGCTGCCGCAGCAGCCAGGCCCGCAGGTGGACGCAGAGCGGGCAGTCGGCGTCGTACAGCACGGTGAGGCGGTGCACGGGGGTGACGGGCCGGCTCATCCGTCCCACCTCACGCTTCGGCGACGGGCGGAGCCCAGGGGCCCTTGGCCGCGGGGCCGGTCCAGCCCTGCGGGGGTACCGGCGGGACCTGCTCGCGCTCCATGACGCCGCGGCGGCGGATCTTGTTGAGGACGTAGACGTTGCCCAGGTGCATCACGCCGAGGACGAGGAGGACCACGCCGAGCTTGACCGACAGGGCCTCGAAGAGCGCCCGGGCGTCGACGACGGCCTCGTCCTGGCTGAGGTAGAGGGCGACGAAGCCGAAGTTGACGAGGTAGAAGCCGACCACCAGGAGGTGGTTCACGGCCTCGGCGAGCTTCTCGTTCCCGTGCAGGACGTCGGCGAGGAAGATCCTTCCGTTACGGCTGAGGGTGCGGGCGACCCAGATGGTCAGAGCCACGCTGATCAGCAGGTAGGCGATGTACGCGACGACAGTGAGGTCCATGCCCCACGCTCCCTTGAACGTGTTCAAAAGCTTCTTGGGAATGACTGTAGACCTCGACTTGAACATGTTCAAGTGGGAGTGGAGGCGATACGGAGCGAGGGTGAGGTCCGCGCGGAAAAGGGCACGCGGTCGTCACGCCCAGCCGCCTAGGGTGGCGCGTGATGCTCTCTCATGACCTGGCCGGTGAAGGCCCTTCGACCGTTGTCCTGCTCCACTCCGGCGTCTGCGACCGGAGGATGTGGGACGCGCAGTTCGCGGCGCTGGCCGCCGCCGGTGTCCGTGTGGTGCGCTGCGACCTCCGCGGCTTCGGCGAGACCCCCGTCGACCGCCCGCACACCCACTGCGACGACCTCGTGGAGCTCCTCGACGCCCTCGGCATCGAGCGGGCCGCCGTCGTCGGCTCCTCCTTCGGCGGCAAGGTCGCCCTGGAGGTCGCCGTCCGCCACCCGGGCCGGGTCTCCGCGCTCGTCCTGCTCTGCGCCGTCATGCCCGGATTCGCGGCGAGCGACGCGCTGCGCGCGTGGGGCCGCCGCGAGGACGACCTGATCGAGGCGGGCGACCTCGACGGCGCGGTCGCGCTCAACGTCGACACCTGGCTCGGCCCGGAGGCCGGGGCCGAGGCGCGCGAGCTGGTACGGGTGATGCAGCGGCGCGCCTTCGACGTACAGCTCGCCGCGCCGGAGGAGTTCGGCCCGGTGGACAGTGGCGTGACGGCGGGGGACTTGGCGGGCGTGGTGGTGCCGTGCCTGGTGGTCTCCGGGGCGCATGATGTGCCGGACTTCCGGGAGATGGCCCGCCGGCTGGCCGCGGTCCTGCCGGACACCCAGCACATCGACCTGGACTGGGCGGGGCACCTCCCGGCCCTGGAACGCCCGGAGGAGACGGGGGCGCTCATTGCGGAGTTCGTGACGGCGGTCGCGGGTACGGCCGCTGCCGCGTCAGGGGGCTGATCGGACGGGGGCGCCCCCGCCGCCCGCGTTGTGGGTGTGGCCCCGCTCGGGCGGTTCCCACCCCGGCTCCACCCGCCGCTCACACGGTGGTGGGCGGGTGCCGCTCACACGGTGGTGGGCGGGTGCGGGCGTCGGTTACGCGGTGGGTGGGGCGTCGTCGGCCTCGCGGAGGATCTGGGGGAAGGGCTGGCTGAGCTCCCGTGCGGTCGCCTCCGTCCGCCACTCGGCAAGGTCGTCGGCGTCGGCCCGTACCGGATGCCAGAGCCGTATCCGCGCGCCCTCGCCCACCGGCGTCGCCGTGCCGTCCGGGCCGGCCAGGGCCCAGCCGCCCCCGATGCGCTCCGGGAGACCGGCCGTCCACCGCTCGCCGTCCGTCGTGGCCTCCCACACCAGGGCGCGGGCGGCGGCGCCGGTGACCGGTTGGTCGATGTAGTACCGCTCCCAGTCCGCCCCGGACCAGGTGGTCCCGCCCGTCAACTGGTCCTCCAGGCGTGCCCGCTCGACCACCACCAGGGCGCGCAGCTCCCTCAGGGCCGCCCTCAGCTCGCCGAGCCGGTCGCCGTACGCCTCCCGTACGGCCTTGGGCGCCGACTTGAGCACCCGCCCCTGTGGCCCCCGGAACGACAGCGCCGGCACGCCCGGCTCGCGCAGCGACAGCACCCCCGTGTAGTCGCCGAGCGCCACCTCCCGTACCCCGCGCCCGTCCAGGCCGAGCGTCGGGACGCCGCGCTCGCGCAGCATGGCCGGGGTGAGCCCGGCCCGCCCGGCGACGGCCTCCAGGGCCTTCGCGATGCCCTTGGCCACCGTCCGGTTGCGCACCTTGCCCTGGAGGCGGCCGAGCCACGCCACGGCGTCGGCGGCCCGCTCCTCCTCGCACGCGCCGAGGAAGGCGACACCGGCCGAGGCGAGCTTGGCGCTGCGGCAGACCCCGCCCGAACCGCCCGTGCCCGTACCGGCGTTCAGTGCCACCGCACCCACGGCGGGCACCACCCAGGCACCGGTCAGGCCGGCCGCCGTCCACAGTGCCCCGCGCACCACCGCCGCATTGCGCTCGCCGACCAGGCCCCGCTCGCGGTGGACGCCCAGCGAGTGCGGCGCCACCACCAAGTGCTCGGCCTGTCCCGCGAGTCCGTCGAGCAGCGCCCGCACGAGCACGTCGCCGCGGTCCACAGCGGCCAGCAGCTCCCCGGCCGCGGCCTGCCACTTCCGGGTCGGCCGGGCCTTGTCGAGCGCCGCGCAGTGCGCCAGGAACGCCGGCACACCGTCCGCCGCGAGCAGCTCCGGGTGCTCGGCCCGCATCCGCGGCCCGTACGCGTCCTCGTCGTCGAGCAGCGACCACGGCAGCCCGGTGGCGTCGGGCACCTCCGGGCCGATCAGCCGGTCCAGGGCCTCCCGTATCGCGGCGTTCTCCGAGCCCTCCGCCTGGTCGCCCCAGGCCGACAGGGACGCCTTCCTGGCGGCCCGCAGCAGCGCCCGGTCGCAGGCGCCCGCCTCGCCGGCCGCGGCCTCGCGGACGGCGGCCAGCGGGAGACGCATCAACGGCCCGTACTCCTGGAGCAGTTGCAGGGGATCGACCAGCGCCATCACACCGACCAGTCGCTCAAGCAGCTCCTCCGCCTGGGAGAGCGACCACCCCAGCTCCTGCCCGGCCAGCCAGGACACGCTCCAGTCGGAGACCCGGTCCGCGCCGCCCCGGCACTGGTTCCGGTGTATCCACAGCGCGGCCCGGCGCAGCTCGTCGGGCGCGAGCCCGTGCAGCAGGTCCCGGACGGCCGTACCCCCCTGGGTCCGCTGCCGCACCCCCGCCTCGTACAGCCTGACTTCCAGCTTCGTCCCCACCATGCCCACGACGGTACGGGTTCGCACTGACAGCCGGGTCGTCATGAGGTCGTCAGCCGAACCTCCGCACCCCCGGCACAAGCGCCGTCCCCAGGCAGCAGCCGCCCACCAGGACCGCCGCGGCGATCAGCGGGACCTCCGGTCCCCAGGCGGAGGCCGCGAGGGGCGCGAGGGCGTAGCCGAGCGGCATGGCGGCCAGCGAGAGGAGCCAGTCGTAGGAGGTGACGCGGGCCAGGGCATGGGCCGGGACGGCCCGTTGGACGGCGGTCTCCCAGACGGGGGACAGGAAGCCGAGGCCCGCCTGCGCGACCCCGTACGCGGCGATGGTCACCGGCGCGGGCGCGGCGACCGCCAGGAGGACCAGGGGCAGGGCGTACGTGGCGAGGCCCAGGTTCGCCGTCAGGACCGGGCGGCTGGGGCGCAGCCGGTCGGCGAGCAGCGCACCGCCGAGGAAGCCCACCGCGCCGACCTGGAGGAACACCATCCACACGGTCGTGCCGCCCAGTCGGGTGAGCGCGATCCCCGGGCCGAGGGTCATCAGGACGGCCGCGGCGGCGTTCCAGGCGCTGTGGCCGACGAGGCTCGTCCAGTACCAGTCACGCGACCTGACCTCCCGCCAGCCCTCCTTGAGGTCGGCGAGCAGCGAGGCGCTCGGGATCCGCACCCGCTCCACCCGTACGGCGAGGAGCAGCGCGGCACTGGCCGCGAACGTCGCAGCGTCCAGGGCGAACGCCCAGCCCGCACCCACCGTGAGGACCAGCGCCCCGGCGAGGGCGGGCCCGGCGAGCCGGCTCGCGCTCACCGCGACGCCCATGGCCGCGTTGGCGCGCTGGAGCGCCTCGGGGGCCACCGTCCCCCTGATCAGCGGCGCGCTGGTGGGCATCGCGAAGGCGGCGGCCGCTCCGCCCGCGAACTCGGCGCCGGCGATGACCCCGAGGGACGGCGTCCCGCCCAACAGCTCGACGGCGACGAGGGCTTGGGCCGCGCACCGGACGAGATCGGTGACCAGCGCGACCGTACGGGCGTCGAACCGGTCCCCGACGACTCCGCCGACGGGCAGCAGGAGCAGCTTGGGCACCATCGCGCAGGCCAGCACGAGCGCGAGCGCGGAGCTCGATCCGGTGGCCTCCCAGACGGCGATGGCGAGCGCGGCGGGGACGAGGGCGTCACCGACGAGGGAGAGGGCGCGGCCGGTGAACAGGAGCCGGAAGGACCGGGTGCGCAGCGGGTGCGGGGCGGGCGCCTTCGGATACGGGGTCGCCGCGTCCGAGCCGACGGGGGCGATGGGCATGGAGGCGAGATTATTTCGGTACCGAATGATTCGTCAACGAAATATTCGACCCCGAAGAATCGCCGTCGGCGACGTACGATCGATCCATGGAGCCGACCGAGCCCACGCCGCGCGACTGGACCGACGAGCACGTGGAGCGTTGGCAGCCCGTCCTGCCCGGCCTCGACCCGGTCGTGGAGGGCGCCGTCACCCGGATGAAGAAGCTCTCCGTCCACCTACGGCGGGTACGCGAACAGTCCCTCGTCGACTTCGAACTCGAACGCCACGAGTTCGACACGCTCCACAAGCTCGCAGGCCGCGGCGGCAGCGCCGCCCCCTCCGAGCTGGCCCAGGACCTCGACCTCGCCCCCGCCTCGGTCACCGGCCGCCTCGACGCCCTGGAGCGGCGCGGCTTCGTCCGCCGTACACAGTCCACCACCGACCGCCGCCGGGTCGTCGTCGAACTCACCGCCACCGGCCGGGAGACCTGGCTCGGCGCGATGGACGTCCTCGGCCACGAGGAGGACCGGCTCCTCGGCGTCCTCGACGAGGACGAGCGCACTCTCCTCAACGACCTCCTCCGCCGGATCATGGTGCTGGCCGAGGAGGGCACGACCACCCCACCCTGGCACGGCTGAGCCTCTCGGCCGCCTCCGCTACACGCCCCCGGCCCCCCGCTCCCCGGCCACCTCCCCGTACCCCTTGAACGCCGCCCCCACGATCCGCAGGACCCGGTCCGTCTCCTGCGTGGCGTCCTTTCCTGTCGTGAGCGTGGAGTAGACGACGACACGGTCCGCGCCGGGCGTGGCGAACACCCCGCTCGTGTACCCCCGGTTGGTCCCCGTCTTGCCCCAGACCAGCGGGCCGCCACCCGGCGCGGGAGTGCGCATCAGCCCGCCGTAGCTGAAGTTCGCGCCCGGTATGGGCGGCACGGTGAACAGCGACGTCCGCTCGGCCGGGCGGTGCAGCCCGCCACGCATCAGCACGTTCATGAAGCGCCGCAGATCGCCGGCGGTGGAGACCAGACCGCCCTCGGCCCACGCCCAGTCGTCGGCGGGAAGAGAGGTGTGGCGCAGTCCGAGCGGCCGCACGACCCGGTCGCGCAGTTCCTCGCCGTACGACCGGCCGGTCACCTCCTCGATGACGAGTCCGGCGAGGAAGTAGTTGATCCCGTTGTACTGGACGGTCGCCCCGGGGGCCTTCGGCGTCCCGCACGACACCGCCGAGGTCACGACCTCGACCGGCGTCCCCGGCCGGGCGCACTCCGGCTTCTGCAGCCCACTGCTGTGGCTCAGCAGCTGCCCGACGGTGATCGGCGCGTAGGAACTCGGCAGCAGGCCCGGGAGGAGGTCCTGGACCGTGTCGTCCAGGGACAACCGGCCCTCGCCGACGAGTTGGAGCGCGATGGCGGCGGTGAACAGCTTCGTGACGCTGCCGACGGCGAACTGTCCGTCCACCGGAGCCGTCCACTCCCCGGCGGTCCCCGTCCACCGGCCGTCCCGTCCGGTGACCGTGACCATCGCCCCGCGTACGTACGGGTCGGGCAGCCCGCCGAGTGCGGCCCGCAGGGCGGCGGCGTCGATCCGGCCGTGCGCCGGGGCCGTGGCAGTCGTGGCCGAGCCAGTGGTGGCGGTGGTGGCCGTGGCAGTAGTGACGGTAACGGTGGCGGCGCTCGCCGGCGCGCTCGCCGCCACCAGGCCCACCATGCTCGCCAGTGCAGCACCCGTCGCCAGCGCCGCCGTCCAACGCGCCGTGCTCATCCGTGAGTTCGTCATGGATCAAGGTTCCCGCCCGCAGGCCCGCCCGGACCATCGGGGACACCCCTGGCCGGCCCCTGACGCGACCCGGACCCCAACCCCCGTGAACCCCTAAACCGCGCTCACATGCTCAGCGAGCGCGCGTAGTTCAGCTGGCCCATCACCCGGTGGATGGTGTCCGGACCCGTCGCCGGGATCATCGTGGAGTGGTGGCGGCCGCCGCTCGTCACGGTGACCTGGATGAAGCCTGTGGTCGTCTTCTCCTTCATCAGCAGGAACAGCAGACCCAGCAGGCAGAAGATGAAGAAGATGACCGCGAGCACGATCGCGACCGTGGGCATCTTCTCCTCGGTCCGCGACATGTCCATCGGGTTCCACACCGCGCCCTTGAGCGGCATCGCACCGGCCGGCGTGATGATCTGGTCCCCGACCACCGTGATGTCCCCGAGCGCCAGCAGCGGCGCGCCGCCGCCCTGGGCCACCGGCGGGTGCTGCGGCGGCACCGGCACGCCGGGCAGGGTCGGCTGGTACCCGGGCACGCCCGGGGAGCCCGCCTGCGGATACCCGTAACCGGGCGTCCCCGCCTGCGGATAGCCGTACGCCGGGGTTCCCCCCTGCTGCCCGGGCCCCCACTGGTACTCACCGTCCGCGTATGGGTTCGGCTCACTCATCTCTACCCCGTCCTCCACAACGAAAAGCCCGCTCCTGCACGCAGAGCGTACAGAAGCGGGCTTCCCCACTGTGACCAGCTGTCAGAAGACCGGAACTGTCAGAAGACCAGAACCGTCAGAAAACTAGAAGCGGCGCGTGATCAGCGCGCGCTTCACTTCCTGGATCGCCTTCGTGACCTCGATGCCACGCGGGCAGGCATCCGTGCAGTTGAACGTCGTACGGCAACGCCACACGCCGTCCTTGTCGTTCAGGATCTCCAGGCGCTGCTCGCCCGCCTCGTCACGCGAGTCGAAGATGAAACGGTGCGCGTTGACGATCGCGGCCGGGCCGAAGTACTGCCCGTCGTTCCAGAAGACCGGGCAGGACGACGTGCACGCGGCGCACAGGATGCACTTGGTGGTGTCGTCGAAGCGCTCGCGGTCCTCGGCCGACTGCAGACGCTCACGCGTCGGCTCGTTGCCCTTGGTGACCAGGAACGGCATGACGTCCCGGAACGCCTGGAAGAAGGGCTCCATGTCGACCACGAGGTCCTTCATCACCGTGAGGCCCTTGATGGCCTCCACCGTGATCGGCTTCTCGGGGTTGATGTCCTTGATCAGCGTCTTGCAGGCGAGCCTGTTCTTGCCGTTGATCCGCATCGCGTCCGAACCGCAGATGCCGTGCGCGCACGAGCGGCGGAAGGTCAGCGTGCCGTCGACGTCCCACTTGATCTTGTGAAGGGCGTCGAGCACACGCTCCTTCGGGTCGATCTCGATCTGGAAGTCCTCCCAGACCGACGCGTCCGACACCTCGGGGTTGAAGCGGCGGATCCGCATCGTGACCGTGATGTACGGGGAGGCGGCGGACTCCGCCTCGACCTTGTCCAGTACGGGGGTAGCCATCAGTACTTACGCTCCATCGGCTGGTAGCGGGTCTGGACGACCGGCTTGTAGTCGAGACGCACGGTCTCGGAGCCGTCCTCGCCGACCTCGCGGTACGCCATCGTGTGGCGCATGAAGTTGACGTCGTCGCGGTTCGGGTAGTCCTCGCGGTAGTGACCGCCGCGGGACTCCTTGCGCGCCAGGGCCGAGACGGCCATGACCTCGGCCAGTTCGAGCAGGTTGCCCAGCTCGACGGCCTCCAGCAGGTCCGTGTTGAAGCGCTTGCCCTTGTCCTGGATGGACACGTTCTCGTAGCGCTCGCGCAGTTCGGCGATCTTCTCGACGGCCGTCTTGATGGTCTGCTCCGTACGGAACACCATCACGTTGGCGTCCATCGTCTCCTGGAGCTCACGGCGGATGTCGGCCACCCGCTCGCTGCCCGTGGAGTTGCGCAGCTTCTCGATCTGCGCGACGACGAGGGACTCCGGGTTCTCCGGCAGCTCGACGTAGTCGTGCTTGGCGGAGTACTCGGCGGCGGCGATGCCGGAGCGCTTGCCGAAGACGTTGATGTCGAGCAGCGAGTTGGTGCCGAGGCGGTTGGCGCCGTGCACCGACACGCAGGCGACCTCGCCGGCCGCGTACAGACCCGGGACGACCGTGGTGTTGTCGCTGAGGACCTCACCCTGGACGTTGGTCGGGATGCCGCCCATGGCGTAGTGCGCGGTGGGCTGGATCGGGATCGGGTCCGTGTACGGCTCGATGCCGAGGTACGTACGGGCGAACTCGGTGATGTCCGGGAGCTTGGCGTCGAGCTGCTCCGGCGGAAGGTGCGTCAGGTCCAGGTAGACGTGGTCGCCCTCGGGACCGCAGCCGCGGCCCTCGCGGATCTCCGTGTAGATGGAGCGCGAGACGACGTCACGGGACGCGAGGTCCTTCATGACCGGCGCGTACTTCTCCATGAAGCGCTCGCCGTCCTTGTTGCGGAGGATGCCGCCCTCACCGCGGGCGCCCTCCGTCAGCAGGATGCCCATGCGCCAGATGCCCGTCGGGTGGAACTGGAAGAACTCCATGTCCTCCAGCGGCAGACCGCGCCGGTAGCAGGCCGCCTGGCCGTCACCGGTCAGGGTGTGCGCGTTGGAGGTCACCTTGAAGAACTTGCCCGTGCCGCCGGACGCGTAGATCACGGCCTTGGCCTGGAAGATGTGGATCTCGCCGGTGGCCAGCTCGTACGCGACCACACCGGCGGACTTCTTGACCCCGTCGACCTCGACGATGAGCTGGTCCAGGACGTAGAACTCGTTGAAGAACTCCACGCCCTCCTTGACGCAGTTCTGGTACAGCGTCTGGAGGATCATGTGGCCGGTGCGGTCCGCGGCGTAGCAGGACCGGCGGACCGGCGCCTCGCCGTGGTTGCGCGAGTGACCGCCGAAGCGGCGCTGGTCGATGGTGCCGTTCGGGGTCCGGTTGAACGGCAGGCCCATCTTCTCCAGGTCGAGGACGGCGTCGATGGCCTCCTTCGCCAGGATCTCGGCGGCGTCCTGGTCGACCAGGTAGTCACCGCCCTTGACCGTGTCGAAGGTGTGCCACTCCCAGTTGTCCTCCTCCACGTTGGCGAGCGCGGCGGCCATGCCGCCCTGCGCGGCGCCCGTGTGGGAGCGGGTGGGGTAGAGCTTCGTGAGCACGGCGGTGCGGCTGCGCTTCGTCGCCTCGATGGCGGCGCGCATGCCGGCGCCACCGGCGCCCACGATGACGGTGTCGTACTTGTGGATCTTCATGACGTGGATTACCTCAGCCCCGTGCCTAGCGGATGTTCGGGTCGAAGGTGAAGATCACCAGCGTGCCCAGAAGGATGGTGAACACCGTGGCGGTGTACAGCAGGCCCTTGAGCCACAGGCGCGTGTTGGCCCGCTCCGCGTAGTCGTTGATGACCGTGCGGAGGCCGTTGGCGCCGTGCAGCATGGCGAGCCAGAGCATCAGGAGGTCCCAGACCTGCCAGAACGGCGAGGCCCAGCGGCCGGCCACGAAGGCGAAGCCGATCTTGGAGACGCCGCCGTCGAGGAAGAGCTGGATCAGCAGGTGGCCGAGGACCAGGACGACGAGGACGATGCCCGAGAGGCGCATGAAGAGCCACGCGGCCATCTCGAAGTTGCCTCGCGTGGCCCGCGGCGTCTTGCCGGTGCGCTTGCGGGGGGCCTCGATGTACGGGGCCGGGTTCTCCACGTCGTAGTGGGCGGCGCCCTCGACGGGACCGATCGCGGAAGTGGTGTCAGCAGACATGTCTGGCGTCAGCTCCCGAACAGTTCACGTGCGGCGTGGCCGAGGACGGGGTAGATCGAACCCGCCATCAGCACGACCCAGATACCCACGACGGTCCAGAGCATCTGCTTCTGGTAGCGCGGGCCCTTGGACCAGAAGTCCACGGCGATGACCCGGAGGCCGTTCAGCGCGTGGAAGAGGATGGCGGCGACGAGGCCGTACTCGAGGAGTGCGACGATCGGCGTCTTGTACGTGGCGACCACTTCGTCGTAGGCCTCGGGGGAGACGCGGACGAGAGCGGTGTCCAGCACGTGTACGAACAGGAAGAAGAAGATGAGGACGCCGGTGACTCGATGAGCCACCCAGCTCCACATTCCTTCCCGGCCGCGGTACAGCGTTCCAGCCGGCACGGAAAAACCCTCCGGGAGCGGGGATCAGGGTCGGCCGGCTTCTCTGTCGGTCTGACCCGGCCGGGTACGGTCCACCGGCCCTGGTCATCGTAGCGACGAGTTGTCGGTTCGCTCGCGCGGGGTCCATCGGTGTGATCAAAGAGGCACAGAAGGACTACGGACGGCCTATGGGCAGGCTGTCATGACGGCCTGAATCACCGCATTCCGGACGGATGTGCGGGAGAACCGGCCACGCGGACGCGGTGGGCGAGTCGGGCGCGGGCCAGCCGGCGCAGCTCGTCGGCGGCGACCACCCGCTCCTCGTCCGGTTCGTTGCCGAGCCGCGACCGGATCCCCGCGAGCACCTGGTCGAGGCGCTCACCGGGGTGTACGCCGTCGAGGCTGATCACGAACGCGTGCCCGAAGCGGCTCTCGTACGCGGCGTGGGCGGCCCGCAGCGCGGTGTGCGCGGCGGGCGGGGCGTCGGGGTGCGGCACGGCCGAGGACTCGGCGGCCAGCGCCTTGTCGCGATCGGCGACGGACAGGTCGTAACCGGCCTCGTCGGCGGCGGCGAGCAGCGCGTCGAGCGTCGGGTACGGGCGGTGCGCGGTCACCCGTTCGGCCCAACGGTGACTGTGGCAGCAGGAGAGCAGCAGCTCCTGGGCGACGGCGGCCGGGAGCGCGTTGAAGCGCGCGAGGGGGTCGCCCTGCTGGGCAG
Source organism: Streptomyces sp. P9(2023) (assembly GCF_032436795.1). Classification (NCBI taxonomy): domain Bacteria; kingdom Bacillati; phylum Actinomycetota; class Actinomycetes; order Kitasatosporales; family Streptomycetaceae; genus Streptomyces; species Streptomyces sp. P9(2023). Next base: position 242,662 of record NZ_JAUPWM010000005.1, read on the forward strand.
GTATCGCCGGGGTCGCGGGGGTGGTGGCGGAGCCCAGGTTCCGGTTCCGGGAAGGGGCGCGGGTGTCGCTGGTCAGCGTGGACTCCGGGAAAGGTGGGGTGGGTGTGACGCAACGTTATCGACGGGGCGGGGGAACTGTCCGACGGATGCGCGAATTTCACCCGGAAGGGAGAGTTTCGGAACGTGTGAGTGACGTTCGGGATCGGAGTTCGGTTCCGGTGACGGCGTCGACGCAGGCTACGGTGCGGCTCCGGTCCCGGCTCCGGTACCGGCTCCGGTGCTCCGAATGGCCCCACCCCGTCCCCTGAGGGAGGATGCCGAGTGATGCGGTACGCCATACGAGGGCCCCACGCGGGCCTCAGCCGAAGGTCCCACGCGGGCCTCACCCTCGCGGCCGCGGTGGCGCTGGTCACCGTGACGGCCTGCTCGAACGGCTCGTCCGACGGCCCGGTGGGCCCGACGTCGGGCGCCGGTACGCCGTCCCCCGTCACCAGCGCGCCGGCGACCACACCCCCGCCGCCGAGCCCCACGCCCACCCGGACGTACCCCCTCTCCACCGCCCCGCTCACGGTCCCCGCCGTCCGCGCCCACGAGGCGGCCCGCGGACCGGGCTGGCGACCCGCGCCCGAGGCCGGTGTCGTCGTCGCGGCGGGCAGCGAGGGGCTCGCCGACGAGGGCCGACTGCTCGCGGGGGAGCTCAAGATCGCCTACCGGGGCGCCGTGGCCGCACGGGCCGGCGACGTCGAGCTGGCGCTCGGCGGGACGGGCGCCCCCGAGTCGTACACGCTCACCACCCGCGAGAACCGGGTCAGGATCACCGGCCCCGACCAGGCGGGCGTCTTCTACGGCACCCGGACCCTCAAGCAGTCGGTGAACGGCTCCGGTGCCATGCCCGAGGGAACGGTCACCGACGCGCCGGCGAAGCCGCAGCGCGGGCTGAACGTCGACATCGCGCGCAAGTTCTTCACGGCCGGGTGGATCGAGGCACGGCTCCGCGAGATGGCCGACCTCAAGCTCAACCAGTTCGGCCTGCACTTCTCCGACGACCAGGGCTTCCGCATCGAGTCGGACACCCACCCCGAGATCGTCTCGGCCCAGCACCTCACCAAGGCCGAGGTGCGCCGGATCCTCGCCCTCGCGCAGACCCTGCACATCACCGTCGTGCCCGAGATCGACTCGCCCGGACACCTCGGCGCCGTCCTGCGCGCCCACCCGGACCTCCAGCTGCGGAACGTCAACGGGGTTCCGCGGCAGGCCGCCATCGACATCTCCAAGCCCGCCTCGGCGGAGCTCATCGACGAGCTGCTGCGCGAGTACGCCGGGCTGTTCCCCGGCGGCTGGTTCCACGTCGGCGCCGACGAGTACCAGGCGCTGACCGTCAGCTCCCCCGCGGCCTCCTACCCGCAGCTGGCCACGGCGGCGCGCGAGAAGTACGGCCCGCAGGCCGGCGTCCAGGACCTGGCCGAGGGCTGGCTGAACGACCGGGCGGCCGTGGTGCGCGGCACGGGCAAGGTGGCGAAGGCCTGGAACGACGGCTTCTTCTCGGGCGGAGTCGTCAGCGCCGACCAGCGCATCGAGGTCGATTACTGGACCGGCAAGGAGATCGGGGCCCGGCCGCCGATCGAGTACCTCCAAGAGGGCCGCAAGGTCGTGAACCTCAACGACGAGTTCCTCTACTACGTCCTCGGTGAGCCGAACGAGTTCACGTACCCCACCGGCCGCCGCATCTACGAGCAGTGGACCCCGCGGGTGCTGCGCGGCACGACCCCGGTCCCGGCGCGGTACGACCCCCAGATCCTGGGCGGCCGGTTCGCGGTCTGGTGCGACCTCTCCCAGGCGCAGACGGCGACGCAGGTCGCCGACGGCATCCGGATGCCGCTGACGGCGACGTCCCAGAAGCTGTGGGACGCGCGGACGCCGACGATGAGCTGGGACCAGTTCAGGGCGCTCGCCGTGAACGTGCGCGGCTGACCAGCTGTTTCCCCATGGACGGCGGGGTTCCGTTCGCGTACGGTCGCTCCGCCGCGGCCGCTCGCCCGCGCCGGTGCCTCGGGGAGGGGCGCCGTTCATCCCTGGGGGGATCGCACCACGATGCTCATGCTCCGCAATCCGAACGGTTTGTCGTACGCCGTAGTGTGCCTGCTCGGCGGCAATATCGCCCTCGATGTCCTGCAGGCCCTGTTCGAAGTCCGCGCACTGGTCTCCGACGACGTCGCTGTCACCTACGACCCGGCCGTGTTCGGGGCGCTCGATCTCAACGTGGTCTACAGCGTGGCCTTCACGCTCTACGTGGCGACCGCGATCGTCTTCATCATCTGGTTCCACCGGTTGCGGGCCAACGCCGCAGTATGGGCCGGCGACCTGCAGAGCCGAGGCCCCGGCTGGGCCATCGGTGGCTGGTTCATCCCCATCGCCAACTTGTGGATCCCGCGCGGGATCGCCGCCGACATCTGGCGAGCCAGCCGCTGGGAGCCGTACGCCGCCGACGGGAAGCGGGAGCTGACGCTCCTCAACAGCTGGTGGACGCTCTGGGTCCTCGACGTGGTCGTGGACAGGGTCGCGGCGCAGCTGTACAAGCGGGCCGACAACGTCGACGCGTACGTCACCGCCGCGCAGGTGTCGCTCCTCGGCTACGTGCTCGACATCGCCGCCGCCGTCCTCGCCATCCTCTTCGTCCGCCGTCTGACCTCTATGCAGCACCGCAAGGCCACTGGCATGATTCCGGCCGCGTAGTGACGAAATCTCGCCAGGCGGCGCAGTAAGAGGCAGTGCCGCGACCGCGACGGGAGGCCTCGATGAGCCTGCTGGATCTGATCGACCGGGCCGACGAGCGGAGTCTCGCCGCCGCCGGGCTCGCCTGTCTGGACCGCTGTCTGCCGTTGCTCGCCCCCGAGGGCGGCGATGTGCTGCGGCCCGTCTGGGCGGCGGTCGCCCGGGGCGACGGCGAGGCCTGGGGCGAGGCGATCGCCAAGGCCCGCGTCGAGCTGGACGGTGCCGGTGCCGCCGGGGACGCCGCCGGGCTCGTACGCGAGATGCTCGGCGTCGCGCCCGCCGAGTGGGCCGACGCGCCGCTCCGGATGTGGGCCGCCGGATGTTCCGTCAGCGCGCTCGCCCTGCACGGCCGGTACGAGGCCGCCGAGGTCACCGACGAGCTGATCGAGCGGTGCCGCGCCGGGGACCCGGCCGGGGCCGGTCCGCTGCTCGCGGGCGAGCTGCGCCGGCAGCAGGCGGTCCTGGAGTCGGTCGCCCACGGGCCGACCGGTCTGCGCCGGGCCCGTGAACTCTCCACGGAGGGCGGCCGGGTGCTCCGCGCCGTCGTCTCCCGCCGGGCCCGTACGGCCTGAGGGGTACGAGGGGGCAGGAGCGCCCGGACCGCCCGGCCGGACGCCTGCCGTCACTCCGTCGGCTTCACCACGAGCTGTTCGAGCGTCGCCGCGATGTCCGACTCCGCCCGCGCCTTGTCGAGGCCGAGGCCCGTCAGGACCCCGTCGCCGTCCTCGAACTCCAGGAGCGCCAGCAGGATGTGCTCCGTGCCGACGTAGTTGTGGCCGAGGCGGAGCGCCTCGCGGAAGGTCAGTTCGAGCACCTTCTTCGCCGCCGCGTCGTACGGGATGAGCTCGGGCACCTCTTCGGCCGCCGGCGGCAGCGTCGGGGTGATCGCCTCGCGCAGCGCCTCGGCCGTCACGCCCTGGGAGGTGATCCAGTGCACCGCGAGCCCCTGGGGCTCGGCGAGCAGGCCGAGGGCCACGTGGCCGGTGCCGATCTCGGAGTTCCGGGCGGCCGAGGCCTCGTTCTGGGAGGCCACGACGACGTTCCTGGCCCGGGGCGTGAAGCGGCTGAACCCCGCGTTCGGGTCCATCTTCTCCGCGTCCGGGTCCTTGGGGACGAAGCGCTTCTGGGCCGCCTGGCGGGTGACGCCCATGCTCTTGCCGATGTCGGTCCAGGAGGCACCGGAGCGCCGGGCCTGGTCGACGAAGTGCCCGATCAGATGGTCGGCCACGTCGCCGAGGTGGTCTGCCGCGATCACCGCGTTCGACAGCTGGTCGAGCGCGTCGGGGTTGCTCTGCTTGATCACTTCGATGAGGTCGTCGAGCCGGACGGGGATGGTCATGCCGACTGGTTTCGTCATGAGTGCAACCCTAGGTTGACAGTCCATGGCTGTCAACCATCGGTTGACAGTTCGAGGGTGTGGCAGGGCGCGGGAAAGCCGCGGCCGAGGGCGTCGGGCGCGGTTCGCGAAGAGGGAGAGAAGAAGTGGGCACCTGAAACGGGCCGGGAAAGGAAGACGACCGGGGCCGCCACCCCCCACAGGAGAGGCCCCGGTCGTCGTCTACGGAGCCGCAGCACGGCCCCGTACTCCGTTCAGCGCCATACAAGCGTTTTCTGTCACACCACCGCTCATGTCCCAAGTTGGTTGCAGGTTGCACAAAGAGCGGACGAACGTGGACGGGGCGGCGGAGAAGGACGTAGCGTCTCCTGCGTGCCAGCCGGTGCGGCGGTGTGACCAGCCGTGATGAGCAACAGCCGTGATGACGAACAGGGTGGGGAGTGCTGGGGGAGGACGCGGAGCTGACAACCGCGGTGCTCGCTGCGCAGAACGGGGACGAGGACGCCTTCCGTACTGTGTACCGCACCGTGCATCCCCGGCTCCTCGGCTATCTGCGTTCGCTCGTCGGTGACGCCGACGCCGAGGACGTCGCCTCGGAGTCCTGGCTCCAGATAGCCCGTGACCTCGACCGCTTCAGCGGCGACGCCGACCGGTTCCGCGGCTGGGCCGCCCGGATCGCCCGCAACCGCGCGCTCGACCACATCCGGATGCGGGGCAGGCGCCCCGCCAGCAGCGGCGACGAGACCGAACTCACCGACAAGCCCGCCGCGTGCGACACCGCGGACGAGGCACTGGAAGCACTGGCCACCGGCGACACCATGCATCTCATCGCCCAACTCCCGCAGGACCAGGCCGAGGCCGTCGTCCTGCGCGTCGTGGTCGGCCTGGACGCCAAGAGCGCCGCCGACACCCTGGGGAAGCGCCCCGGCGCGGTACGGACGGCGGCCCATCGAGGCCTCAAGCGGCTCGCCGAACTCCTCGGCGTCGAGGGCGACGGCGGCGCGCCGCCCCTCGGGGGCGTACCGCCGCAGCGCGGTCGCAGACCGGGGGCTCCGGCCCCCGGTGGTGTGACGCAATCGCGCGCGCGTACGCAGAAGGACATGTGATGGCCGACGAGCGGTACCAGTGGCTCGACCAGGACGCCGCGGAGCGGTTGCTGCGCGGTGAGCCCGTCGACGCCGTCGACGATCACTCCCGTGCCGAGGCCGAACGCCTTGCCCAGGCCCTCGCCGCGGCCCGCCCGCACCCCGTCCTTCGGGCGGCGGACGCCGAACTCCCCGGCGAGGCGGCCGCCCTGGCCGCCTTCCGTAAGGCCGCAGCCGAACGCGGCCGGGCGGTGCGCCCCGCCGCGCACACCTCCCACGCCGTGGCCGAACTCGACGCGGTACGGATCACCCGGGCGCACGGCGCCCGGAGCTGGGGCCGCTCGTTGCGGTACGGCCTCGCCGCGGCGGTCGCCGCCGTGGCGGTCGGCGGAGTCGCCGTCGCCTCCGGCACCGGCATGCTGCCCTTCACCACGGACGGCCCGACTCCGGCCGGTTCCGTCTCGGCCGCGGACACCCCCGGCCCGATCGCCTCGAACAGCCCGGACTCCTCACCGTCCCCGGGCCCGCACGCCGACACGGGTACGCCCTCGGCGCCGCCGGCCGGTGACAGCGGCTCAGCCTCTCCCGAGACGTCGTCCACGCCCCCGGCCATAGCCGGTCCGGGCGGTACGGGCGCGTCGGAAGGCCCGGGCGGCAAGGGTGACGTCACCCCGGAACCGGGGACCAGCGGCGGACCGGCGGACCAGGGCGGCGACCCGTCCCGCGACAGGCTCGTCAAGGCGTGCAAGGACTTCCGCGCCGGACGCATCGACGACACCGCCAAGGACAGACTCGCGAAGTCGGCCCGTGACGGCGAGACCGTACGCCGCTTCTGCGACCGCCTCCTGGGCGGCAAGCCCACCAGTTCGGGCGGCAACGCCGGCGGTGAGGGTGACGAGGACTCCTCGGGCGAGGGTGATCGAACGGGCTCCGAGGGCCGCGGCGACGGCGAGAGCGGCCAGTGGGGCGACTGGCGGGACGACGCCCGCCGCACAAGCGCTCTGCGCGCTCCGGACCTCGCCCCCGACCGCGCCCGGGACCTGGTCGCGGTCGCCTCGATGAACACGGTGTGACACTTTTCGGCCCGTCGGCGCAGTACCTAGTGAGCCGACTGGTCATCGGCCGCGCGTGAGCCGGGGTTCCCCCCGTACCTTCGGCTCCGCGCACCCGGCGCGGGTGGGACACGTTCCCCCGGTCCCACCCGCGCCCCTTTCAACGACAGCCGCGCACGACTACCAGTGCACGACGACCTTGTCGCCGACCTTCACCTTGTCGAAGAGCGCCGCGATCTTCCCCTTGTCCCGGACGTTGACGCAGCCGTGCGAGGCCCCGTTGTAGCCCCGGGCCGCGAAGTCCGCCGAGTAGTGCACCGCCTGGCCCCGGCTGAAGTACATCGAGTACGGCATCGGCGTGTGGTACAGCTTCGACCAGTCGTTACGGACCTTCCGGTCGACCTGGAAGATGCCCTCGCGGGTCGGGGTGTTCTCCGAACCGAAGCGCACGTCCATCGACGAGACGACCTTGCCGTCGATCATCCAGGCCAGCGTCCGGGTCTCCGCGTATGACGGAAGAACGGCGCATCTGTGCCCCCCCGGGAATCAGCGTGTGTACCTATTGGATGCTTCCCGCGCGCCCTTGGTTGCGCACACCGCGGAAGCGCGGACCATGCTGTGACATAGCTGAGATCGACCTGGGAGACAGAGCGATGGCGCGCGAGTCGGAGTCGGGACTTCCCATCGAGCCGGTCTACGGACCGGACGCCCTGGCCGGGTGGGATGCCGCGGAGAAGCTGGGCGAGCCGGGCTCGTACCCCTTCACGCGCGGGGTGTACCCGACGATGTACACGGGCCGGCCCTGGACGATGCGGCAGTACGCGGGCTTCGGCACCGCCGTCGAGTCCAACGCCCGCTACCGGCAGCTGATCGCGCACGGCACGACGGGCCTGTCCGTCGCCTTCGACCTGCCGACCCAGATGGGGCACGACTCCGACGCGCCGCTCGCGCACGGCGAGGTCGGCAAGGTCGGCGTCGCCATCGACTCGATCGACGACATGCGCGTGCTGTTCGACGGGATCCCGCTGGACAGGGTCTCCACGTCGATGACCATCAACGCGCCCGCCGCGCTCCTCCTGCTCCTCTACCAACTGGTGGGCGAGGAGCAGGGCGTCCCGGCGGAGAAGCTGACCGGCACCGTCCAGAACGACGTGCTCAAGGAGTACATCGCGCGGGGCACGTACATCTTCCCGCCCAAGCCCTCGCTGCGGCTGATCGCCGACATCTTCAAGTACTGCGGGGCCGAGATCCCGAAGTGGAACACGATCTCGATCTCCGGCTACCACATGGCCGAGGCCGGGGCCACGCCCGCGCAGGAGATCGCGTTCACCCTCGCCGACGGCATCGAGTACGTCCGTACGGCGGTGGCGGCGGGGATGGACGTGGACGAGTTCGCTCCCCGGCTCTCCTTCTTCTTCGTGTCCCGTACGACGATCCTGGAGGAGGTCGCCAAGTTCCGGGCGGCCCGGCGGATCTGGGCGCGGGTGATGCGGGACGAGTTCGGCGCGCGGAACCCCAAGTCGCAGATGCTCCGCTTCCACACCCAGACCGCCGGGGTGCAGCTGACGGCGCAGCAGCCGGAGGTGAACCTGGTGCGGGTGGCCGTCCAGGGCCTGGCCGCCGTCCTGGGCGGTACGCAGTCGCTGCACACCAACTCCTTCGACGAGGCGATCGCGCTCCCGACGGACAAGTCGGCGCGGCTCGCACTGCGGACGCAGCAGGTCCTCGCGTACGAGACGGATGTGACGGCGACCGTGGACCCGTTCGCGGGTTCGTACGCGGTGGAGCGGATGACGGACGGGGTGGAGGCCGCCGCCGTGGAGCTGATGCGGAAGGTCGAGGAGCTCGGCGGCGCGGTCGGCGCGATCGAACGCGGCTTCCAGAAGGGCGAGATCGAGCGCTCCGCGTACCGGATCGCGCAGCAGACCGACAGCGGGGAGCGGGTCGTCGTCGGCGTCAACCGCTTCACCGTCGACGTGGAGGAGCCGTACGAGCCGCTGCGCGTCGACCCGGCGATCGAGGCCCAGCAGGCGGAGCGGCTCGCGCGGCTGCGGGCCGAGCGCGACGGGGCGGCGGTGGCCGCGGCGCTCGCGGCGCTGAAGCGGGCGGCGGAGGGCACGGCGAACGTCCTCCACCCGATGAAGGACGCCCTCAAGGCGCGGGCCACGGTGGGCGAGGTCTGCGGCGCGCTGCGCGAGGTCTGGGGCACGTACGTCCCGACCGACGCGTTCTGACCCCGTCCAGGCCTCTCCCGATCTTCCGCGATACGAAACAGGAGCGCGGACTGTCGTACCCACGTGCGAGACTCCGGACCATGCTGGGTGTCACCGATCTTCCGACCTATCTCGTGGGCCTCGTCCTCATCATCCTGCTCCCGGGGCCGAACTCGCTGTACGTGTTGTCCGTCGCCGCCCGCAAGGGCACGCGGACCGGGTACAAGGCCGCCGCCGGCGTCTTCACCGGCGACGCGGTCCTGATGACGCTGGCCGCGCTCGGCGCCGCCTCGCTGCTCCAGACCACGCCGCTGCTCTTCATGATCGTGAAGTACGCGGGCGCGGGCTATCTGGCGTGGATGGCGTACGGGATGATGCGGGCGGCCTGGGCGATGTGGCGCGACCGGAACGACGCGCACGACGAGGCGAGCGAGGCGACGCCGGCCGAGGCCGGGGAGAACCCGTACCGCCGGGCGCTGATCATCAGCCTCTTCAACCCCAAGGCGATCCTCTTCCTCATCTCGTTCTTCGTGCAGTTCGTGGACCCCACGTACGCCTACCCGGCGCTGTCCTTCCTGGTGCTCGGCACGCTCCTGGAGATCGGCAGCTTCCTCTACCTCACGATGCTGATATTCGGCGGGACGCGGCTCGCCGCCACGTTCCGCCGCCGCAGGCGCCTCTCGGCGGGCGCGACCTCCGCCGCGGGCGCGCTCTTCCTGGGCTTCGCCGCGAAGCTCTCCCTCAGCAGCGCCGCCTGACCCTGACACCGGACGCACCGACGCCCCGGGGCTCAGGCCCCGGGGCGTCGGTGTCGTCCGTCGTGCGTGCTCAGCTCACTTCGCGAGCGCGCGCTTCAGCTTCAGCGCGCGGCGCGCCAGGCGGCGGACCCGGGGGTGGCGGGGGACCGGGAGGCCGCCCGGGAGGCCCAGGACGGTGAGGCGGCGGCGCTTGAAGCAGTGCCGCGTCCGCTCCGCGAGCGGGCCCGCCAGGTGACGGACCGCCGCGCCCCGCAGATCCGGCCGGATCTTGGGCTGCATCGCGTAGCCGACCGCCGCGACCAGGCCCGCGAGGCCCTCCGCGTCCCAGGCCGGGGCGGCCGCCGAGCCGTCCTCCAGGTCGGGGACGAGCACGTCGACCAGGGTCGCCGGGATGCGGTTGCTGTTCTGGAACGGGGTCAGCCGCTCCAGGAGCATCCGGGTGCCGACCCGGGCCACCGGGATCCCGTAGAAGGCCTGCGCCGTCATCAGCGCCGTCGAGAAGCAGCCGACCACGAGCGCGGGGCGCTGCTCCCGGTACACCACCTCGGCGAGCACCGGCCGGTCGAGGACGGTCAGTTCGGCACCGAGCGCCGCCGCCTCCTGGGCGAGCCGCCGGGTCCAGGCGTCCGGCGCCGTGGGGTGCGGCTTGAAGACGAGCCGCCGGTGCCCGCGGGCGATCGCCCCGCGCACCATCCGTACGTGCAGCTCCTCCTCCTCGGCCGGCGTGAGCAGCGAGAGCGCCGCCAGGTACTGGCCGAGCAGCAGCGCCGGACCGTCCTCCTCCGCGGCCGGACCCGCGGTGTCCGCCAGCTCGGCGACCACCTTGGTGAAGGCCTCCGTAGGCACCACCTCGGCCGTCGGCCCGAACTCGCCGAGCAGCAGCGGCGCGAGCCCCGGCACCAGGTCGAGGTGGAGCAGCCGCCGGACCCGCTCGCCGACCAGCGGGTCGATCTTGTTACGGGTGGGGCCGTAGCTCATCAGGCCGTCGGCGTACACGTCGATCGCCGCCTCGGGGAACAGCCGGGCGATCGTCAGCGCCGGTGCCACCTGGATCGACTCCAGGGCGATCTCGAGCCGGTCGTCGCCGAGCTCCCACAGCCGCCGCAGATGACGTTCGAGCAGCGGGATGTCGTCGCCGCGCGGCGACCAGCCGGCCGGGTGGAGCGGCTCGATCGCGTCGTTCCAGGACAGCACGGCGTCGAACCTGCCACGCAGCTTCTCGAAGCCGGGCATCTGGTCGAGGGAGGGCGTGGTCTCCGGTACCGCCGCGTTGTTGCCGACGAGCAGCAGCCGCCGGTCGGCCGGGCCGAAGCAGCCGCTGTCCAGGGCGGCGGCCAGCGTCGTCGCGCCGTACAGGGTGGAGGCGTAGAAGATCTGGGTGGTCCTCACGCGGCGGCCCCCGAGCCCTGGGTCTGGGCGAGGGAGCCCGCGCGGCGCCGGCGCAGCTTGCGCAGCACGCCGGCCCGCTGCTCGTCCATCGAGGACAGGGCCTCGTCGAGCACGTCCTGCGGCATGCGCCGCAGCGCCGCCGCACTCATCGAGCGCAATTTCTTCGCCACCGCCGGTTCGAATCGTTCTATGGAGGAGACGTGGTGCGAAATGAGTGCGCAATACGTACGGACGGCTTTCGGAAGAAGCCGGTCCGCGTCCACGTCGTTCGCCGTTTCGTCGATCACCTGATCGAAGGCCCGGATGAAATCGAGTTGGCGAATGTCGCCGATCTGCGTGAGCGAGGTCGAGACCCCGCGCCGGTAGAAGATCCCGAGCGTGCTCACCGCGGCGAACGACTCCGCCTCCCGGTGCAGTTTCCAGATCCACGGCCGGTCCTCCGCCGTCCGCAGACCCGGCGTGAAGTGCAGCAGCCCGCGGTCGAGGAGTCGTCGGTGGTACATGCCCGCCCAGGCGTACGGATAGTCGACCGAGGTCGTCCGGTGGGCCGGCAGGATCGCGTCCCGCGGCCGCAGCACCTCGTTCCGGCGCCCGATGGGGGCCCGCTTCACCGACCGGGCCCGGCCCGTGTTCACCACGTGGTCGGTACGGAGGAAGTCGACGTCCAGCTCCTCCATCGCGGCGACGAGCCGCTCTAGGTGGCCGGGCGAGAGCCAGTCGTCACCGTCGAGGAAGGTGAGGTACTCGCCCCGGGCGGCGTCGAGGCCGGTGTTCCGCGCGGTCGCCAGCCCCTCGTTCTGCTCGTGTCGGAGCAGGACGGCCCCCGGGATCTCGCGCGCGGCCCGTTCGAGGATCTCCGGCGTCCCGTCCGTCGAGCAGTCGTCGACGAGCAGGAATTCGAAGTCCTCGCGGGCATTCGCGCGCAGGCTTGTCAGGGTGTCGGGGGCATATGTCTGCACGTTGAAGAACGGCACGACGACGGAGAGCTTGACCACCCGGCCGACGCTAGGCGCCGGTCCGGCCTTCGTTCTGACCGGCAGAGGGATGTTCGGTGAACACGAAGCGGCGGGCGCCTTAACCGCCCCCGATACTGACCGTTTTCAGCGTGCGGAGAGGCTCTGTTCACCGTTTGTTGTGTCTCAGTTGGGCCAGCGAACCCCGTGCCTAATTAGCGTCCTCGACGTGCCAGCAAGTACCCATGAACGAGTACGCGTCGCCGTACTCGCCGACTCCGACACCCGGTGGAAATGGGGCGCGCTCACCGCGCGCCGTATAGCGGCTTCCGAGCCCACCGGATTCGTTCTGCGAGGTCGGGCCACTCCCACCGCGCGCCAGCTCGCCGAGACCGGGGTGTCCGACACACCCCCGCGCGAGGTGACGGGCGCGGAGTTCCTTCGTGAGGTACGGGACGGAGAGTACGACCTCGTCGTGCTCGCTCTCGTCGGCGGCACGGTCCGCGCGGTCCTCCAGGGGATCGCCGACCTGGGCCTGGAACGCCGACCGGTCATCGCCACCGGCTATGTCGGAGTCGTCTACGAGAAGCTCGCCGACGGTCTCCTGCTGCGCCACGGCGCCGACGTCGTCCTCGCCAACTCCCGTCACGACGCGGAGCGTTTCCGCGCCGTGTACGAAGGAGTGGGCGCCGACGCCTCCTCGGTGGTCGAGGCCGCGCTGCCGTTCCTCGGCGGCGCGCCCTACGCACCCGAGGCCGGCCGGGACACCCTCGTCTTCGCCGCCCAGCCGTCCGTGCCGGTCACCCGGGCCGACCGCGCGTACCTGCTCCGCAGGCTCGTCGAGCACGCCCGGACGCACCCCGAGCGCGAGGTGCTGCTGAAGCTCCGCTCCAGGCCGGGCGAGCACACCACGCACCTGGAGGAACTGCCGTACCAGAAGCTGGTGCGCGACCTGGACACCCCGCCCAACTTCCGCCTGGTCTACGGGCACATGGGCGAGGTCCTGGACCGCACCGACCTGCTGGTCACGGTCTCCTCGACGGCCGCCCTCGAAGCGCTCCACCGGCGGATCCCCACGGCGATCCTCACCGACATGGGCGTCCGCGAGGTCCTCGGCAACCACCACTTCATCGGTTCGGGGCTGCTGACCTCCTTCGACCGGCTCGACGCCGACGTGCGCCCGGAGGCGGACGAGGAGTGGCTGTCCCGGCAGGGCGTCGCCTCCGACGGCGGCTACGAGAAGGCCTTCGACGCGGCTCGCGAGCGGGTCGCCGAGCTGCTCGCCGGCCCGGCGCTGCCCCCGATCAACCCCTACTACACAGCGGAGTCGGCCCCCGGGTACCTGCCCGGGATCCTCGCCCGCCACCGCCTGGACGTGACCGGTCCGGAGACCCGCGACAGCGGGCTGCGCCGGATCGTCCGGGAGGCGGCGCGGGGCGCGTACCGCCACGGCGTCCAGCGCGTGGCGCCCGTCATCCGCCGGCTTGGAGAACTCTGATGACCACGACCGTGCTTGCCGTCATCCCGGCGCGGGGCGGTTCCAAGGGCGTCCCCGCCAAGAACCTCGCCCCGGTGGCGGGCGTGCCGCTGGTCTCCCGCGCGGTCCGCGCCTGCCTCGGCGCCCGCCTGGTCACCGACGTCGTCGTCTCCACGGACGACGCGGCCATCGCCTCGGCGGCCCGCGCGGCCGGCGCGGAGGCGATCCACCGCCCGGCGGCGATCGCGGGCGACACCGCGACGAGCGAGTCGGCCGTCCTGCACGCGATGGACGCCTTCGAGGCGACGAACGGGCGCCGTGTGGACGTGGTCCTCCTCGTCCAGTGCACCAGCCCCTTCATCACGGCGGAGGAGGTCAACGGCACCGTCGAGAAGATCCTCACCGGCGGCGCCGACACGGCCTTCACGGCCGCCCCGACCCACGGCTTCCTGTGGCGGGAGACCCCCGAAGGCGCCACCGGCGTCAACCACGACAAGGCCTTCCGCCCCCGCCGCCAGGACCGGGAGCCCGAGTACCTGGAGACCGGCGCCGTCTACGCGATGGCCGCCGAGGGCTTCCGTACCCACAGCCACCGCTTCTTCGGCCACACCGCGCTGGTCGTCACCGACCCCGCCCGGGTCCAGGAGATCGACGACCCGCACGACCTGGCCCGCGCCCGCGCCCTCGCGCCGCTGCTCGACACCCCGATCGTCCCCGGCTTCGGCGACATCGACGCCGTGGTGCTCGACTTCGACGGCACGCAGACGGACGACCGCGTCCACCTCGACTCCGAGGGCCACGAGTTCGTCTCCGCGCACCGCGGCGACGGCCTCGGCATCTCGGCCCTGCGCCGCGCCGGCATGCCGGTCCTGATCCTCTCGACCGAGCAGAACGCCGTCGTCGCCGCCCGCGGCCGCAAGCTCCAGATCCCCGTCCTGCACGGCATCGACCGCAAGGACCTCGCGCTCAAGCAGTGGTGCGAGGAACAGGGCATCGACCCGCAGCGCGTCCTCTACGCCGGCAACGACGTCAACGACCTCCCGTGCTTCCACCTCGTCGGCTGGCCCGTCGCGGTGGCGAGCGCGCACGACTCCGTACGGGCCGCCGCCCGTGCGGTGACCCTCACCCCCGGTGGCTCCGGGGCCGTCCGCGAGATCGCGGCCTGGCTCCTCGGGCCCGAGCTCAACTCCCCCAACTCCTAAGGAACACCAGAACCATGAGCAACCGCCTCCGCACTTTCGGCAGCAAGACCGCGGGCCCCGGCCAGCCCGTCTACGTCACCGGTGAGATCGGCATCAACCACAACGGCGAGCTCGACAACGCGATCGCGCTCATCGACGTGGCCGCCGAGGCCGGCTGTGACGCGGTGAAGTTCCAGAAGCGCACCCCGGAAATCTGCACCCCGCGCGACCAGTGGGACATCGAGCGCGACACCCCCTGGGGCCGGATGACCTACATCGACTACCGCCACCGCGTGGAGTTCGGCGAGGACGAGTACCGCGCCATCGACGAGCACTGCAAGAAGCGCGGCATCGACTGGTTCGCCTCCCCGTGGGACACCGAGGCCGTCACCTTCCTGGAGAAGTTCGACGTCCCGGCCCACAAGGTCGCCTCCGCCTCGCTCACCGACGACGAGCTGCTGCGCTCGCTGCGTGAGACCGGCCGCACGGTCATCCTCTCCACGGGCATGTCCACCCCGAAGCAGATCCGCCACGCGGTCGAGGTCCTCGGCTCGGACAACATCCTGCTCTGCCACGCCACGTCGACGTACCCGGCCAAGGCCGAGGAGCTCAACCTGCGCGTGATCGACACGCTGAAGGAGGAGTACCCGAACGTCCCGATCGGCTACTCCGGCCACGAGACCGGCCTGCAGACCACGCTGGCCGCCGTCGCCCTCGGCGCCACCTTCGTCGAGCGTCACATCACCCTCGACCGCGCCATGTGGGGCTCCGACCAGGCCGCGTCCGTCGAGCCGCAGGGCCTGCAGCGCCTGGTCCGCGACATCCGCACGATCGAGACCGCGCTCGGTGACGGCGTCAAGAAGGTCTACGAGTCGGAGCTCGGCCCGATGAAGAAGCTCCGCCGGGTTCAGGGGTCTGTCGCCGTATGACCACCCAGCTGGCGTTCGTCGAGAGCCCCGTCCAGCTCCTGAACGTCCTGGAATGGGCTCACGCCCAGTCCGCGGGCGCCGGGGCCGCGATACACGTCAGCACGGGTGTGGGCAATCGTCCCGCAGGGCGGGACGGGGGCGCACACCCCGAAGACGGCGCCGCACCTTCGGGCGCCGCCGCCAGCACGGGGAGCGGGACGGAGGCCACCGCCCACGCGGCGGCCACCGCCCACGCGGCGGCCACCGCCCACGCGGCGGCCTCCGCCCCCGCCTCGCCCGTATCGGCCGGTGACGACACGGACGACGACGACAGCGCGGTCCCCGTGACCGTCGTGCCCGCTCGGACCGGGCTCACGCTCGTCGTGCTCTCGCCGACCGACCCGATGTCGCGCGGCCAGTTGCGCCGGATGGCGCAGCTGGCCCGCGACGACGGGTTCACCGTCCGCTGGCAGGACGCCCGCGGCGGACGCGGCTCGCTCGCGCAGACCCTGCGGGAGCTCGCCCCGCTGCTGCGCTCCGCGGAGCGGGTGATCGTCGGCGACCCGTTCTCCCGTTACGTCCAGCTCCTGCTGACCCTCTTCGCGCCCAAGCACCTCACCGTCGTCGACGACGGCACCGCCACCATGGAGTACGCCGCCCAACTGGCCCGTGGCGAACGCCTCGTGCGCTGGCACCGGCGCGGCAGCAGCCGCGGGCCGCGCGAGCTGGTGCTCGCCCCGGTCACCGCCGCCGCCCGCCGCAAGCTCGCCCCCAACCGGCGCCGTACGGTCGAGATCTTCACCTCGCTGCCGGTCGAGGCGCCGCCCGGCACGACCGTCACCCAGAACACCTTCGCCTGGACGCGGTCCCGCTTCGGCCCGCCCCGCATCACCAAGGGCGCCGACCTGGTCGGGACCTCGCTCGTCGAGACGGGCGTGGTCGACCCCGACCAGTACGCGCTCGCCGTCGCCGAGCTGGCCCGCACCCACGGCGCGACCCGCTACTTCGCGCACCGCCGCGAGGCCACCGAGAAGCTGCACCGGATCGCGGTGGAGACCGGTCTGGAGATCGTCCGGCCCGATCTGCCGCTGGAGCTGATCGCCCGGCGCGGCCCGATCGGCCGTACGGTGGTCAGTTTTCCCTCGACGGTCGTGCACACCCTGCCGCTGGCCCTGGTCGGCACGGGGGTCAAGGTCGCGGTCTGCGAGATCGCGCCGGAGTGGCTCAAGGAGAACGCCTCCCCGCGGGCCCAGGGCTTCCTGGCCGGCGTCACCGGTACGGCGGCTCACGAGGTCGACCGCCTGACCGCGCAGGCCCACTCCTCGTCCGCCGCACAACGGCTCGAATTCGGATGAGCTTACCCACAAGGGATGGTCGTCAAGCCTGCGGAACGGAGATTCTTTCCCCTATCGGGCTGAACTTTTCGTGATCAACGGGCAGTTGATCTCTGAAGGGGCCTACCCTTCAAAAGGTGAACCAGTTGAAGTCCCGTGAGCCCGGCTCCGTCGCCCTGCCCGGAACGCTGTCCGCGTCGCTGCGCGCCGAACTGATCGCCTTCCGCCGCGACTTGCACATGCACCCCGAGCTCGGCAACCAGGAGTTCCGTACGACCGCGGCCCTCAAGGCGCGCCTGGAGGCCGCGGGACTCGCGCCGAAGGTACTCGCGACGGGCACGGGACTCGTCTGTGACATCGGCACCTGGGACCGAAGCAGGCCCATGCTGGCGATCCGCGCCGACATCGACGCGCTGCCGATCCCGGACGTCAAGACCGTCCCGTACCGCTCCACCGTGCCCAACCGGGCCCACGCGTGTGGCCATGACGTCCACACCACCACCGTTCTCGGCGCCGGCCTCGTCCTCGCCGAGCTCGACCGGCAGGGGCTGCTGCCCAACGCCGTACGGCTGATCTTCCAGCCAGCCGAGGAGGTGCTGCCCGGCGGCGCCGCCGACGCCATCGAGTCCGGCGTACTGGACGGTGTCGGCCGGATCATCGCCGTGCACTGCGACCCGAAGGTGGACGCCGGCCGGATCGGGCTGCGCCCCGGGCCCATCACCTCCGCCTGCGACCGGCTCGAAGTCACCCTCGACGGCCCCGGCGGCCACACGGCCCGCCCGCACCTCACCACCGACCTGGTCACCGCCGCCGCCCGGATCGCCATCGACGTCCCCGCGCTGCTCGCCCGCCGCGTCGACGCCCGCTCCGGGCTCGCGGTCACCTGGGGCCGGATCGAGGCCGGCCACGCCTGCAACGTCATCCCGCAGCACGCCGAGCTCTCCGGCACGGTCCGCTGCCTCGACCTGCCCGGCTGGCGCGACGCCCCGGACCTGGTGCACGCGGCCATCGACGAGATCGCCACCCTGCACCGCGCCAAGTCGACCATCAACTACGTCCGCGGTGTCCCCCCGGTCGTCAACGACCCGGTCATCACCGAGCTGCTCCACGACGCGATGACCGCCCGCCGCGGCCCGTACGCGATCGAGGACACCGAGCAGAGCCTCGGCGGCGAGGACTTCTCCTGGTACCTGGAGCACGTCCCGGGTGCGATGGCCCGGCTCGGCGTCCGCGTCCCCGGCGACACGACACGCCGCGACCTGCACGCCGGTGACTTCGACGTGGACGAGGAAGCGATCGAGGTCGGGGTCGAACTCTTCACAGCGGCCGCCCTGATCGACTCCGCGCCGAAGCACTGACCGTCCGGCCCCACCCGGCCACCCGGACGGCCGAAACATGGTTCATCCGTTCGGCCCAATGGCCCGCGCGTCGTCGCGCGGGCCCGGCCCGAACCCCCGCACCGTCGTGTATAACCGGCGGTGCCCGGTCGGACGCCATACGTGGTCCTGCTGGCCGGTTCGCGACGATCCGATAACGACTCATGAACGGGTCTTTAACTGACATCTACGCGCGTTACGATCGCCGCGAAACCAGCGCCGGAAGAGGCGCTTTCGGTCAGTCTCGAAGGGACCCTCCTCTTGCGCCGGGTATCCAAGATCGTTTCCGCGTCCATCGCGACCGCGGCCCTCGCTCTCACCGCCACCGCTTGTGGCGAGTCGTCCACCGACTCTGGTTCCGACTCCGACACCATCAAGGTCGGTATGGCCTACGACGTCGGCGGCCGTGGCGACAACTCGTTCAACGACTCCGCCGCCCGTGGCCTCGACAAGGCCAAGGCCGACCTGGGTGTCGAGACCAAGGAGCTCACCGCCAAGACCGGTGAGACCCCGGCCGACCGTGAGCAGCGCCTCACGTCCCTCGCCGAGGGCGGCTTCAACCCCGTCATCGGCGTCGGCTTCGCCTACAAGGACGCGATCGACAAGGTCGCGGCCAAGTACCCGAAGGTCACCTTCGGTCTGGTCGACTCGGTCTCCGAGGAGAAGAACGTCGACTCGATCGTCTTCACCGAGGAGCAGGGCTCGTACCTCGCCGGTGTCGCGGCCGCGCTGAAGTCCAAGGACGGCAAGATCGGCTTCATCGGCGGTGTCGACACTCCGCTGATCAAGAAGTTCGCCGCCGGCTTCCAGCAGGGCGTCAAGGAGACCAAGCCGGACGCCTCGGTCACGATCCAGTACCTGTCCACCGGTACGGACTTCTCCGGCTTCGGCGCCCCGGACAAGGGCAAGGCCGCCGCCAAGGGCATGCTCGACAAGGGCATCGACGTCATCTACGCCGCCGCGGGCGGCTCGGGTGCCGGCGCCATCGAGGCCGTCGCCGCCAAGCCGGGCACCTGGGCGATCGGCGTCGACTCGGACCAGGCCAAGGACCCGGCCCTGTCCAAGTACGCCGGCTCGATCCTGACCTCGGTCGTCAAGAACGTCGACACCGGTGTCTTCGAGCTCATCAAGTCCGTCCAGGACGGCAAGCCGATGACCGGCACGCACACCTACTCGCTCGCCGAGAACGGTGTCTCGCTGACCACCACCGGTGGCCACACGGCTGACATCCAGGCCCAGATCGACGAGGCCAGGAAGAAGATCGTCGACGGCACGATCAAGGTCAAGACGACCCTCTGACAGCCGTCGGAGGGGGCCCGGAGAGTGGCTGCGGCCGACACTCCGGGCCCCCTTCACACGTACCCCCGTGGGCAGTTGAACGATTTTCCTGATGCTACGCGCGTAGCGCGCGGCCCACAGGGTATTTTTCGCCACCGACAGCGCCTGCGTTGCCCGCCTCATCCTCCTCACGCTCCCTGCCTAGGAGAGTGCGTCATCAAAGCCTCCAGCCCCAGCAGTCCGAACGCCGTAGAACTCCGCGGCATCACCAAGCGTTTCCCCGGAGTCGTGGCCAACCACGACATCGACATCACCGTGCGCCGCGGCACCGTGCACGCCCTCGTGGGCGAGAACGGCGCGGGCAAGTCGACCCTGATGAAGATCCTCTACGGCATGCAGAAGCCGGACGAGGGCACCATCACGGTCGACGGCGAGCTGGTGACGTTCCACAACCCCGGAGACGCCATCGCCCGCGGTGTCGGCATGGTGCACCAGCACTTCATGCTCGCGGACAACCTCACCGTCCTCGAGAACGTCGTCCTCGGCTCCGAGAAGCTGTACGGCATCGGGGACAGGGCGCGCGCGAAGATCAAGGAGATCTCCGACGCGTACGGCCTCGGCATCCGCCCGAACGCCCTCATGGAGGACCTCGGGGTCGCCGACCGCCAGCGCGTGGAGATCCTCAAGGTCCTCTACCGCGGCGCCCGCACCCTGATCCTCGACGAGCCGACCGCCGTGCTCGTCCCGCAGGAGGTCGACGCGCTCTTCGACAACCTGCGCGAGCTCAAGGCCGAGGGTCTGACCGTCATCTTCATCTCGCACAAGCTGGGCGAGGTCCTGTCGGTCGCCGACGAGATCACCGTCATCCGGCGCGGTACGACGGTCGGCACCGCCGACCCGAAGCACACCACCACCAAGCAGCTCGCCGAGCTGATGGTCGGCACGGAGCTGCCGTCGCCGGAGACCCGCGAGTCGACGGTCACGGACGTGCCGATGCTGACGGTCCAGGACCTGTCGCTGAGCGCCGTCGACCCCGACGGCGTGGTCCGCGCGGTCCTCGGCGGCATCACCTTCACCATCCACAAGGGTGAGGTGCTCGGCATCGCGGGCGTCGAGGGCAACGGCCAGTCCGAGCTCGTCGACACGATCATGGGCATGCGCAACGCCGACCGCGGTGTGGTGACCCTGGACGGCAAGGACATCTCCGCCGCCCCCACCCGCAAGCGGCGCGAGGACGGCATCGGCTGCATCCCCGAGGACCGCCACCGGCACGGTCTGCTCCTGGAGGCCCCCCTCTGGGAGAACCGCATCCTCGGCCACGTCACCGAGCGGCCCAACTCCAAGGGCGCCATCCTCGACCTCAAGGGCGCCCGCAGGGACACCGAGCGGATCGTCCGCGAGTACGACGTCCGTACCCCCGGTATCGACGTCACCGCGGCCTCCCTCTCCGGCGGAAACCAGCAGAAGCTGATCGTCGGCCGCGAGATGAGCCACGACCCCAAGCTGCTGATCGCCGCCCACCCCACCCGTGGCGTGGACGTCGGCGCGCAGGCGCAGATCTGGGACCAGATCCGTGCGGCGCGCCGGGAGGGCCTGGCGGTCCTGCTGATCTCCGCCGACCTGGACGAGCTGATCGGCCTCTCCGACACCCTGCGCGTCATGTACCGCGGGCGTCTGGTCGCCGACGCCGATCCGGCGACCATCACCCCGGAGGAGCTCGGCTCGGCCATGACCGGCGCCGCCGCCGGTCACCTTGAGCACGATGAGAGCCCTGAGGGCACCGACGGCCCGGAGGACGAGGCCCGATGAAGAAGTTCGACAAGGAGCGGGTGCTCCTCGGCGTCGCGGCACCACTGCTCGCGATCGTCGCCGCCTTCCTGATCACCGCCCTGGTGCTCGCGGTCACCGGCAAGGAGCCGTTCAGCGCCTTCGGGATCATGTTCGACTACGGCATCAAGTCGGACAGCCAGGTCTACATCATCAACAAGGCGACGACGTACTACCTGGCGGGCATCGCGGTGGCCATCGGCTTCCGCATGAACCTGTTCAACATCGGTGTCGACGGCCAGTACCGGCTCGCGGCCTTCTTCGCCGCCGCCGTCGGTGGCGCGCTGACCCTGCCGGGGATCGTCCAGATCCCGCTGATCATCGTCACCGCGATGATCGTCGGAGCCATGTGGGCGGGCATCGCCGGCATCCTGAAGACCACCCGCGGTGTCAGCGAGGTCGTCTCCACGATCATGCTGAACTTCATCGCGACCGCGATCATCGGCTATCTGCTCCAGCCCGGCCGTCTCGGCCACCTGGACGCGGCCGGTACGAAGGTGGCGACGACCCCCCTGCCGGAGTCCTCGCGCTTCTTCGACTTCCCGACCACGCCGACCCCGGTCTACGGCTTCGTCGTCGTCGCGGCCGTCGCGGGCATCGCGTACTGGTTCACGCTCTCCCGCACCCGCTTCGGCTTCGACCTGCGCACCGTCGGCCAGTCCGACACGGCCGCCGCGGCCAGCGGTGTCAACGTCAAGAAGATGGTCGTCACCTCCATGCTGATCTCCGGCGCCATGGCCGGTCTGATCGGTATGCCGACCCTGCTCAACGACTCGTACGAGTTCGGCGGCGACTTCCCCGTCGGCATCGGCTTCACCGGTATCGCCATCGCCCTGCTCGGCCGCAACCACCCGATCGGCATCGCGCTCGCCGCGATCCTCTGGGCCTTCCTGGAGCGCGGCGGACAGCAGCTGGAGTTCGAGGAGTACGACCGGGAGATCGTCGGCGTCATGCAGGGCGTCATCGTCCTCTGCGTCGTCATCGCCTACGAAGTCGTCCGCCGCTACGGCATCAGGCGCCAGCAGCGTCAGGTCGGCGAGAAGCTCGCGGCCCAGGCCCGTTCCAACAACACAACGGAGGTGTCGGCGTGACCGCCACGGCGACTTCCACCCCGCCGCCCGCCGCGCCCAAGGCGGCCGGCGGCAAGGGCGGCCGCACCCGCCTCTCCCTCCCCTGGATCCTGCTGATCGTCGCGGCCGGGCTCATCGCCCTCTCCGCCGTCCGCGCCATCACCGGGGCACAGGACCTCACCTCGGCCGGCCAGATCAGCGCCGCGCTCTCGCTCGCCGTGCCGATCGGCCTCGCCGGTCTCGGTGGTCTGTGGTCCGAGCGCGCGGGCGTGGTCAACATCGGCCTCGAAGGCATGATGATCCTCGGCACCTTCTTCGGTGCCTGGGCCGGCTGGCAGAGCAGCCCCTGGATCGGCATCCTCGCCGGCATCGTGGGCGGCATGTTCGGCGGCCTGCTGCACGCGCTCGCCACCGTCACCTTCGGCGTCGACCACATCATCTCCGGCATCGCGATCAACATCCTCGCGGTCGGCATCACCACCTACTTCGCCAAGCTGTGGTTCAACAGCGGCGAGGCGGCGGCCAAGGGCGGCAGCCCCAAGCAGTCCCCGCCGGCCGGCGACATCACCTCGGTCACCATCCCGGGCCTTTCCGACTGGCTGGCCGACATCGAGAAGCACCACTGGTTCCTGATCTCGGACATCGCCGGCATCCTCGGCGGCCTGGTCACCAACCTGTCGGTGGTCACGATCCTCGCCGTGGTGCTGGTGATCGGCACGTTCTTCGTGCTGTGGAAGACGTCGTTCGGTCTGCGCCTGCGCTCCTGCGGTGAGAACCCGATCGCCGCGGAGTCCCTCGGCGTCAACGTGTACAAGTACAAGTACATCGCCGTGATCGTCTCCGGCGGCCTCGCCGGTCTCGGCGGCGCCTTCCTGTCGCTGGTCACCTCGCACATCTACAACGAGGGCCAGACCGGTGGCCGCGGCTACATCGGCCTCGCGGCGATGATCTTCGGCAACTGGCGGCCGGGCGGCCTCGCCATGGGCGCGGGCCTGTTCGGCTTCGCCGACGCGCTCCAGCTGCGCAGCGGCGGCGAGTCCGTGCACGCGCTGCTCCTGCTGCTGTTCGCGGTCCTGGTGGCCATCGCGGCCTGGAAGGCGTACCAGAAGCGCTGGATCACCTCCTCGATCGCCGTCGTCATCGGTGTCGGCGTCTTCATCTGGTACCTCGGTACGGACACGGTCCCGGTCGAGTTCGTCAGCGCCACGCCGTACGTGGTCACGCTGCTCGTGCTCTCGCTCTCCGCGCAGCGCCTGCGGATGCCCAAGGCGGACGGCATGCGCTACCGCAAGGGCGAAGGCAAGTGACCACGCCCGTGACGGAGGCCGACTGGGAGGCTCTGCGGGAGGAGGCACGGGACGCCATGTCCCACGCCTACGCCCCGTACTCGGGCTACCCGGTCGGCGCGGCCGCCCGCGTCGACGACGGGCGCACGGTCTCCGGCTGCAACGTGGAGAACGCCTCGTACGGCCTGAGCCTGTGCGCCGAGTGCGGGCTCGTCTCGCAGCTCCACGCGACCGGCGGCGGCCGCCTGACGCACTTCGTCTGCGTGGACGGCCAGGGCGAACCCCTGGTGCCGTGCGGCCGGTGCCGGCAGCTCCTGTACGAGTTCGGCGGCCCCGCGCTCGTCCTGGAGACCCCGGCCGGGCGGATGACGCTGGACGAGATGCTTCCGCAGGCATTCGGCCCGGACCACCTCGCCAAGTAGCACCTAGGAGCGGCCCTTCCGGCACGATGGGGGGCCGCTCCTCCTTTTCCCCTCCCTCCCCTCTATGCGCGTAGAAAGAGGCACCACCATGGACGTCATCTCCGTCATCCGCACCAAGCGGGACAAGGGCGAGCTGAGCCCGGAGCAGATCGACTGGGTCATCGACGCCTACACCCGCGGCGTGGTCGCCGACGAGCAGATGTCCGCCCTGGCCATGGCCATCCTGCTCAACGGCATGAACCGCGCGGAGATCGCCCGCTGGACCGCCGCGATGATCGCGAGCGGCGAGCGCATGGACTTCTCCTCGCTCTCGCGTCCGACCTCGGACAAGCACTCCACCGGCGGCGTCGGCGACAAGATCACCCTGCCGCTGGCCCCGCTGGTCGCCGCCTGCGGCGCGGCCGTGCCGCAGCTGTCGGGCCGGGGCCTCGGCCACACCGGCGGCACGCTCGACAAGCTGGAGTCGATCCCGGGCTGGCGCGCGCTGCTCTCCAACGAGGAGATGCTGAACGTCCTGGACACCACCGGCGCGGTCATCTGCGCGGCGGGCGACGGCCTGGCGCCGGCGGACAAGAAGCTCTACGCGCTGCGCGACGTCACGGGCACGGTCGAGGCGATCCCGCTGATCGCGAGCTCGATCATGTCGAAGAAGATCGCGGAGGGCACCGGCTCGCTGGTCCTGGACGTGAAGGTCGGCTCGGGCGCGTTCATGAAGACGATCGAGGACGCGCGTGAGCTGGCTTCCACGATGGTGGGCCTGGGCACGGACAGCGGCGTGAAGACGGTCGCGCTCCTGACGGACATGTCGACCCCGCTGGGCCTGACGGCCGGCAACGCCCTGGAGGTCCGCGAGTCCGTCGAGGTCCTGGCGGGCGGCGGCCCGGCGGACGTGGTCGAGCTGACGATCGCGCTGGCGCGCGAGATGCTCGCGGCGGCGGGTCTGCCGGACGCGGACCCGGCGAAGGCGCTGGCGGACGGCTCGGCGATGGACGTCTGGCGCCGCATGATCGCGGCCCAGGGCGGCGACCCGGACGCGATGCTCCCGGTGGCGAAGGAGCAGCACGTGGTGACGGCCGCGTCCTCCGGTGTCCTGACCCGCCTGGACGCGTACGACATCGGCATCGCGGCCTGGCGCCTCGGTGCGGGCCGCGCCCGCAAGGAGGACCCGGTCCAGGCGGGCGCGGGCGTCGAACTCCACGCGAAGCCGGGCGACCGGGTGACGGCGGGCCAGCCGCTGCTGACCCTGCACACGGACACCCCGGAGAAGTTCGACTACGCCCTGAAGTCCCTGGACGCCTCGTGGGACATCGCCCCGGAGGGCACGTCGTTCACCGCGAACCCGATCGTCCTGGACCGCATCGCCTGAGGCATATACCCCTGACACGTTTGGGTGAACGGGACCGGTGGACCTCCACCGGTCCCTTTCGGCATGCTGGGATCGGTGACGCACCGATTGAGGAGACCGCCATGAGCGCACTCGCTGTCGAGCCCGAGCCCACCATGGGCGACGGTTGGGACGAATTGGTCCGGATCTGTGAGGAGACGGACGCCCCCGAGGGCTGCAAGGTGGAGATCATCGAGGGGATCGTCACCGTGTCACCGCCGCCGGCCAACCAGCACAACAGCATTGCCGCCAAGATTCATCGGCGTCTGATCCAGAGGATTCCCGAAGACTGGAACGTCTATCAGACACTTGGTCTCGCGCTGCCCGAACAGTCAGGCATGTACATCCCGGACCTGGCGGTCGTTCCCGAAGTGGCCGTCGACGAGGAACCCGGACACTTCGTTCCGGTTGCCGTGGTTGAACTCGTCGTGGAGATCACCTCGAAGTGGAATGCGAACCACGATCGGATCGAGAAGCTGCGCGGCTACGCGACCGCAGGCGTACCGCTCTACCTGCTCGTCGACCGCTGGCACTCCGGCCGCCCCACCGCGACCCTTTACGGCGAACCGAAGAATGGCCTGTACAGGGTCCTGGACGTCGTCGAGTTCGGCCGCGAGATCCGCATTCCCGCCCCCTTTGACCTCACCGTCGACACCTCCGAGTTCCCCGTCAACTGAGCCCCCGCCACGCCTCTTGGGCAGTCAACTCCCGTGCCAGGCCCCGCTGTTCGGCTTCCGTGGCTGGTCGCAGGCCGGACGGGAGGGCCACCCCCCAGGCCGGCCCACGTCCGGGCAGGGCGAGATCCCTCAGGCGTACACCGTCGCCGTCAGACCAGCGGCTCCCCGAGCAGCTTCGGCAGCTGGCTCATGTCGTCGAAGACCACCGTCCCCGCCCCCGTCAGCCGGTCCGCCCGGGTCAGGCCGCCGCAGTAGCCGAAGGCGCGCATTCCGGCCGAGCGGGCCGCCTGGACGCCGTACGGGCTGTCCTCGACCACCGCGCAGCGCTCGGGCGGGACGCCCATCGTGGCCGCGGCGTGGAGGAAGAGTTCCGGGGCCGGCTTGCCCCGCGCGACATCGCGGGCGCTGAAGATCCGGCCCTCGAAACGGTCCTGGAGGCCGACCCGCGTCAGGTTGCGGCGGATCGTGGCGTGGCTGCCGTTCGACGCCAGGCAGAAGGGGACCTCCAGATGGTCCAGCGCGTCCGTGACGCCCTTGACCACCGTCAGCTCCGCGTCCAGCGCCGCGTCGTACAGGTGCCTGTACGCCTGGTGCCAGCCGGGCTCCAGGGAGCGCCCGAGCCTCTCCTCCAGGATCGCCGTCAGCATCTCGCTCGACGAGCCGACGAACTGCTCGACCACCTCGGCCTCGGTGAACTCCGCGCCGAGCGAGGCGAAGACCTCGCGGTCCACCCGGCAGTAGATCCGCTCGCTGTCCACCAGGACGCCGTCACAGTCGAAGATCACCAGTTCCACCATGGGCCGCAGCCTAGGGGCTCCGATGAGTTCCGGCCGTGGCGCAGGTCTCCTTGGTGTGGACACCAGTCAACCGCTCGTACTGACCCTTGCCGCCCGGGCCACCCCCGAGGAGGTCGCGCGGCTGTGCGCACTGCTCGAAGGGGCGGCGCCCACCGACGTGATCTGCGACGTCAGTGGGCTGACGCACGCCGATCTCGCCGCCGTGGACGCCCTCGCCCGGCTGCGGCTCACCGCCGGGCGCCTCGGCCACCGGCTCACGTTCCGGGGCACAGGCGGGGAGCTGCGCATGCTCCTCGGCCTCGTCGGCCTCGCCGACACCGTCCTGTAAACGGCCGGGGCTACGCCTCCAGCCGCTCCGGGAGGTCGAAGAGCGGGAACCACCGCTTGGTGTCCAGGAAGAAGTCCATCCCGCCGACCTTGCCGTCCCGCAGCTCCAGGACGATCAGGGCCCACGGGCTGTAACCGCCCTCCGCGTCCGGGTGGTAGTGCGCGAACGCCGGCGAGCCGTTCGCCACGGTCGGTACCAGCTTCGAGCCCCGGCAGACGTCGCCGACGCCGAGCATCCAGCCCACGATGTCGTCGTGGCCGCGCAGCCACAGGTCGTACGGCGGCATGGACATCGTCGCGTCCTCGTGCAGGAGCGCGGTCAGGGCCTTCATGTCGTACCCCTCGAACGCCGCGACATAGCGCTCCAGGAGCTCCTTCTGCTCCTCGTCCAGCGGGTCCGCCGCGTCCGAGACCGCCGGTTCGTTCTCCGCGATCGTCGCGCGCGCCCGCTGGAGCGCGCTGTTGACGGAGGCGACCGAGGTGTCCAGCAGCTCGGCGACCTCGCTCGCCTTCCAGGCCAGCACCTCGCGCAGGATCAGCACCGCGCGCTGCTTCGGCGGCAGGTGCTGAAGGGCCGCGACGAAGGCGAGCCGCACGGTCTCCCGGGACACCGCCGTCTCCGCCGGGTCGGCCACCGACGGCAGCACCCGCCCGTCCGGGACCGGCTCCAGCCAGGTGATCTCCGGCCGGGCGTTCAGCTGCGCCTGGGCGACCGGCGTCGCGGCCGTCAGGTCCATCGGCCGGGCCCGCTTGTTCCCCGCGTTGAGCGAGTCCAGGCACACGTTCGTCGCGATGCGGTACAGCCAGGAGCGGAGCGAGGAGCGCCCCTCGAAGGAGTCGATGGACCGCCAGGCACGGACCATCGTGTCCTGCACGGCGTCCTCCGCCTCGAAGGACGAGCCGAGCATCCGGTAGCAGTAACCCGTCAGCTCCGTGCGGTACTTCTCCAGCTCGGAGTTCCGGTCCTCGGTCGCGGTAGCAAGATCACTCATGCAGGTCCACCCCACTCGCCCCTCACCGGCACCGGTGCTGTGCCGATGAGGGGAAGCTACCGCAGCCCACTGACAGCCGGGGTCAGGTTCCCGGCTTCCGGCCGTAGACGTGGACGTCGTCGCCGTTCTTCAGCAGGTTCCAGTAGGCCTTGGCGTCGGCCGTGCGCATGTTGACGCAGCCGCCCGAGCCCGGCGGGTTCCACATGGACTTCGTCGTGGAGTGGAAGGCGATTCCGCCGTCGAAGAACTGCGCGTACGGCATCGACACGTTGTAGATCGTCGACCAGTGGTTCTTGCTGCGCCAGTAGATCTTCTTGGCACCCGTACGGGTCTCGGTGCCGTCCTTGCCCGTACGGACCGGCACCGGGCCGTACTTCAGCTTCCTGCCGTCCTGGATCCAGGTCAGCTGCCGCGTCAGGTCGACGCAGGCGATCCGGCCCTTGTTGGTCGGGCACTTGCCAGCCTTGTTGGGGTTCTTGCCGGCCGCCTTCTGCTGGATCATCGTGTTCATCGTCCGCCAGGTCAGCGGACCGGCGTACCCCATGGTCGGGGTGATGCCGTGCGTGCGCTGGAAGGACTGGATGGCCTTGCAGTCGGCGAGCGACTGCTTCCCGTCCGCCTTCCGGCCCAGGAACTTCTCCACCTGCTTCTGGTACGGCCCGGTCGTCACGTTGCACGACGCGGCCTGCGCCGTCCCCGAACCGAGGGCGACCGTCAACGGCACCACCATCGAGGTGATGCCGAGGACGATTCCCGCCCGCTTCCGTATCCCGTTCATGATCACCAACTCCCCCTAGGGTCCTATGACTTAGGACGAGCGGAAGAGCGGTCCGGTTGTACGGATCCGGGACGGATTCAGTGCGCCGTACGGAGCGGGAGGCGGCGCGCCTCGACCCGGGCGCTGTGGCTGCCGTAGAGCGTGATCGACACGACGCCGAGCACCGCGACCAGGCCCAGCAGGACCGTACCCGCCCAGCCGCCCGAGTGGAACGCGATCGCGCCGAGCGTCCCGCCCACGCTGCTGCCGATGTAGTACGCCGACTGGTACAGCGCCGAGGCCTGCGCCCGGCCCGTCTTCGCGGTCCGGCTCACCGATGAGGAGGCGACGGCGTGCCCGGCGAAGAAGCCGGCCGTGATCAGGACCAGGCCGAGCAGGACGGCCGCGAGGTCGTCGGCGAGCGAGAGCAGCAGCCCGGCGGCGGTCGTGCCGACGGCCAGGTAGAGCGCCCCGCGCCGGCCGAGCCGGCCGACCAGCTTCCCGGCCGCGGCCGAGGAGACCGTACCGACGAGGTAGACCAGGAAGATCGAGCCGATCACGCCCTGGGGGAGCGAGAACGGGGCCTCGACCAGGCGGTAGCCGATCACCGTGTACACGGCGCCGAACACCGTCATGAACAGCGCGCCGATCGCGTACAGCCGCACCAGCAGCGGGTCCGCGAGGTGGGTGCGGACCGTCGCCGCGAGGGCCTTCGGGTTGAGCGAACCGGGCGTGAAGTGGCGGGCCTTGGGGAGCAGGATCCGGAAGGCGACCGCGCAGACCGCCGCCATCAGGCCGACCGCGAGGAGCCCGGCGCGCCAGCCCCACACCTGGGACACCCAGCCGGTGACGATGCGGCCGCTCATCCCGCCGATCGAGTTGCCCGCGACGAACAGCCCGATCGCGGCGATCAGCGCCTTGGGCCGTACCTCCTCGGCCAGGAACGCCATCGCGGAGGCCGGCAGGCCCGCGAGCGCCGCGCCCTGGACGGCGCGCAGGGCGACCAGCCACTCCAGGCTCGGGGCGAAGGGGACGAGCAGTCCGACGGCGACCGCGACCGCGAGCGAGACGGTCATCAGCCGGCGGCGGCCGAAGCGCTCGGACAGGGCGCTCATGGGGAGGACGAGGAGGGCGAGGGCGCCGGTCGCGGCGGAGACCGTCCAGGAGGCGGCGGAGGCGGTGGCGCCGAACTCCGCGGAGATCGCGGGGAGGAGGGCCTGGGTGGAGTAGAGGAGCGCGAAGGCGGCGAGACCGGCGGCGAAGAGCGCGAAGCTCATCCGGCGGTAGCCGGGGGCTCCGGGGGTCAGACGGGTGTCGACGGCGGCCGTGCGGGTGGCGGCCGCCTTGGTACTGGCGGAAGGCATGTATCGAACGTAGGACGATCCGTTTCATGCGTCCAATGCATGGAACTGCTGTAATCGTTCCCATGGTGCATGAGTACAGGTCACAGGGTCGGCTGTCACCGAGTAGTTACGAAGAAGACATGGGGCTGCTGCTCGCGCCTCGGCTCGCGTACTTCGCGGCGGTGGCCCGGCACGAGCACGTGACACGGGCGGCGGCGGAGATCGGCGTCCCCCAGTCCACGCTCTCCCGGGCGATGGTGAGACTCGAACAGGACCTGGGGGTGGCTCTGTTCGCCCGTAGGGGCCGGACGGTCTCGCTGACCCCCGCGGGCCGCACGTTCCTCGCCTCGGCCGAGCGGGCGCTCGCGGAGGTGGAGCGGGCGGCGGACTCGGTACGGGCGGACGCGGACCCGACGGCGGGGCGGGTCGCGTTCGGCTTCCTGCACACGATGGGCTCGGAGACAGTCCCCGCCCTGATCCGCGCCTTCCGTGTCGACCATCCCCGGGTCCGCTTCACCCTGGTCCAGAACTACGGCGAGGCGATGATCGAGCGGCTACGGGCCGGGGACCTGGACCTGTGCCTGACGTCGCCGGTCCCGGACGCCCCGGACCTGGTCTCCCGCCGCCTCGACGAGCAGCGCCTGCGCCTGGTGGTCCCGGACGACCACCGGCTGGCCACCCGCAAGCGGGTGCGCCTCGCGGAGGCGGCCGACGAGACCTTCGTGACCCTGGAGCCCGGCTACGGGCTGCGGCGCATCACGGACGACCTGTGCGCCGAGGCGGGCTTCAAGCCGCGCGTCGCCTTCGAGGGCGAGGAGGCGGAGACCCTTAGGGGCCTCGTCGCGGCGGGCCTCGGCGTAGCCCTCCTCCCGCCCCCGGCGGTCCCCCGCCCCGGCGTCGTAGAACTCACGGTGACGGCCCCCCGGGCGGTCCGCGAGATCGGCGTAGCCTGGCTCGACGGCCACCCGGACACGGCCCCGGTAACGGCCTTCAAGAAGTTCCTCCTGAGCAGACGGGGCCACCTCCTCCCGGAGTAGCCCCCGGCGGCTACCGCCGCAGCGCCCGCCCGAAACCCGCCGCCAGCGGCATCCGCAGGCCCAGTGGCGGCGGAGCCGCCAGCGCGTCGGCGACCGGGCGGGCGTACGGGCGCGCGAAGAGGGAGCCGAGGACGAAGTCGGCGGCCAGGGCGCGGATCTCCGCGTCGTACTGGCGCAGCGCGTGCCCGTCCGAGTGCACCTCGAACCGGCACGTGTCCCGGTTCGCCTTCTTGGCCCGCTCCGCCAGCCGGTACGACAGCTCCGGATCCGTCCGCGCGTCGTTCGTGCCGTGCACGATCAGGATCCGCCGCCCCACCAACTGCCGTACGGGCTCCGGCTCCGCCGCCACGTCGTCCTCCGGCAGCCACGGCGCGAGCGCGAGGACCGCGTCGACCGCCGGGTGCCCCGCCGCCCGCAACGCCGCCCGGCCGCCCATCCCGTGGCCGGCCAGACAGACCGGGACGTCGCCGTACCGGCGTACCGCCTCCGCCACCGCCCACGCCGCGTCCGAGGCCAACTGGGCGTCCGTACCGTTCCAGCCGCGCCCCCGGTACCGCACCACGTGCGCCACCAGGCCCTCCCCGCGCCCCGCCCTGACCAGATGCCGGCCCAGCGGCAGCAGCGCCGCGTGTGCCCTGAGCGAGGCGGACCGCGCGGACGCGACCTCGCCGTCCGGAAGGAGCAGGACCACACCGCCCACCGCCGTACCGGGGTGCGATGCGCCGACGGGCCGTCCGAGCCGGGGTGTCCGGCCGCCTGCGGTCCCTACGAGTGCGGAGTGCGCCATGGCAGAACAGTCTCAGAAGCCGAGGTGTACGCCATCCGTACGCGCGGTCACTGTTACGTATCGACAAGCGAGTTGAGGAGGGGCGCTCTACGCGCGTAGGGGCTAGAGTGCGGCAATGACGAGCCAGACCCACAGCGTCCCCACCGCGGACCAGATCCGCCGCGCCCCGAAGGTCCTCCTCCACGACCATCTCGACGGCGGGCTGCGCCCCGGCACGATCATCGAACTCGCCCTCGCGCAGGGCTACGAGAACCTCCCCGAGACGGAGCCCGACAAGCTCGGCATCTGGTTCCGCGAAGCCGCCGACTCCGGCTCCCTGGAGCGGTATCTGGAGACCTTCGCGCACACCTGTGCCGTCATGCAGACCCGCGAGGCCCTCTTCCGGGTCGCCGCCGAGTGCGCGGTCGACCTCGCCGAGGACGGTGTCGTCTACGCCGAGGTGCGGTACGCCCCCGAGCAGCATCTGGAGGCCGGGCTCACCCTGGAGGAGGTCGTCGAGGCCGTCAACGAGGGCTTCCGCGAGGGCGAGCGGCTGGCCAGGGCGAGCGGCCACCGCATCCGCGTCGGCGCCCTGCTGACCGCCATGCGGCACGCCGCCCGCGCCCTGGAGATCGCCGAACTGGCCAACCGCTACCGCGATTCCGGCGTCGTCGGCTTCGACATCGCGGGCGCCGAGGCCGGTTACCCGCCCACCCGCCACCTCGACGCCTTCGAGTACCTCAAGCGGGAGAACAACCACTTCACCATCCACGCCGGCGAGGCCTTCGGGCTGCCGTCGATCTGGCAGGCCCTCCAGTGGTGCGGCGCCGACCGGCTCGGCCACGGCGTCCGCATCATCGACGACATCGAGGTCGCCGAGGACGGCTCGGTGAAGCTCGGCCGGCTCGCCGCGTACGTACGGGACAAGCGCATCCCGCTGGAGATGTGCCCGACGTCCAACCTTCAGACCGGCGCGGCGGAATCCATCGCCGAGCACCCGATCGGCCTGCTGCGCCGGTTGCATTTCCGTACCACCGTCAATACCGACAATCGGCTGATGAGCGGTACGAGCATGAGCCGGGAATTCGAGCTGTTGATCGAGGCATTCGACTACACGCTCGACGACATGGCGTGGTTCACAGTCAATGCGATGAAATCAGCGTTCATTCCTTTCGATGAACGTCTCGCCATGATCAACGATGTCATCAAGCCCGGATATGCCGAGCTGAAGTCCGAATGGCTGTTCCAGCAGACCTCCACGACCAGCGAGTCTTCGGGCAAGACGGGCTGAGGGAGGGCTTCGGGGAAGCTGTGTGGCGGCCAGGGAACACATGCCCGGCCGCCTTTCGGTGTTTGCGGGAGCGTCATCCGGTGGCTAAGTTGCAAAGCCGCTCCGCATTCCCCGAATCACCTGCATTCCCGCTTTCCCCGAAGCTCCAAGATCCCCGAAATCCTCAAGGATGATTCTCTGATGAAGCAGTCTGCCGCCAAGACGCTCGGTGTCGCCGCTCTCGGTGCCGCTTTCGCCGCCGCCGCCGCGGGCACGGCCACCGCCGCCCCGGCGCTGCCCTCCGCCGACGGCGCGCTCGGCATGGTCACCTCGGTCGCGCCCCTGGGCGACGGCCTCACCCAGCTCCCTGACGGCGCCGCCGAGTCCCTCCTCTCCGGCGAGGCGTCTGTCGACCAGGGCGTCAAGACCCTCCCGGCCGCGGCCGGTACGGCGCTGGAGCAGGCCCCGCTCGACAGCGCAACCGGCGCGCTCGGCAACACCCCGGTCGGCGGCCTCCTCGGCGGCCTGCCGGTCGGCGGGCTGGCCGGCGGCCTGCCGCTCGGCTGATCACGCCGTACGTACGCCGATGGGGCGCTCACCCGGATCCGGGTGAGCGCCCCATCGGCGTACAGACGGCCTGCCCTACCAGGCGGTGCTCGCCGACTTCTCCGACGGCAGCAGCAGCCACAGCGCCAGGTACAGCAGGAACTGCGGGCCGGGCAGCAGGCAGGAGACGAGGAATATGACCCGCATGGTGGTGGCAGAGGTGCCGAAGCGCCGTGCCAGCGCTGCGCACACTCCGCCGATCATGCGTCCGTCACGGGGGCGGGCAAGTGCGGCCATGGTGGGCTCCTTCGGAGTGGTCTTCCGGAAGCCGCTCCGTCGGGCTTCCGATGACTCCATACTCGCTCCGGAGAGGGGGACAAAGCGTCGGTCTACGGGGCGATCCCGACCCTGGGAATCGTCGGGGTAGGCCCCTGAGAACCCTCGTCCCGCAGCAGGGTCGAACCCCGACCCGGCCTGGTACGCGAGGAGGACCGGCTCCTCCTCCGGTCCCGCCTGCGGCGGAGCCGCGCCCGCCCGGCGGGGACGACCAGCAGATGCGCGAGCGCCACCCCGGCGGTGTTCAGGAGCAGCGAGTCGATGTCCACGACCTGCCCGGGTACGGCGGTCTGCAGCAGCTCCACGGCGAGCGACACCAGCGCGCCGGCCGCGACCGTACGGGCCAGGGAGGCCCACGGCGCCACATGGAGCCGGCCGTCGGCCATCGGGAGCAGAACCCCGAGCGGAGCCAGGAGCAGCAGACCCTCGCCGATCCGCCGGGCCGCCTCGGCCGGGCCGAGCGCGAGATCCGCCTGGATCCCGGCGAGTGGGGTCAGGTTCGGCGCGGTCACCCAGGCCACGTCGCGTGGTCGGAGCGTCACCCAGGCGACGAGCAGCAGATGCGCGAGGAGGAGGGTGAACCCCACCACGCGTACGACCACGGCGGCACTGCCGCCCGAACCTTGACGCTGCACGCCCCCCAAGACGCCGACCGCCCAGGAATCGGTTCCGCCGCAGAGCGGAACGAATGATTCAGCCCCGCGCGGCCCGTTCTCCGACGGCCGCCGGCCCGCGCGGCCCGTCTCGGACGGCCACCGGGTCCAGGCGCTGCCGGGGACGGCGGGCGAGGCGGCCGGCTTCGGTGGCGTCCACGGCTTCCGCTCCCTGGAGGGCACTTACCGGCCCGCCTCGGACGGCCGCCGGTTCAGGCGCCGCCGGCCCGCGAGATCCCCGTCCGGCGGCCGGCGCGGCGCGCGAGACGGCCGGCTTCGGAGACGCCCAGGGTTACCACTCCAGGAAGGGCACCCGCCGGCCCGCGCGGCCCGTCTCGGACGGCCGCCCGCCTCGGGTCGCCAGCCCTCAGCCCCCGCCTGCCCGCCTCAGTCTCTGCCCTCAGGACACCGACGGGCTCGGTAGCCCCAGTGTCGGGGCTGCCGATTCCGGGCGTTCGCGGAGTTCGGACGTGCAGGTGTAGCGGCGTGGGGGGTAGCGGCCCGGGCCGCCCAGGACGACGCTCTCCTCGCCCGCGCCCGCCGAGCTGCGCGCGAGGGTGCAGACGATCTGCGACAGCGCGGTCGGCGTCAGGTCCTCCGGCTGCCGGCTCAGCCGCAGCGTCTCCGCCGGATCGCCCGGCTGCCCGCCCGAGACGACCAGCGGACCCTTCACGGCCGTCGAGAAGCCGGCCTGCCGCTCGCTCTCCGAGGGTTCGCTCAGCAGCTGCGCGAGCAGCGCCGACGCGGTGGCCACCGGGTTGCCGCTCACCTTCTCCTCGGGCAGCGGCGACCGCCGGTCCACCGCCTCCAGCTGCGACCCGCACAGCAGGTAGACCTGGACCGGGACGCCCGTCGACCGTGCGGCGACCTCGTCGCCGGTGACGCTGCACGGCACCCGCGAGGGCCCCGGACCGGCGTCCACGGGCACCGACGTCGTCCTGATCCCGCATCCGGAGGCGAGCGCGGCCACGACCACGGCCGCCGCCACCATTCCCGTACGGACTGCTCCGCGGCGGCTCAACGCTCCTCCACCTCCTCGACCTCGTCCACGTCGTCCACGCCGTCCACCTCGTCCTGCTCGCTGTCCTGCGGCAGCCGCAGCACGAACACCGCGCCGTCGCCGTCCGGCGAGTTCGCGGCGGTGATCGAACCGCCGTGGATCAGCGCGTTCTCCATGGCGATCGACAGACCCAGCCCACTGCCCTCCGACCGGGGCCGGGACGCGCTCGCCTTGTAGAAGCGGTCGAAGACGTGCGGCAGGACCTCCTCCGGGATGCCCGGCCCGTGGTCCCGTACGGCGATGACCAGCTCGCCGTCCTCCGTACGCACCGACACCCGCACCGGCGAACCGCCGTGCTTGAGCGCGTTGCCGATGAGGTTCGCCAGGATCACGTCGAGCCGGCGCGGGTCGAGCCGCGCCATGGTCCCCCGCTCGGCGTCCAGGTCCACGGCGTCCAGCCAGGCCCGGGCGTCGATGCACGCGGTGACCTGGTCGGCGACGTCGACGTGGTCGAGGACGAGCCGGGCGGTGCCCGCGTCGAAGCGGGTCACCTCCATCAGGTTCTCCACCAGGTCGTTCAGCCGCCGCGTCTCGCTCACCACGAGTGCCACGGCCGGCGCGATCATCGGGTCGAGGCTGTCCTGCTCGTCCTCCAGGACCTCGGTGACGGCCGTCAGCGCCGTCAGCGGCGTCCGCAGCTCGTGGGACATGTCCGCGACGAACCGCCGGCTGGACTCCTCCCGCGCGCTCATGTCGTCGACCTTCTTCTGCAAGGACTCGGCCGCGCTGTTGAACGTCCGTGAAAGATCGGCCAGTTCGTCCGTACCGGAGACCCGCAGCCGGGTGTCGAGCTTGCCCTCGCCCAGCCGCCGGGCCGCCTCGCCGAGGCGGTGCACCGGCCGCAGTACGGTCGTCGCCGCCGCCTGCGCGAGCAGCGCGGAGCCGACGAGCGCGAGCGCCGTCGCGATCCCCAACGACCAGGCGAGCGAGTTGAGATCGGCCCGCTCGGCGTCCAGCGACTTGAACATGTAGCCGGTCGGCCCGCCGCCGGTGATCCGCGTCCCGCCGACCAGGTACGGCGTCTTCCCGCGCTGCGTCCGCTGCCAGAACAGGTGGTACGGGCTGGACTCGCCGTCCGTCGCGGGCCGCGCGGTGTCCACCGCGACCCGCAGCGACTCCGGTACGTCGGCCAGCGTGAAGGTGTCCGGGTCCGAGGCCCCGATGATCGGCTTGCCCGCGTCCCGCTCCCCGAGCAGCAGCACGCTGTATCCGGCGCTGCCGCTCGCCATCTGCTCGGCGGTGCGCCGCAGATCGTCCTCGGTGGGCCGCAGCGGCAGCGTCGCCGCCCGGTTCTGCATCTCCTGCCGGAAGTCGTTCAGCGCGCCGTCCTGCGTCCGGGTCAGCACCGCCTCACGGTTCAGCCAGTACGCGATACCGGACGCGGACACCGCGGCCGTCAGCGCGACGAGCGCGAAGACGACGACCAGCCGCAACCGGAGGCTGGTGAACCGCAGCCCGGCGAATATCGCTCTTCTCACGCAGGGACGTCCAGCCGGTAGCCCACACCACGGACGGTACGGATCAGGGTCGGCGAGGACGGCACGTCCTCCACCTTGGCGCGCAGCCGCTGCACACAGGCGTCCACGAGCCGCGAGTCGCCCAGGTAGTCGTGCTCCCACACCAGGCGCAGCAACTGCTGCCGCGACAGGGCCTGTCCGGGCCGCCGGCTCAGCTCCAGGAGCAGCCGCAGCTCGGTCGGCGTGAGCTGCAGGTCCTCCCCGTTCTTCGTCACCGTCATCGCCGAACGGTCGATGACCAGCGAGCCGAAGGCCGCGGAGTCGGTCGACTCCCGCTCGCCGCGCCGCAGTACGGCCCGGATACGGGCGTCGAGCACCCGCCCCTGGACCGGCTTGACGACATAGTCGTCGGCGCCGGACTCAAGTCCGACGACCACGTCGATGTCGTCACTGCGCGCGGTGAGCAGGATGATCGGCAGCTGGTCGGTGCGCCGGATGCGCCGGCACACCTCGAAGCCGTCGATGCCGGGCAGCATGACGTCCAGTACGACCAGGTCCGGACGCCGCTCCTTGAGCAGTGTCAGGCCGTCCTCGCCCGTCGCCGCGGTGGCCACTCGGTGGCCCTGGCGTGTCAGGGAGAGTTCGAGGGCCGTGCGGATGGCGTCGTCGTCCTCGATCAGCAACAGGAAAGGCACGGACGTCATTCTGTCCCATGCGGCCACCGAGTTCGACTGTGTGGCGGGACCCGCCCTTACGGCCGCCCCTGTGACACGGCTGTGACAGTCGGCGGACACCCCGATGAAAGTGCCCGGGCAAGCTTCTTGGCACACGGACCGAACAGACTCCAACCGACGGGGGGCGTGAGATGAACGCACTGCACAGCACCACCTCAAACGCAGTTGTCACGCGCCTCCACGATGTCGTCGTGCGGAGCCCGGAGAAGTCCGGCGCGATGAACGGACGGGGGTGCGTTCGTAGCGCCGGGCGTCAGCACAAGGCGCCGTACATGGTCGCCGTGGCTGACGGGGGAGCGGCGTACGGGGAGGTCACGGGGGAGCGGCAGTCGGCTTCGGAGGCGGAGTTCACCGCCTACGTCGCCGAGCGTCGCGCCTCCCTGTACGCCACCGCCTACCACCTGACCGGTGACCGGTTCGAGGCCGAGGACCTGCTGCAGAGCGCGCTGTTCTCGACGTACCGGGCATGGGACCGGATCAGCGACAAGGCGGCGGTGGGCGGCTATCTGCGCCGCACCATGACGAACCTGCACATCAGCGCGTGGCGCCGGCGGAAGCTCAACGAGTACCCGACGGAGGAGCTGCCGGAGACGGCGGGCGACACGGACGCGATGCGCGGCACGGAGCTGCGCGCGGTCCTGTGGCAGGCCCTGGCCCGGCTGCCCGAGCTCCAGCGCACGATGCTGGTGCTGCGCTACTACGAGGGCCGTACGGATCCGGAGATCGCGGAGATCCTGGACATCAGTGTCGGCACGGTGAAGTCGAGCATCTGGCGCTCGCTACGGCGACTGCGCGAGGACGAGGTGCTGAGCTTCGGCCGTGACGAGGAGGAGTCCTTCGGCGAGCTGGTGGCCTGAAGGTACGGGGGGAAACACGGGGGAACGTACGGGGGTACGGGGGAAATAGGCGCGGGCGGTACAAGCCGGGGGAGCTTGTACCGCCCGCGCTGTTGTGTGTCTCGTTCAGCTCAGCGCCTCGACGACGCGGCTGCGCAGCGTGTCGTTCTCGATCATGTCGGCGGAGTGCCAGATCGCGGCGGTGACCTCTTCGGTCTGCAGCTCGACCACATCGGCCGAGGTACGGAAGAGGAACCGGAAGTCGAAGTGGCGGTGGGCCGGCTCGCCCTTGGCGGGGTTGGTGGGGATGAGGTGCGCGTCGATGTGCACGGGGCGGTGTCCGGCCGGAACGACGTCCGAGGGTGCGATGCCGGTCTCCTCGGTCAGCTCGCGCTGCGCTGCGGCGAGAAGGCTCGTGTCCTGGGCCTCCAGGTGTCCGCCGGGCAGAAGCCAGCGATTCAGGGCTCGGTGCTTGATGTGGAGCACTCGGCCGGAGGGGTCGGCGAGGATCACCCCAGCCGTGACGTGGCCGCGGAACTCCTTGCGGCTGGCAAGATCGGCGGAGCCGTCGAGGAGCTCGGAGAGGGAGGCGAGACGCCCTTCCTCGTCCGGGTGGGCGTCGAGGTATTCCTCGAGGGTCTTGCGGATGTGGGCGGCGGTGACGGGCACGGGTGTCTCCTCAACGGTTGAAGTAGTCGAGCCAGAGGGCGGCGATGGTGGCGCGGTCGCCCGGGCTGATCTCGTGCATCCCCGGGTCCAGCTCGCCGCGTGCCAGCGCGGCGGAGGCGGCGAGTATCTCCGCCTGTACGAGGAAGATGAACGGCCCCACGCTGGCACCGTGCAGGAAGTTGACGGCGTTGCCTCCGTTGAGGAGGTAGAAGTAGTGGCCCGTCGTCACGTAGCGGGTGACGTGCTCGCCGACCGTGGCGCGCTCGTACACGTGCGGCAGGCCGGCGAGTTCGAGCTCGTCCTCGCTGCTGGTCACGGTGGCCACGTAGGCACCGTTTCGTAACCTGGTGAAGTCCTCGCCGCGCAGAGAGAGCGCCCCCGTCGCGCAGAGCACGAGTCCTGCCTCGCCGAGCCCGCCCTCGCGATCGCGGGCCACGGTGAAGCCCTGTGAGAGCGCCTGTGTGCGGCGTACGGGGTCGATGTCGTACACCGTGACCCTGACACCCTTGGCGTGCAGCAGGCGAGCGATGCTCGACCCGAGCTTGCCGAAGCCGATCACGAGCCGGTCGCACAGTGTCTCGATCGACGGAGCGAAGTACCCGCCCACGTCGAGCAGGACGACCGAGCGCCCGGCGGCGCGGGTGTCGAGGTACCGCACAGCGCGGTCAGGGTCGGCGAACAGCTCGCGCGAGAGCCGGTCGCACGGGTGGCCCTCGCTCTCGATCTGGCGCAGCGCCTCGTCGTGCACGGACTTCGGCTTGGGCAGTACCGCGCGCAGATCCGTCACGCCCGCGATTCCCCGCACGAACGCCGGGCGCTCGGGTAGCAGGTGCGTGATCAGGAAGGCGGCAGGGCGCTCGGCGGGCGCGAAGCGTGAGGTGATGCGGCCGAAGTAGGCGTCGAGGCGGGCTCGCTCGAAAGTTTCCATTCAACGGGCTCCTTCGGAGACGGACGCGGTCTTGATCGCGAGCCATACGGTCTTTCCGACCACGTGCTCCACAACTCCGCAGTCATCGGCCAGCTCTCTGACGATGTGCAGTCCGCGCCCTGTGATCTGGTCGGCACACGGAGCCTGCGCGGAGGGGCGCCCGTCCCCGCTGTCCCGTACTTCGATCCGGAGTACCTCGCCGTCCGTGGTGAGCCTCACGCAGAACTCCCGGCCCGGCGGCACGCCATGCAGCAGTGCGTTCGTGGCGAGTTCTGAGACGCACAGCCGTACGTCGTCCAGTCGGTCAGTGGCACCCCACTCCGTGGCGGTGTTCACCGCGAAAGTCCGCGCGGCGGGGACGGAGAAGCGGGATCTGGGAAATCGCTGTTGCCGTGACAGGAGCACGAGCCGCACCACCTTGATCCGAGGCTGAATCCGTCCCAGACCATACTGCTATTCATGAAAAGCGGCAAGGCTGGTTGGCGTTGCGCTTACTGTGTAAAGCGGCAAGGTTGAAACTCGACATCAGCGCAGGAGGAGCCGTGGGCGCCAGTGAGTGGGTCAGTACCTCGATGCCGTATCTGAAGCCGGGGGAGGCGGGGCAAGGTGATGCCTGGGGTGCCGAGGCGGCAGCCCGAGGTCACCGAGGCAGCCAGCGCATCGTTCACGCGGGCGAAGTGGTGGCACCGCCGGAGGTGGCCGAGTTGCTCGGGGTCGCCGAGGGTGAGGAGGTCGTCGTGCGTCGGCGCATGATGTATCTCGACGACCAGCCCTGCGAATTGACGGACACCTACTATCCCGTGCATATCGCCCGGGGCACCCGCCTCGCCGGGACGGCCAAGATTCCGGGCGGTGCCGTCACGCTCCTCGCGGAGCTCGGCCACGTCGGCGTGCGGGTTCGCGAGGACGTGATCGCCAGGCTGCCCCGCCCGGACGAACGGGAGGCGCTGCGGACCGGGCCGGATCAGCCCGTCCTGCAACTGACGCGCACCACGCTGGACGGCGATGACAGGGCGATCCAGGTGGACATGATGACGATGCCTGCCGACCGTCAGCGACTGCGATACGAGATCAGAATCGGATGACCGTCCCGATGAACGAAGCGAACGCGTTCGATCACCGCTCTCTGCACGGGCGGATCGCCGCGGACCTGCGCGACGAAATCATGAGCGGCGACCTCGCTCCTGGGGCCAGACTGCCCTCCACCGTGCAGCTCAAAGCCAGGTTCGACGCCTCGAACGCCACGATCCAGAAGGCACTGCAGTTGCTCAAGGGCGAGGGCCTGGTCGTCGGACGCGCCGGCGCGGCGGTGACGGTCCGCGAACACAGGCAGCGGACCATGCGGCCTGCTTCGTACATGGCGCCGGCCGAGTCCGGAGCCCCGTATCGCTGGCTCACCGAAGCGGCCAGGCAGGGCGCCGAGGCTCGCAGTACGTTGCTGGAGGTCGCGGAGGCCGCCCCGCCGGCCGACGTCTCCGCCGCACTGAACCTCGCCGAAGGTGAAACGGCACTGCTACGCAGTCAGGTGCTCTCCCTCGACGGAGAACCGGCGGAGCTGGTCAAGTCCTACTATCCGCTCGACATCTGCCGTGGGACGGCGATGGCGGAGAAGCGCAAGATCAGGGGCGGCACCCCCACCCTGCTCGCAGACCTCGGCTTCCCGCCCCGCGTCAGCGTGGACCGCGTCTCCGCCCGCGTACCCACGCAGGAGCAGTACCGACTCCTGCAACTGCCGAGCGACCTTCCGGTGCTGCGCACGTTGAGGGTCGTGTACAGCGACAACGACCGCCCGATCGAGGCGACGGTCATGGTGAAGGCCGGACACCTCTACGAGGTGCAGTACGAGTTCGCGTCAGGCTAACGAGCAGCAGGGGTGCGGTGGCGGCCCGCTGCTGCCGCTGCCAGGCGGCCCAGGGCCTCTTGTTTGGCGCAGGGGTGGGCGCCCAGTCGGGTCTGGCGGGCGACGATGGTGCGTTCCGAGCGCATCAGGCGCCAGCCTCGGCGGAGGAGGAAGGGGACCGACTTGCGGCCTTCCCTGAGGTCGCGGAGGAGGCGGCGGCGGAAGGTCGTCGAGGGGCGGCCGCGGAGGCAGAGCGCGTCGGCGAGGACGCCGAGTTCCTGGCAGCGCTCCACGATCTCGGCCGCGAAGATCCCTTCCGCCACGAAGAGCGGGGTCCGGCCGATGTCCAGGGCCTCGCGGTCCACGCGGGAGCTGGTGGCGAGGTCGTAGACGGGGACGTCCGTACGGCCCGTGCGGCACAGGTCCATGATCGCCGCGACGGCCGCGTCCGCGTCCCAGGAGCCCGGGGCGTCCCAGTCGATGTCGGCGCTGCCGGTGACCAGCGGGAGCGTCGGGTCGTCGGCCTCCTTGTAGAAGTCGTCGAGGCGCAGGACCGGGAGGCCGGTGACGGCGGCGAGGGACGACTTGCCGGAGCCTGAGGGGCCCGCGAGCAGGACGACACGAGTCGGGATCGGTTGGGAACTCACGGGACACCAGTGTGAACCATTCCCCCGGGCAGGGGACCCCCGAGGGAGGGGGTTGGTATCGAGAGTCACATCTCAACTACGCTCGGTCGTTGAGCGATTACCCTACGTCTAAGGACTCTCATGGCGCGTCACAAGGAATCCAGGACCTCCCGCCGCGGCGCCCTGCTGAAGGCCGGGCTGACCGCGACGGCCGTCGGGGCGGCCGTGCTCGGACTCGGCGCCGCGGGCGCCCAGGCCGCCCCCGCCGCCCCACTGCCCCTCGACACGCTGGCCGGCAGCGACGCCGTCGCGGCGCTCGGGGCCACCGGGCACGTCGTGGGCCCGCTGACGAGCCTCCAGCTGGACCCGCTGGCGAACACCGGGGTCGACCCGCTGGACAACGGGCTCGGCACCCAGGTCGCCGACTTCAAGCCCGTGGGCACGAACCTGGTGACGGACCACGTCACGAAGGGCGGAGGCCTTGACGATCTGCCGGTCGTCGGTCAGGTGACGGGGCTGCTCCCGACGAATTAGCGGCCTCTCCCGGTGCGGTTCGCAGGGGGACCTGCCGTACCCCCCAGGCCACGGCGAAGGCGAGCGCGGCGAGCACGGCCGTTCCCAGGAGCACCCCGTGCAGCCCGCTCGTCACCGCCGCCGCGAAGTCGTCCCGTAGGGGTGAGGGAAGCTCCCGTGCCTGGGCGGGAGTCAGCGCGGTGTCCGCGCCGCCCAGCCGCGATGTGAAGACCGCGCCCAGCACGGCCACGCCCAGCGAGCCGCCGATCGTGCGGACCAGGGTGACCGTGCCGCTCGCCGCGCCCATGTCCCGTAGCTCCGCGCTGTTCATGGTGATCAGGAGCGTGGACTGCATCAGGAAACCCATGCCCGCCCCGATGACGAGCGTGAGCGCGGAGGCGACCGGGGTCGGGGTGATGACGTCGAGTGCGAGCAGGGCGAGCGCGCCGGCCGTCATCAGCGCGCCGCCGAGGATCGGGTAGATCCGGTAGCGGCCGGTGCGGGTGATGATCCGGCCGGTCAGCAGCTGGACCGCGAGCATGCCCAGCATCAGGGGCAGCAGCAGCATGCCGCTCGCCGTGGACGACTGGCCGCGCGCGAACTGCAGGTACTGCGGCAGGTAGTTCATCGCCGCGAGCATGCCCGCGCCGACCAGGAAGCTGAGGATCTGGGCGAGGGTGAAGTTGCGGCTGCGGAAGAGCCGGGGCGGGATGACCGGTTCCTCGGCCCGCCGTTCTGCCCGTACGAAGAGGGCGAACGCCACCACCGCGACGGCGGCCAGGGCCAGGATCTGGGGTGAGGTCCAGGCGTAGGTGGTGCCGGCCCAGCTCGCGAGGAGCGTCAGGGCGAGGATGCCGAGGGTGAGCAGCAGGGCGCCGGGCCAGTCGACGCGGGCGCGGATCCGTTCCGTACGGACCTTGATGCGGAGCCCGACGATCAGCAGCGTGACGATGCCGACCGGGACGTTGAC
The DNA here is from genome assembly GCF_032436795.1 of Streptomyces sp. P9(2023). Taxonomy (NCBI): domain Bacteria; kingdom Bacillati; phylum Actinomycetota; class Actinomycetes; order Kitasatosporales; family Streptomycetaceae; genus Streptomyces; species Streptomyces sp. P9(2023). Next base: position 286,897 of record NZ_JAUPWM010000005.1, read on the forward strand.
GTAGAACGTCCAGCGCCAGTCGAGGTGATCGGTGAGGAAGCCGCCGAGCAGCGGGCCGCCGACGAACGCGACGGGCAGCATCGCGCCGCTGATCGACTGCACCTTGGCGCTGTCGCGCGGCGCCACGAGTACCCCGATGAGCGCGAACGCGCCGACCATCAGACCGCCGGCGCCGATGCCCTGGAGGGCCCGGAAGGCGATGAGCTGGTCCATGCTCCGGGCGAGTCCGGAGAGGACGGAGCCGGCGAGGAAGACGGCGACAGAGGCGAGATAGCTGCCTTTACGTCCGTACAGGTCGCCGATCTTGCCCCAGAGGGGCGTGGCGACGGCGGCGGTGAGGAGGTAGGAGGTGACCACCCAGGAGAGCTGGTCGAGGCCGCCGAGCTCACCGACGACGGTGGGGAGCGCGGTGCCGATGATCGTGCCGTCGAGGGTGGCGAGAACGATGCCGAGCATGAGGCCGGTGACCCCTAGGTAGGGGATGCCCGACTCGTCTGTGTGCGGTGTCTGCTGCGTCGTCATGGCTTCAGGACCCGTACGGGTTCTTGGTGCGGGCCTCGCGGAGCGCATCGGCCCACCAGGCGAGTTGATCGAGCATCGCCTTGGCGGCGGCGTCGGCCGCCGGGTCGGTGGCCTTGCCCTCGGCGTCGAACTGGCCCCAGACGCCCTGGAGCCCGACGGCCTCGCGGATGGTGACGGCGTGGAGTTCGGCGAAGACCCCGCGCAGATGCTCGACCGCGCGCAGGCCGGCGGAGAATCCGCCGTACGCGACGAAGCCGACGGGCTTGGCGTGCCACTCGGTGCCGTGCCAGTCGATGGCGTTCTTCAGCGAGGCCGGATAGCTGTGGTTGTACTCCGGGGTGACGACGACGAAGGCGTCGGCGGCGGCCAGGCGGGGCGAGACGGCGGCGAGGAGCGCGCGGTGCGCCGGGTCGGCGGGGGCCTGGCCGAGCTGCGGGAACGTCGTGGGCAGCGGGGTCTCGGCGAGGTCGATCAGGTCGGTGGTCAGGTCGGGACGGGCCGAGGCGTGTGCAAGGAGCCAGTTCGCGACGACGGGGCCCAGGCGGCCGTCGCGGGTCGAGCCCTGGATGACGGCTAGGCGGAGCGGCGTGGTGGTCATGGGTCCCCCTGGGAGCAGTGGATGCGAATGTGTACGGCGTATTCTGCGGTGTACAACGTACACGTGAGTGTGTACGACGTCTACTCTGCTTACGCTGTACGCGACGAAAGGGAGGCGCCATGGTCAAGAAGGACGACGACGTACCCGAGGTGTCTCTCTGGGAGCGCCTGGAGCGGCCGGTGTCCGCGCAGCGGACGTCACTGACCCCGCGGCGGATCGCCGAGGTCGCCATCGGCATCGCCGACACCGAGGGCTTCGCCGCCGTCACCATGCGGCGGATCGCCACCGAACTGGGCGTCGCGCCCATGGCGGCGTACCGGCACGTCTCGGGCAAGGACGACCTGTGGGCGCTGATGGTGGACCAGGTCTCGGCGGAGCTGGAGCCGGCGGAGGAGGTGACGGCGGAGGGGGCGACGGCGGAGGGGGCGACGGGCTGGCGCGAGACGCTGCGCGCGTACGCCCTGTCGACCCGGGAGACGATGCTCCGGCATCCGTGGCTGGCCCAGCTGCCGGCGCCGCTGTTCGCGCTCACGCCGAGGCGGCTGGCGGCGGCGGAGCGGCAGTTGGTGTCGCTGGACGGGCTGGGGTTGGACGTCGACACGATGATGGCGGCGTTCCGGACCGTCAGCGCGTTCGTGCAGGGGGCGACGCAGGCGGAGGTGTCCCTGGCCCAGTACATGAAGGAACAGGGCTGGGAGAGCGGCGACGACACCCGGCGGGGGCTCGCGCCCCAGATGTCGTACCTGATGGAGACGGGCCGCTACCCGACGTACCGCGCGTATACGCGCGGGGCGGCGCGGAAGGACGACGCGGGGTGGCAGTTCGGGGTGGGGTTGGAGTGCGTGCTGGATGGGGTCGCCGGGCTGGTGGAGCGCGGGCGGGCATGAGAAAGCGGCCCCCGGTGGGACCGGGGGCCGATTCTCACGCTGCTAGTACGACGAGCCGCTCGCGCCGAGTGAACCCGTCGGGTGCCAGACCGTCTTGGTCTCCAGGAAGGCTGTCAGGCGGTCCGTGGTCGGGGACTCCGTGAAGTCCACCGGGCGGGGGCGGAGGACGCGCTTGAGGTTGTCCGCCGCCGCGATCTCCAGGTCGCGCGCCAGGTCCGCGTCCGCGCCCGTCAGGTCGATCGCGTTGACGTCCTGGTGGGCCGCCAGGTGCGGGCCCATCTCCGCGGCCTTGCCGGACAGGATGTTGACCACGCCGCCCGGCAGGTCCGAGGTCGCCAGGACCTCGCCCAGGGAGAGCGCCGGCAGCGGGGACTTCTCCGAAGCGATCACGACCGCCGTGTTGCCCGTCGCGATCACCGGGGCGATGACAGAGACCAGGCCCAGGAAGGACGACTCCTGCGGGGCCAGGACCGTCACGACGCCCGTCGGCTCCGGGGTCGACAGGTTGAAGTACGGGCCCGCCACCGGGTTCGCCCCGCCCACGATCTGGGCGATCTTGTCCGTCCAGCCCGCGTACCAGACCCAGCGGTCCACGGCCGCGTCGACGACCGTCGCCGCCTTGGACTTCGACAGCCCCTCCGCGTCCGCGACCTCGCGCGCGAACTGCTCGCGGCGGCCCTCCAGCATCTCCGCGACGCGGTAGAGGATCTGGCCCCGGTTGTACGCCGTCGCGCCCGACCAGCCGCCGAACGCCTTGCGCGCCGCGACGACCGCGTCACGGGCGTCCTTGCGGGACGAGAGCGGCACGTTCGCCAGCCACTTGCCCTTCGAGTCCGTCACCTCGTACACCCGGCCGCTCTCGGAGCGGGGGAACTTGCCCCCGACGTACAGCTTGTAGGTCTTGAAGACGTTCAGACGCGTCGTAGAAGACTCAGACATCGAGGTACGCCTCCAGGCCGTGGCGACCGCCCTCGCGGCCGAAGCCCGACTCCTTGTAGCCGCCGAAGGGCGAGGTCGGGTCGAACTTGTTGAACGTGTTGGCCCAGACGACGCCCGCACGGAGCTTGTTCGCGACCGCGAGGATGCGGCTGCCCTTCTCCGTCCAGATGCCGGCCGACAGGCCGTACTGGCTGTTGTTGGCCTTGGCGACCGCCTCGTCCGGCGTACGGAACGACAGCACCGACAGGACTGGGCCGAAGACCTCGTCGCGGGCGATGGTGTGCGCCTGCGTGACGCCCGTGAAGAGCGTCGGGGCGAACCAGTAACCGGCCGACGGGATCTCGCAGGCCGCCGTCCAGCGCTCGGCGCCCTCGGCCTCGCCCTGCTCCACCAGCGAGGTGATGCGGGCCAGCTGCTCCGAGGAGTTGATGGCGCCGATGTCCGTGTTCTTGTCGAGAGGATCGCCGAGGCGCAGCGTCGAAAGCCGCCGCTTCAGGCTGTCGAGCAGCTCGTCCTGGATCGACTCCTGGACCAGGAGGCGCGAGCCCGCGCAGCAGACCTGGCCCTGGTTGAAGAAGATGCCGTTGACGATGCCCTCGACGGCCTGGTCGATCGGGGCGTCGTCGAAGACGATGTTCGCGCCCTTGCCGCCCAGTTCGAGCGTGACCTTCTTGTCCGTGCCGGCGATCGAGCGCGCGATGGCCTTGCCGACGGCGGTCGAACCGGTGAAGGCGACCTTGTTCACGTCCGGGTGCGCGACGAGCGCGGCGCCCGTCTCCCCGTAGCCGGGAAGGATGTTGACGACACCCTTCGGCAGACCCGCCTGGCGGCAGATGTCCGCGAAGAACAGGGCGGAGAGCGGCGTCGTCTCGGCGGGCTTCAGGACGACCGTGTTGCCGGTCGCGAGCGCCGGGGCGATCTTCCACGCCAGCATGAGCAGCGGGAAGTTCCACGGGATGACCTGGCCGGCCACGCCCAGCGGGCGGGGGTTCGCGCCGTAGCCCGCGTGGTCGAGCTTGTCGGCCCAGCCCGCGTAGTAGAAGAAGTGCGCGGCGACCAGCGGGAGGTCCGCGTCGCGGGTCTCCTTGATCGGCTTGCCGTTGTCCAGGGTCTCCAGGACGGCCAGCTCGCGGCTGCGCTCCTGGATGATCCGGGCGATCCGGAAGAGGTACTTGGCGCGCTCGGAGCCGGGCAGCGCCGACCACTTCTCGAACGCCTTCCGCGCCGCCTTCACCGCGCGGTCGACGTCCTCGGTGCCCGCCTGGGCGACCTCGGAGAGGACCTCCTCGGAGGACGGCGAGACGGTCTTGAAGACCTTGCCGTCGGCCGCCTCGACGAACTCGCCGTCGATGAACAGGCCGTAGGAGGGGGCGATGTCGACGACGGAGCGGGACTCGGGCGCCGGTGCGTACTCGAATACAGATGCCATGATGATCAGTCCACCGTCACGTAATCGGGGCCGGAGTAGCGGCCGGTCGCCAGCTTCTGACGCTGCATGAGCAGGTCGTTGAGCAGGCTGGAGGCACCGAAGCGGAACCAGTGGTTGTCCAGCCAGTCCTCGCCGACGGTCTCGTTGACCAGGACCAGGAACTTGATGGCTTCCTTGGTGTTACGGATGCCGCCGGCCGGCTTCACGCCGATCTGGACGCCGGTCTGCGCGCGGTAGTCGCGCACCGCCTCCAGCATCAGGAGCGTGTTGGCCGGGGTGGCGTTGACCGCGACCTTGCCGGTCGAGGTCTTGATGAAGTCGGCGCCCGCCATCATGCCGAGCCAGGAGGCGCGGCGGATGTTGTCGTACGTGGAGAGCTCGCCGGTCTCGAAGATGACCTTCAGGCGCGCGGCGCCGGAGGCCTCCTTGACGGCCAGGATCTCCTCGTAGACCTTCAGGTACTTCCCCGCGAGGAAGGCGCCGCGGTCGATCACCATGTCGATCTCGTCGGCCCCGGCGGCGACGGCGTCGCGGGTGTCCGCGAGCTTCACGTCGAGCGCGGCGCGGCCGGCCGGGAAGGCGGTGGCGACGGAGGCGACCTTGACCGTGGAGCCCTTCAGGGCGGCCTTGGCGGTGGCCACCATGTCGGGGTAGACGCAGACCGCCGCGGTCGGCGGGGTCGTACGGTCGGTCGGATCGGGGTTGACGGCCTTGGCGGCGAGCGCCCGGACCTTGCCCGGGGTGTCCGCGCCTTCGAGCGTCGTCAGGTCGATCATGGAAATGGCCAGGTCAATGGCGTAGGCCTTGGCCGTGGTCTTGATCGAGCGGGTGCCGAGGGACGCGGCGCGCGCCTCCAGGCCGACGGCGTCGACGCCGGGCAGCCCGTGGAGGAAGCGGCGCAGCGTGCCGTCGGACGCGGTCACGTCGGCGAAAGCGGATGCTGCGGATGCAGTGGTGGGCATGGTCACCAGTCGAGCATATCTACGCGCGTAGCGGCCTGTACAGCCCCGCACGTCACGGAGGGAGTTCGTGACCTCTGTCACGGCGCTGTGACATGGAGCGGACAAGTCCTGGATACAAGATCATTAGATTCTTTCTCAGCAGCCAGCCAGAACTCACCCGGCCCCAACCGAACGAGATGTCAGCGGCATGCGGCTCTTCCTCACCCACCTGTTCTGATGCACAGGAGTCGTTATGCGCACCGCCCTCCGCACCGCCGTCGCCACCGCCCTCGTCGCGGGCGTCGTCCTCACCACCCCGGCCCTCACGGCCGGCGCGGCCTTCGCCGCCGACGGCCCGGTGGCCGTGAAGCCGGCCGACCAGATCGCCGAGCCTGGCACCCTCGTCCGGACCGAGACGCTCATCGGCGGCACGATCGCCAAGATATACAAGGTCAGCGCGCTCCACCACCGCGCCGAGCTGTTCTCCGGGGGCAACCCCGTCGGGAGGCTCGACGCCGACGCCCGCCCGGTGGCCGGCAACGACAACGGCGAGTTCTTCGTCCTCTTCCCTGACGGCCGCACTCTGAACTGGGACCGCACCTACCTCGGCGGTGTCACGGCCGGGAAGTACTGGCTCGCCGACGGCACGCTCGTGGAGGTGGCGATCAAGGACGGTCTCTACGGGCTGCAGCTCGTCAAGGACGGCAAGGGGCAGGGCTTCACCTACCTCGACAGCGACCGCCGGGTCTACGTCTTCGGCAAGGCCGTCGTCGTCCTGGAGAGCACCGGCGGGATGTCCGCCCACATCGTGGGCGGGCAGCTGCAGGCCACCCCGCGGCGGGACGGTGGCACCCCGACTCCGTCCACGTCGGCTCCGCTTCCCGGCGGTGAGGTCTACATCGGCAACTGCGTCGTCCAGCAGGTCATCCCCTCGGTCTTCGGCGGGGCCTGGACCGTCACCCTCACCAACGACCTGAAGAAGGGCCCGAAGGCCGTCCTCAAGGACGAGGGCGGCAAGGTCCGGGGCACTGCCGACCGCGCCCACCCCTTCGACAGCCGTGTCGGTCTCAAGATCGAGGGCGCGAACACCCTCACCCCGCGGCTCGGCCAGCGCACCCAGGGCGGCGACACGCCGTTCCGCTGGACCGCCTTCCCCGTGCTCGTCGACACCTGCGTGAAGGACGACGAGACCGCCTCCCCGGCGCCGTCGGCCACCACCGCCCCGGCCACGGCCCCCACCACCCCCGCCACGGGCACCGGTACCACCACGAAGGCCGGGCAGACCTCCGTCCTGCCGAAGGGTGGCGTCGCCGCCGGGGCCGAGGTCGGGACCGGGACGGACAACACCGTGCTGCTCGCGGCCGGTGCGGGGGCCGCGTCGGTGGTCGCGGCCGGGCTCGGGTTCGTCGCCTTCCGCCGCCGTACGGCGGGTGACCGCGGCTGACCGCGCGTACCGCCCTTCTGACCTGCCACTGACCCGAGCAGGAGCACCACCCACCCCTGGCCGGCCGGCGCACCCACACCCCGTGCGCCGGCCGGCCGCACCCGTTCGGAGCCCCCCGTGAACCGCCGCCGTACCGCCCCCGCCCTGCTTCTCCTCGCCGCCCTGGCCGCCCTGACCGGCTGCGCCGGTGCCGCCGAGCCGGTGGCCACGCCGCCCGCGAAGGTCACCGAGGCCCAGGCGCCCGCGCCGACGGCGTCCGTCGCCCCGCTGCGGCGCTCCGAGCCGGTCCGGGTCCAGGTGCCGGCCGCCGGGGTCGACACCGGGCCCGTACCGAAGCTGGGGCTCGCCGCCGACGGGACCGTCGAGGTGCCTTCCGTCGCCGAGGCCGACCGGATCGGCTGGTACGACAAGGGCGTGACCCCCGGCGAGACCGGCCCCGCGATCCTGATCGGCCACTTCGACACCGCCCGCGGCCCCGCCGTGCTCAAGGACGTCGCCAAGGTCCGGGTCGGCGACGAGATCACCGTCACCCGCGCCGACGGCACCACCGCCGTCTTCCGGGTGCGTGAGCTGGAGCAGGTCGACAAGAAGGCCTTCCCGACGCGGAAGGTCTACGGCGACACCACCCGCCCCGAACTGCGGCTCATCACCTGCGGGGGAGAGCTGGTCGACGGCCACCGGCCCGACAACATCGTTCTCTACGCCGATCTGGTCACCCGAGCCGCCTGAGCCGCGCGGCGGGCGCTGAGGCAGAATCGGCTCCATGACGAGCCCCCAGCCGCCCGCCGAGCCGGCCTTCGCCGACCGTGTCTTCCGTTCGCCCCTCGGGATCACGGGCGGGGTCCTGCTGATCGGGCTGACCGCGTGGTTCTGCGTGGACGCGATGGTCCGGGGCGCGGGGCGCACGCCGTGGCTGGCGCTCGCGAGTCTGCTGCTCGTGGTGCCGCTCGTGGTCGCGTTCACGATCCGCCCGGCGGTGTACGCCAACGAGGAGCGGCTGCGGATCCGTAACCCCTTCCGGTACGTCTCGCTGCCCTGGGCCTCGGTCGCGGACGTCCGGGCCGGGTACTCCAGCGAGGTGCTCACCCAGGGCGGGGACAAGTTCCAGCTCTGGGCCGTGCCCGTCTCGCTGCGTCAGCGCAAGCGCGTCGCGCGGCAGCAGGCGCGCGCCTCCCAGGACGATCCGCACGGCCGTACGTCGGTCAACGCGCGCGTGGACGACCGGGGCCGGCTCGCTCCGGCCGACCAGACGATCGCCGATCTGCGCGAGCTGGCCGAGCGGTGCGCGAACCGCCCGGAGGCGCAGGGGGAGCCGCAGGTGCGCTGGGCGTACGAGATCCTCGCGCCGGCGGCGGCGGGGCTCGTCCTGCTGGTGATCCTGCTCGCCACGGGCTGAGCGCGTGGCGTCGGTGGTCCTGCTCGGCCACGGCTGGGCCTGTTCCGCCGGTGGTCCTGATCGCCACCGGCTGAGCCTTTCCGTAGCGTTTCGTACGCCTCTCCTGCCGCGTACCTATGAATCCCTTCTGCACCCTGGACGGGTGCCCTGCAGGCGTCCTAGGGGCAACCGCCCGGTGAAGCGTGCACTCGGCAATTGGTTTAGACCCCAACTACCACCGCCGTCTCAATAGGTTGTCCCTGCCGAGACTGTGGGGGTGGGGGCATTGGTCACATCAGGGAAGCGCTGTCTGTTCGACATAGGAATCGACGGACGCTACAGCTGGCGGCTCGTTGCGCAGAACGGTCGGGTGATCGCCCGTTCAGGGGAGTGCTATCCGGATCACGCGAGCTGTCGTGTCGCTTTCGAGAGGCTTTGCGCGGGTCAGGGGGGTATGGCGGGATGTGTCCAGCACACCGTAGAGGGCAACGGCTGGATCTGGCTGCTCAGAGACGTGCGGGGGAGAACCGTCGCCGTCTCCGGACGGGCCTACGAAAGACATGCGACCTGTCGGTCGGCATACGACCGATTCCGGGTGCTGCTCGCTCAAGAAGGGGCGGATTGGGTCTCAACTTCCCTGTTGTAAACGGAAGTTGCCCCTAGCACTCCTCTCGTTCACGTTGCGTCGCGGGGACGTCCACCGGACCGGATGACCGTCGTCCCCGTGACCACAGAGACGACAGACGCACCGAGACGACTGCACAGCGACCCCGGTCTGCCCGACCGGATCTTCCGTACCGTCGCGCGGAGCGGCGGCGGATTCGTGCTCACGGTCATGGTGCTCGTCGGAGGCTTTCTGCTGCTGCGCGCCTGGCAAGCGCTCTCCCGGGCCGGGTGGTCGTTCCTCTCCACCGAGGCCTGGGAGCCGGACGCCGGCCGCTTCGGGATCGCCGCCGTCATCGTCGGGACCGTCCTGATCGCGCTCGTCGCGATCGTCGTCGCGGTCCCGCTCGCGACCGGCGCCGCGCTCTACATCTCCGAGTACGCGCCGCCGCGGCTGCGCAAGACGCTCATCTCCACCGTGGACCTGATGGCCGCCGTGCCGTCCGTCGTCTACGGCCTGTGGGGCGTCTTCTTCCTGGAGGAGTCGATCCTCCCGATCGCCCGCTGGATCGCCACGTACTTCGGCTGGATCCCGCTCTTCCGGGTCGACGGCGCCGACCCCTCCGACCCGCTCGCGCCGCCCACCGTCTACACCTCGTCGACCTTCGTCGCCGGCCTCGTCGTCGCGATGATGGTCGCGCCGATCATCTGCTCGATCATGCGCGAGGTCTTCTCGCAGGCCCCGGCCGGCGAGCGCGAGGGCGCGTACGCGCTCGGCGCCACCCGCTGGGGCATGATCCGCAGCGTCGTCCTGCCCTTCGGCAAGGGCGGCATGATCGGCGGCACCATGCTCGGCCTCGGCCGGGCCCTCGGCGAGACCATCGCCGTCTACATGGTCATCTCGCAGGTCTTCACCGTGCAGTGGCACATCCTCCAGACCGGTACGAGTTCGGTGTCGTCGCTCATCGCGCTGCGCTACGGCGAGGCCACGACCTTCGGCATGTCCGCCTTGATGGCCGCCGGCTTCGCGCTCTTCGTCATGACCCTGATCGTCAACTTCGCCGCCTCGTCCATCGTCGCCCGCAGCCGTTCCGGCGCCTCCAGCGACGCGTAAGGGAGCCCCGTCCCGATGACCATCGCCCCGGAGAGACCGCCCCTGACCAAGGGGACGGAGCCCGCCCGGCCGTCCGTCGGCGAGCGGCGGCGCACCACAGGCGGACTGCGCGCCACCGACGTCTACGCGACCCTCGGTGCCGCGGCCGCCTCCCTCGCCCTGACCTGGCTGCTGTTCGACCGGCTGCTGCCCTTCAGCGGGGCCGTCGGCTTCGTCCTCGTCGCGTACGCCCTCTTCCTCGGGCTCTACGCGCTGCTCGTCTCCTTCGACGAGGACGGGCCCGCGGTACGCGACCGGTTCGCCTCCGTCGTCGTGCGCACCGCGGGGATCGTCCTCGTCGCCGTCCTGATCTTCGTGGTGGCGTTCACGCTCTGGGAGGGGCGCAAGGCGCTCGTCCACCTCAACTTCTTCACCGAGGACATGAGCCTCGCGGGCCCGCTCGAACCCCTCGACGTAGGTGGCGTGCTGCACGCCGTCGTCGGCACGCTGGAGCAGATCCTGATCGCGCTGACGCTCACGGTGCCCACCGGGGTGCTGTGCGCCGTCTTCCTCAACGAGGTCCCGGGCGCCTTCGCCCGCCTCGTCCGCACGATCGTCGAGGCGATGACGGCGCTGCCGTCGATCGTCGCCGGCCTCTTCATCTACGCGACGATCATCCTGGCCCTCGGCGTCGAGCGCTCCGGGCTCGCCGCCTCGCTCGCGCTCTCGGTGATGATGCTGCCGATCATCATCCGGGCCTCCGACGTCGTCATCCGGCTGGTACCCGGGACGCTGCGCGAGGCCTCGTACGCGATGGGGTCCTCGCGCTGGCGGACCGTCTGGCACGTCGTGCTGCCGACCGCGCGCTCCGGCCTCACCACCGCCGTCATCCTCGGCACCGCGCGCGGGGTGGGGGAGACCTCGCCCGTACTGCTCACCGCCGGCTTCACGGCGGAGCTGAACGCGCTGCCGACCTCAGGACCCCAGGTCTCCCTGCCGCTCGCCACCTTCGAACTGGTCAAGTCCCCCGAACCGAACATGATCGCGCGCGGTTTCGGCACCGCCGCCGTCCTGATGCTGCTGGTGCTGTTCCTGTTCGTCGTCGCCCGGATCGTCGGCGGCCGCGGGCCGGGCCGGCTGACGAAGCGCCAGGAGCACCGGCGGGTCCTCGCGTCCCGGCGGGACGCCGAGCGCATGGCCGGGAGGGCCGAGCGCATGGCCGGGAGGGCCGAGCGCATGGCCGGGAAGGTCCCGGCGCCCGCACCCGTACGTCGTCCGACAAGGAGCACCCCGTGAGACCCGCAACCCTCGTCCGGATCGGTATGGCCCTCGGGGCCGTGCTGTGCACGCTGCTGGCGACCGTCAAGGCACCGGCCGCGCACGCCGCCGGATATACGAAGATCACCGGCGCGGGCTCCACCTGGAGCTCCAACGCGGTCGAGCAGTGGCGCCGCAACATCGGCGCGAACATCGGCCTGACCGTCAACTTCAACGCCAACGGCTCCTCGCAGGGCCGTGAGCAGTTCAAGAACGGCACGATGGACTTCGCCGTCTCCGAGATCCCCTACGGGCTCAAGGACGGCAACGTGACCGACGTACCGCCGAAGCGCGGCTACGCGTACATGCCGATCGTCGCCGGCGGCACCGCCTTCATGTACAACGTCAAGATCGGCGGCAAGCAGGTCACCAACCTGCGGCTCTCCGGGTCCGTCCTCGCCGGGATCTTCGCCGGCAGGCTGACCATGTGGAACGCGCCCGAGATCAGGGCCGACAACCCCGGCCTCAACCTCCCGGCCCGCCGGATCGTGCCGGTCGTCCGCTCCGACGGCTCGGGCACGACCGCGCAGTTCACCACCTGGCTCGCCAAGGAGCACAGCGGGGTCTGGAACGACTACTGCCGCCGCGCGGGCCGCCAGACGCCCTGCGGCATGACCTCGTACTTCCCGGTCGCGCCCGGCTCGACGATCGTCGCCAAATCCGGCTCCCTCGGCGTCTCCGCGCACGTCCGGCAGCCGCAGGGCGAGGGCGCGATCACGTACGTCGAGTACTCGTACGCGCTCAACGCGCACTTCCCGGTCGCCAAGGTCCTCAACGCGAGCGGCTACTACGTCGAGCCGACCGCCTCCAGCGTGGCCGTCGCCCTGATGAGGGCCCGGATCAACGGTGACAAGAACTCCTCGAACTACCTGACGCAGATCCTGGACGACGTCTACCGCTCGGGCGACCGGCGCAGCTACCCACTGTCCAGCTACTCGTACATGATCGTCCCGACGACCGAGGCATCCCCGCACACCAAGGAGAAGGGCCGCTCGCTGGGCACCTTCGCCCAGTACTTCCTCTGCGACGGTCAGCAGCAGGCCGAGGAGCTGGGCTACTCGCCGCTGCCGAAGAACCTCGTCCAGGCCGGCTTCGACCAGGTCCGCCGGATCCCGGGCGCCCCGACGGGCGCGCCGGACCTCTCCACGTGCCGTAACCCCACGTTCTCGTCGGACGGCACGAACACCCTCGCGAAGAACGCTCCCCAGCCGAAGGCCTGCGACAAGAAGGGCCCGACGCAGTGCGCCGACGGCACGGCGGGGGCGGCCGGCACCAAGACCCCGGTGAAGAACGGCGGTTCGTCCTCGGGCGGCTCGGGGTCGGGCGGCTCGGGGTCGGGGTCGGGTGGGGGTACCGGGTCGGGCTCGGGTTCCGGGTCCGGTTCCGGCGGCTCGGGCGCGTCCACCGGCGGTACGGGTGGTTCCACGGCCGGTACGACCGGCGGTGCGGCGACCGGCGGCGCGACGGGCACGGCCGGTACGACCGGCGGCGGCACCGTCGACCCCGACACGGGCCAGATCCTGGACGGCGGCGGAGACGGGGGTGCGGGCGGCGGCGACGCGTCGGTCGTCGGCAACCCGGTGACCCTCGCCTCGGACTCGGCGGGCGGCCTGCGCACGGTCCTGATGGCGCTGTCCGGCGTGCTGCTGCTCGGCGTCGTGGTCGGGCCCCCGCTGGTCGGCCGCGCGCTCAGCTCGCGCAACCGCCGTAAGGGAGGGCTGATATGAGAACGGCGATCCGCGTCCGCGCCGGCGTCGGCGCGCTCCTCGCCGCGGTCGTCCTGGCGCTGGTCCCGCTGCCCCAGGACACCCCGGCGGCCGCCGCGACGGGTGACGGCTCCCAGGACAGCTCGGCGCTGACCAAGAGGGGCACGAAGGGGCCGCACGACGACTTCTCGGACCTGGAGGTGACCGTCCACCAGACGAAGAACCTGCGGGCGCAGGGGGTGAAGGTCAGCTGGAAGGGCGGGAAGCCGACGCAGGGCCTCAACAACAACTACCTCCAGATCATGCAGTGCTGGGGTGACGACCCGGCGGGGCCCAAGCGGGAGCAGTGCCAGTTCGGAGTCGCCTCCACCGGCGGCCAGCCGTTCGGGAACCAGGTGTTCCGCCGGCTCATTCCGGTCGACAGCGATCCCCTGGAGACGCAGTACGACGAGTTGATCGACTCACCCGACTTCCCGGGCCAGAAGGAGAACCCGTTCGTCCCGTTCGCACCGGTCTCCGGTCCGCCGACCAAGTCGATCGTGGACTTCACGTACTTCGGTCCCGGCGACACCAACGAGCAGTTCTACGCCAACACGCAGCCGGACGGCACGGGCCAGGCCGTGGTCAGCCTGCAGACCACCCGCGAGGCTCCCCACCTCGGCTGCGGTGACCCGGTCACCCAGGCCGGGAAGGTGCGGGGGCGGGGCTGCTGGCTCGTCGTCGTGCCGCGGGGCGAGCATGACCCCAAGGGCCAGACGGGCGTGGGATACAAGCCGATCACCTCGCCCCTGTCCACGACGAACTGGAACCAGCGGATGGTCTTCCCGCTGGACTTCCTGCCGGTCCGCGAGCCCTGCCCGACGGACAAGCCCGAGCGGCGCATGTCCGGTTCGGAACTGATCACCGACGCGATCACCTCCTGGCAGTCGGCGCTCTGCGCGGGCGGCGACACCCGCTTCACCTTCACGCAGCGCGGCGAGTCGCAGGTGCGCAACGGGGTCGTCAACGGGACGCCCGGCGCGGCCGGCCTCGCCTTCACCGTCCAGCCGGTCGAGGGCGGAGCGGGCGGGGGGTTCGTGCACGCCCCGGTCGCCGTGAGCGGACTGACGGTCGGCTTCTTCTGGGAGGCGGACGGGATCGGGCAGGTCCCGGATCTCCGGGTCGGTCCACGGCTGCTCGCCAAGATGCTGACCCTGTCCTATCCGTACGACATCCGGGTGCTCACCGACAAGGCGCCGGTACCGGACCATGTGAAGGACAATCCGGTGTCGATCGTCCGCGATCCGGAATTCCTGAAACTCAATCCTGAATTCGAGAAGAACAAGCAGGCGGCGGCGAATTATCCCGGCGGGATCCTGCTCTCCGCCGAACGTTCGGACGTGGCCGAGGTCGTCTGGGAGTATCTGCGGTCGAATGCGGAGGCCCGCGCCTTTCTCGAAGGAAAGCCGGACCCGTGGGGCATGAAGGTCAACCCGTTCTTCAAGGATCTCGGGCTCGCCACGACGGGCACGGACGAGTTCCCCAAGGCGGACCCGACGGAGACCGAGCTCGTCAACGGGGAGCGGAAGATCAGCTACGGCGTCACCGAGCGCTCCCCGTACGCCCTCGACATGCACGACGCGGCCCAGTGGGTCCGCCGCGGTACGAACAACGCCAAGGACCGCGACGCCCTGGACGACACGTCGACCAGTGGCCTCAAGCTGGTGTCCGGCGAGGTCTACCCCGGCGGCCGGCGGGCGTACGGGATCACGGACGCCGCCTCGGCCTCGCGCTACCAGATCCAGACGGCGTCCCTGCTGAACGCCGACGGCGCCTATGTGCGGCCCGGCACGGCCTCGCTGCTCAAGGCCGTCGAGCAGTTCAAGGACTCGGGCGTCCCCGGGGTGCTCGATCCCGATCCGGCCCGCGCCCGGGACGGGGCGTACCCGCTGACGATCGTGACCTACGCGGTGGCCTCCACCTCGCTGCCCGCGGACGCCCGCAAGGACTACGCGCGGGTCATGCGGTACGCGGCGGGCGGCGGCCAGCGGCAGGGCACCGCGCCCGGCGAACTCCCGTACGGCTACGCGCCGATGCCGGCGAAGCTGAAGACGCAGGCGGACGTGGCCGCGGACGCGCTGGAGAGCGGGGTGCTGCCGGGCGGACCCGGCGGCTCGTCCGGTGACACCTCGGGCTCCGGCGGGGCGGGCGGTTCCTCCTCGGGTGGCGGCTCGGGCGGCGGAGATGCCTCCGCCGACACGTCCTCCGGTATGTCGTCGGGCGGTACGGGTGCGGGCGGGGGTTCGGGTGACCCGTCCACCGCACCCTCGGCGGCGGGCGGTAAGGCGTCGGGAGGCTCCGGAGACAACACGCCCAAGGAGCAGCTCGCCGACGCCGGAACCACCCCGTCCCAGGTCCTCGGCGTCATCCGCTGGGTGCTCCTCGGCGTCCTGGTCGCGGGCGGCGTCGCAGGCCTCGCCGGCCCGGTGATGCTGCGGTACTCGGCGTGGCGGGCGGCGAGCGGCTGACGGCTGCCGTCCGGAATCCCCGGAACCATCCACACCGGTTGGTTCCGGGGATTCCGTACATCCCTCGGTGAATTCCCTTGGAGTCACCTAGGAAATGAACTCGTAACCCAAACTGTGGCGCGATTTTGTGGCCGTTCCGGGGAGGTCTGCGGAATTGTTCTCCACGACCGGTCGACGGGTCGGTCGTAGAACAATCCGGATTTGCTTGTGCGTCCCTTTCCTGGCTTTCGTCATCCGTTTCCACGGAGGAGAACAGAAGTGAACGTCAAGTCCCGCGCTCGCATCGGTGCCGTCGTCGGTGCCGCCGCCCTCGGCCTCGGTGTCATGGCCGCCCCCGCCGCCCAGGCCGACCCGGCCCCGATCACCGACTACCGCCAGCTCGCGGCCGTCGGCTCCGACACGACCCAGGACGTCATGAACGGCCTGGGCAACTCGGTCCGGGACGCCGCCAACGCGAAGATCATCGCCTCGTGGAACGCCACGGGCTCGGCGACGATCAAGACCAAGGCGACCAACTGCGTCATCAACCGGCCGAACGGTTCCTCCGCCGGCATCGACGCGCTGCGCAACGCCGTCGACACGGCCTCCGGCTGTGTGGACGTCGCCCGCTCCTCGCGCGGCCCGGTGGACTTCACCTCCACCGACCTCACCTTCATCCCGTTCGCCAGGGACGCGGTGACGTGGGCCAAGCGCTCGGACAGCACCCTCCCGTCGAACCTGACCGCGGCCGACCTCAAGGGCATCTACGAGTGCACCGTCACGTCGCTCAACGGTGTCGCGCTGACGCCGATCCTGCCGCAGGCCAACTCCGGCACGCGCCAGTTCTTCCTCAGCTCCATCAACGTGACCACGCCGGGCAGCTGCGTCACGCAGGGTGCCCAGGAGAACGACGGCACGGTCCTCGACAGCGCCGGTGACGTCGTTCCCTACTCCGTCGCGCAGTACATCGCGCAGGCGAAGGGCACCGTCACCGACCGCCGTGGCGCGGCCGTCCTCGGCTCCATCGACGGTGTCGCCCCGCGCAACACCGACTCCACGCTGAACTCGTCCTTCCCGCTGGCCCGTGACGTCTACAACGTCGTCCCGACCGCCAAGCTGGGCGACCCCGTCATCGCCTCCACCTTCGCGGGCGCGACCTCCAAGGTCTGCACGGACACCGCCACCGTCACCAACTACGGCTTCGGCACCATCGCCAACTGCGGCGACAGCACCACGCTGCGCGCCGAGCGCTGACCCGGGCGGCTCATGCCACCCGAACCCCAGGCCGGGCACCCACGCGGGTGCCCGGCCCCCTCCCGTATCCACCACCCACTCATCTCGTGGAGAGACCAGATGCACCGTCTCGCACCGCACAGATCACCCATAGCCCTGCTCACCGCGCTCGGCCTGCTCCTCGGCGCGCTCGCGGCGACCCTGGCGCTCTCCACCGACGCGCGGGCCGCCGACAGGCTCGGCACGTTCACCCTGTCCCCGACCACGGGAAGCGCCTGGGACACACTCGACGAGACGGTCACCACCGAGGCGGCGTGCCCGGCGCAGACGACCACGCTGGCCCTCTACATGGTCAATCCGGCCAACGGCCAGGGGCGCGTCATGCAGTTCTCGCCGGTCGGCGACTACGGCACGGGGCCGCTCGACGTCGATCTCTCGCCGGGGACCGTCGCGGTCCTCGAATGGCTTCCCGGTCCGGAGTACGACGGCACCTACCCACTCCAGCTCCGCTGCCTCA
The DNA here is from genome assembly GCF_032436795.1 of Streptomyces sp. P9(2023). Lineage (NCBI taxonomy): Bacteria > Bacillati > Actinomycetota > Actinomycetes > Kitasatosporales > Streptomycetaceae > Streptomyces > Streptomyces sp. P9(2023). The sequence goes on from NZ_JAUPWM010000005.1 coordinate 303,987, forward strand.
AGGACGGTGAGACGGCCGGTACCTCCACCGCGTACTTCAGTACCAACATCGAGGTCAAGGGCGACACCTGGTCCGTGGCCGAGGCCGAGTCCACCACGACCTCGCTGACCGCCACGCCGGCCGGCACCGCCGCCATCGGCGCCGAGGTCACCCTCACCGCCGCCGTCACGCCGACCGACGTCGCCGGCGAGGTGACCTTCGGGTACGAGAAGGGCGGCACACGTACCGAACTCGGCAAGGTGGCCCCGGCGTCCGGGACCGCCGTCCTGAAGACCACCGCCCTCCCTCAGGGCGTCATCAGCCTCTTCGCCACCTTCAAGCCGACCGACCTCGACGCCCACGCGCCGTCGGCCGGCAGCGCGCTGTCGTACACCATCACCCCGGCCCCCACCCCCACGGACACCCCCACCGGCACCCCCAGCGAGACGCCGTCCGAGACCCCCTCGGAGACCCCTTCCGAGACCCCTTCCGAGACCCCGTCCGAGACGCCCAGCGAGACCCCGAGCGGGACCGACACCCCCACCCCCGACCCCTCCGACACCGGTGACACCACCACCGGCGGTGACTCCGGGACCACGGGCGGGACTTCGGGCGGCGACACCTCCGGCACCTCCGGGTCCGGCGGATCCGGAGGATCCGGTGGCAACGGGTCGCTCGCCTCGACCGGTACGCCCATGGCCGCCGCCGCGCTCGGGGCGCTCGCGCTCGTGCTGCTCGGTACCGCGCTGCTGATCCACGTCCGCCGTAAGGGACTGCTCAGATTCCGCTGATCCCGACCCGACCCCCGCTCGCCCACGGACCGGAGCCCTCCCGTGACGACCCCTTCGCCGACCGCCGCCCGCCGCCCCGGGCTCGCCCTCACCGGGGCGGCCCTGTGCGTGCTCGCGGCGCTGCTCATCGGCTTCGCCGCCAACCTGGCCGTCGTCGGCCACCTCCAGCACGCCCGCGACCAGCGGACGGCGTACGACGAGCTGCGCGAGCAACTCGCCCTGGGAACCGCCCCCGTGGGCCAGCAGACCTTCGACGGCAAGCAGCTCTCCCTCGGCGCACCCGTCGCGCTGCTGCGCATCCCGGCCCTCGGGCTGCGGGAGGTCGTCGCCGAGGGCACCACCTCCGAGGTCCTCATGTCCGGGCCGGGGCACCGACGCGACACGCCCCTGCCCGGACAGGAGGGCACCAGCACGATCATGGGCCGCCAGTGGGGCTACGGCAGCCCGTTCGTCGGCGTCCACCGGCTGCCCGCCGGCGCCACGATCGAGGTGACGACCGGTCAGGGCAAGGCGGTCTACGAGGTCGAGGGCGTCCGGCGCCCCGGCGAACCGCTCCGCCCCGGCCTCGCCCCCGGCTCGGGCCAGGGCCGGCTCACCCTCACGACCGCGAGCGGCGGCGCGTACACGCCCAAGGACATCGTCCACGTCGACGCCAAGCTGATCTCGGACGTGCAGCCCAGTCCGCCCCGGCCACTGCGCCCCGGCTGGATCACCGCCGCCGAGAAGCCCCTCGCCGGCGACCGGAGCGCCTGGCTCGCGGTCTTCCTCGGCGTCCAGGGCCTGCTCCTGGCCGCGCTGCTGACCGTCGCCGCCCACCGCAGATGGGGAGCCAGGCAGACCTGGGTCGCCGCCGTGCCGGTCCTGCTGGCCCTCGGCGTCCTCGTCTCCGGGCAGCTCACCCGGCTGCTCCCCAACCTGCTCTGAAAGCACAGGAGTTCACCACCATGACCGATGTAGCGGACACCGTCACCCTGCCGCCGCTCCACGCCTCCGCCGGCGCCGCCGCGCTGGAGGCGGACGCCGTCTCGGCCTGGTTCGGCGACCACAAGGTCCTCGACCGGGTCTCCCTCGCCATGCCCGCCCGTGAGGTCACCGCCCTCATCGGCCCGTCCGGCTGCGGCAAGTCCACCTTCCTGCGCATCCTCAACCGGATGCACGAGCTGATCGGCTCGGCCTCGCTGGCCGGCCGGGTCCTGCTCGACGGGCAGGACATCTACGACCGGGGCCGCCGCATCACGCACGCCCGGCGCGAGATCGGCATGGTGTTCCAGAAACCCAACCCGTTCCCCGCGATGTCCCTGTACGACAACGTCCTGGCCGGCCTCAAGCTCAACGGCATCAAGGCGACCCGGGACGGCCGGGACGACCTCGTCGAGGAGTGCCTCACCAAGGCCGGGCTCTGGCGCGAGGTCAAGGACCGGCTGCGGCAGCCCGGCGGCGCGCTCTCCGGCGGCCAGCAGCAGCGGCTCTGCATCGCCCGCTCGCTCGCCGTCCGGCCCCGCGTGCTGCTGATGGACGAGCCCTGCTCGGCGCTCGACCCGACCTCCACCCGGCGCGTCGAGGAGACCATCGCCGAGCTGAAGTCCGAGATCACGATCGTCATCGTCACCCACAACATGCAGCAGGCCGCGCGGGTCTCGGACTCGTGCGCGTTCTTCCTCGCCGAGCAGGGCACCCCGGGCGTGATCGTCGAACACGGTCCGACGGAGGAGATGTTCGGAGCGCCGCAGGACTCCCGTACCGCCGACTACGTCAACGGCCGCTTCGGCTAGGACATAAGGGTGGCTGTTTTAAGGGTGGCTGTTCAGGGCGCGCCCCGCCACACCAGCAGCATGTACGCGCCGAGCCACGCCGAGGAGAGCGCCGCCCCGCCGAGCACCAGGGCGGCGACGTGGCGGCGCGCCCGGCCGACCGCGAGCGCGAGCGGGAGCAGCAGCGGGAAGCCGGGCAGCAGGAACCGGGCGCGGGGGAAGTACACGCCCCCGCTGCCCAGGACCACCAGCAGCAGCACGCCCGCGAAGACGAGCAGCGGCAGCGGCTGCCGGTCGGCGACGCAGAGCGTGAACAGCGCGGTGGCGGCGATCAGCGTGAGCGAGACCAGGACCAGGAAGAGCTGCGGGTCCTGGGTGTAGACGAGCTGCCTGCGCAGCTGACGCAGTGTCACCGAGCCGCCGTCCCAGGCGTTGCCCCAGGACTCCTGCACCACGAAGTACCCGTCCCAGCGGCCGAGCCGCAGCCCCACCCAGCCGACGTACGCCAGCCAGCCCAGGGGAGCGGCAAGGGCGGCGGCGAGGGCCCGCCGGCTTCCCCGGCGCGCCGCGAGCAGCCCGGCGACCGTCACGGCCGCGGCGACCGCGATCCCGGTCGGCCGGGTCAGCCCCGCCGCCACCGCGAGCCCCGCCGCCCAGGACCAGCGCCCGTCGAGGACGGCGTACAGCGCCCAGGCGGCCAGGGCGGTGAACAACGACTCCGTGTACCCCATCCACTGGACGACGGCGACCGGCAGCGCGCCCCACAGGACGGCCAGGACCGTCCCCACCCGGCGCCCGTACAGCCGGTCGCCGACCGCGAAGATCCCCCAGGCGGCGGCCAGCGAGCAGAGCACGGCGAGGACCAGGCCGACGGAGGCGCGCGAGCCGGGGGTGACGGCCGCGACCGCCTTGATCAGGGCCGGGTAGAGCGGGAAGAAGGCCATCGGCCGGTGGCCGTCGGGCGGTTCGCCGGGCGGCCCGGGCTCGTACCCGTGGTCGGCGATGGCGAGGTACCAGCGCGAGTCCCAGCTCGTCGCGAGCGCCGGCCAGATCCCGTGCCCCCGCAGGTGCGCCCAGCGGCCGAGCACCAGCAGCCCCAGGAGCCGTACGGCCAGGTAGCCGAGGAGCGCGGGGGCCGCGTGGCGCAGGGTGCCGCGCACCCGCCTCGGGAGCCGGACGCCGTGCGGGGACGGCGGCCGCCGGGAGGCGGGAACGGTCGGTCGGGCGGTCAGGACCGGGGGCACTGCGGCGGCTCCAGGGAGGCTCGGCGGGACACCGGGTCACCCTGGCCGGAACCACCTGATCGCGGGACGCGCGTTGCGCCGGCTGCCGCACCGAATTCACCCGTACGGGACATGGCGGACGGACCACGCGGCGAGGCCCGTACGGAATCGCTTCCGTACGGGCCTCGGGCGGCTCGGGGGCGGCTACAGGCCGGCCGCCTCCGACAAGTCGCGCTTGATCGCGAAGAGGATCTCGGCGCCCTTCGCGCGGGCCGTCGCCAGCTCGCTCGCGTCGGCGACCGGGACCACGACCTCCAGGTAGCACTTGAGCTTGGGCTCCGTGCCGGACGGGCGGACGATCACCCGGGCCTTGTGGTCGCCCTCCAGGTAGTAGCGCAGACCGTCCGTCGGGGGCAGCGACTCCGTGCCCTTCGTCAGGTCCTCGGCCGTGGTGACCGTGAGCCCCGCGAGGTGGACGGGCGGGTACTCGCGCAGCGTGCTCATCGCGTTGGCGATGACGTTCAGGTCGTCGACGCGCACCGACAGCTGGTCCGTGGCGTGCAGCCCGTGGGCCACCGCCAGGTCGTCGAGCAGGTCGGTCAGCGTACGGTCCTGCTCCTTGAGGACCGAGGCCAGCTCGGCGACGAGCAGCGCCGCCGTGATGCCGTCCTTGTCGCGGACGCCCTCGGGGTCGACGCAGTAGCCGAGCGCCTCCTCGTAGCCGTACCGCAGGCCCTCCACGCGGGCGATCCACTTGAAGCCGGTCAGCGTCTCCTCGTAGCCGACGCCCGCCGCCTCGGCGATCCGGCCGAGCAGCGAGGACGACACGATCGACTCGGCGAAGACGCCCTGGGCGCCCTTGTGCACCAGGTGCGCGGCGAGCAGCGCGCCCACCTCGTCACCGCGCAGCATCCGCCAGCCGCCCTCGACCGTGCCGTCCGGCACGGCCACGGCGCAGCGGTCGGCGTCCGGGTCGTTGGCGATCACGATGTCCGGGTCCACGGCGCGGGCCGCCTCGAAGGCGAGGTCCATCGCGCCCGGCTCCTCCGGGTTCGGGAAGGAGACCGTCGGGAAGGCCGGGTCCGGCTCGGCCTGCTCGGCGACGAGTGCGGGCGGCGGGAAGCCGGCCCGGGCGAAGGCGGCCGTCAGGACGTCCTTGCCGACGCCGTGCATGGCCGTGTAGACGGTCCGCACGCCCCGGGGGGAACCGGGGGTCAGGACGGCGTCCGTACGGGCCAGGTAGGCCGCCAGGACCTCGTCGCCGAGGGTCTCCCAGCCGGCGTCGGGGCGCGGGACGTCGTTCAGCGAGCGGACCGCGTCGATCTCGGCGGCGATCTCCGCGTCGGCGGGCGGCACGATCTGCGAGCCGTCGCCGAGGTAGACCTTGTAGCCGTTGTCGCGCGGCGGGTTGTGGCTCGCGGTCACCTCGACACCCGCGACGGCGCCCAGATGCCTTATGGCGTACGCGAGGACGGGCGTCGGCAGCGGGCGGGGGAGGACGGCGGCGCGGAGTCCGGCGCCGATCATGACGGCGGCGGTGTCGCGGGCGAAGTCGGCGGACTTGTAGCGGGCGTCGTAGCCGACGACGACGAGGCCGCCGGCGTGGCCCTGCGCCTTGAGGTACGCGGCGAGGCCGGCGGCGGCGCGGATGACGACGGAACGGTTCATCCGCATGGGTCCTGCGCCGAGCTCGCCCCGGAGGCCGGCGGTGCCGAACTGGAGGGTGCCGGCGAAACGGGCGGCGAGCTCGTCGGTCTCACCGCTCTCGATGAGCTTGGCGAGCTCCTCGCGGGTCTCACTGTCGGGATCCTCGGCGAGCCATGCCTGGGCCCGGGCGAGGAGGTCGTCCTGCGTCACGGTGTGCCTTTCGGAGGGTGAGAGGGGGGAGGGCCTGGGGGTGGGTGCGGGGTGCGGGGTGCGGGGTGCTGGGCCGCTGCGGGCCGGTGGACCGCTGCGCGGAGCCTTCCCCCACCCCGCCCCTTCCCGAAACCGGGGCTCCGCCCCGGACCCCGCGCCTCAAACGCCGGCGAGGCTGAAATTTCCCCTGCGGGGAAATCCAGCCCGTCCGGCGTTTGAGGACACGGCCGGAGGCCGTACGGGGTCTGGGGGCTCAGATCCGGTCCAGCACCCGCGTAAGCAGCTCACCCATCCGCGCCGCCGAGTCGCGGCCCGCCTGGAGGACCTCCTCGTGGTTCAGCGGCTCGCCCGACAGGCCCGCCGCCAGGTTGGTGACCAGGGAGATGCCCAGGACCTCCGCGCCCGCCTCGCGCGCCGCGATGGCCTCAAGGACGGTGGACATGCCGACCAGGTCGCCGCCCATGACGCGGACCATGTTGATCTCGGCCGGGGTCTCGTAGTGCGGGCCGGGGAACTGCACGTAGACGCCTTCTTCGAGGGTCTCGTCGATCTCCTTGCACAGCGCGCGCAGGCGCGGCGAGTAGAGGTCGGTGAGGTCCACGAAGTTCGCGCCGACGATCGGCGAGGCGGCCGTCAGGTTGAGGTGGTCGCTGATCAGGACCGGCTGGCCGGGGCGCATGCCCTCGCGCAGACCACCGCAGCCGTTGGTCAGGACGACGGTCTTGCAGCCGGCGGCGACGGCGGTGCGCACCCCGTGGGCGACGGAGGCGACGCCCCGGCCCTCGTAGAAGTGGGTACGGCCCAGGAAGACCAGCACGTGCTTCGCGCCGATCTTGTACGAGCGGACCTTGCCGCCGTGACCCTCGACCGCCGGCGGCGGGAAGCCGGGCAGCTCGGTCGCGGGGAACTCGGCCTCCGGCGCGCCGAGCGCGTCGACGGCCGGCGCCCAGCCGGAGCCCATGACGAGCGCCACGTCGTGGTTCTCGATTCCGGTCAGCTCGCGAAGTCGCGCGGCTGCGGCCTCGGCGGCCTCGTACGGGGTGGCAGTTGCGTTCACTGACTCTCTCGCCTCGGGGAGGGGGCTGTCCGAGGGGAGCCCCGGACGGATTTCGTACGCGCAGAAGCGTAGCCCGAGAATTCCTACGCGCGTAGATGACGATGCTGACGGACATGCGATCGTTGTGTTGTCGTTTCCGACGAATGGCCTAGTGGTCACCCCGGTGTGCGGCCGGCGCGAGGCTCCCCGGTCACCTCAGCACGGGCGCTTGCGCAGCTCCATCACGTAGTCGTGCGGGGCCCCCGCCGACTCCGCCGCGTCCGCGACCTCGCCCAGGTAGCGGGCGGACGGCAGACCGCCCTCGTACGCGTTCAGGACGTACACCCAGGCGGGCTCGTCGCCGTCCAGGGTGTGCACGCGTACCCGCATCCGCCGGTAGATGTCGAGGTTGACGCCCTCCCAGCGGTCCATCGACTCCTCGTCCATCGGCGCGATGTCGTACAGCGCGACGAAGACCTGGGAGCGCGGTGCCTCGACGATCGTCGCCAGTGCGCCTTCCCAGCCCATCTGCTCGCCGCCGAAGGTCAGCCGCCAGCCGTTGAGCCAGCCGGTGCCGCGCAGCGGGGAGTGCGGGGCGCGGCGGGTCATGAGCCGCGCGTCGAGGTTGCCGGCGTACGCGGCGTAGAGCGACATGGGGTCGAGGGTACGGGAGGGGAGAGGTCTCCGCGGATGTCCAGGTGGGCCGGTCCGGGGCACGTTCCCGGGCCCCGGCGAGAGGCAGGCCCCGGCGTACGGGACAATGGGGTACGCACTTGAAGCGTGCGGGACAATGGCGTACGCACTGCAGCCCAGCGGGGGACCCCCCGGCAGAACGAGAGCGCGAGGCGTAGATCCCAGTGACCCGGATCGTGATCATCGGCGGCGGACCCGGCGGATACGAGGCTGCCCTGGTGGGCGCCCAACTCGGCGCGGAGGTGACCGTCGTCGACTGCGACGGGCTCGGCGGCGCGTCCGTCCTCACCGACTGCGTCCCCTCGAAGACCCTCATCGCGACGGCCGAGGTGATGACCACCTTCGACTCCTCGTACGAGGAGCTGGGCATCATCGTCGCCGACGACACCCCGCACGTGGAGCAGGCCGCCCGCGTCGTGGGCGTCGACCTCGGCAAGGTCAACCGCCGGGTGAAGCGGCTCGCGCTCGCCCAGTCCCACGACATCACCGCCTCCGTGACCCGGGCCGGCGCCCGTGTGCTGCGCGGTCGCGGCCGGCTCGTCGGGCAGCAGGCCGTGGACGGCTCGCGTCAGGTGATCGTGACGGCCGCCGACGGTACCGAGGAGGCGCTGACCGCCGACGCCGTACTGATCGCCACCGGCGGCCACCCGCGCGAGATCCCGGACGCGCAGCCCGACGGCGAGCGGATCCTCAACTGGACGCAGGTCTACGACCTCACCGAGCTCCCCGAGGAGCTCATCGTGGTCGGTTCCGGTGTCACCGGCGCCGAGTTCGCCGGCGCCTACCAGGCCCTCGGCTCCCGGGTCACCCTGGTCTCCTCGCGCGACCGCGTGCTCCCGGGCGAGGACCCGGACGCCGCCGCCGTCCTGGAGGACGTCTTCCGGCGCCGTGGCATGAACGTCATGGCCCGCTCGCGCGCCGAGTCCGCCAAGCGGGTCGGCGACCGGGTCGAGGTCACCCTCTCCGACGGCCGGGTCATCTCCGGTACGCACTGCCTGATGGCCGTCGGCGCCATCCCGAACTCGGCCGGAATGGGACTGGAGGAGGCCGGGGTCCGGCTGAAGGACTCCGGGCACATTCTGACCGACCGGGTCTCCCGCACCTCCGCCCCCGGCGTCTACGCGGCCGGTGACGTCACCGGCGTCTTCGCGCTCGCCTCGGTGGCGGCCATGCAGGGCCGGATCGCGATGTACCACTTCCTCGGTGACGCGGTGGCCCCGCTGAACCTCAAGACGGTCTCCTCGAACGTCTTCACCGACCCGGAGATCGCGACCGTCGGCTACACCCAGGCGGACATCGACGCCGGCAAGATCGAGGCCCGCGTCGTCAAGCTGCCGCTGCTGCGCAACCCGCGCGCGAAGATGCAGGGCATCCGCGACGGCTTCGTCAAAATCTTCTGCCGCCCGGGCACCGGGATCGTGGTCGGCGGCTGTGTCGTCGCCCCCAAGGCGAGCGAGCTGATCCACCCCATCTCGATCGCGGTCGACAACAATCTGACGGTGGAACAGATCGCAAAAGCTTTCACCGTGTACCCCTCCCTGTCGGGCTCGATCGCGGAAGTGGCACGGCAGTTGCACACCCGAAAGGCGACGGGCGAGGCCTGATCCCCCCTCCCGCCTGCGGGAACGGTTCGGCAACTCGGGCAACCCCCGGCAAGGCGGGGCATAGGACGATCAACGGCGGGGCCTCCCATATCACTTGGAGGCCCCGTCTGTGCGTATCTTCTGCAATTCGGCGCATACTGCTGAAAAGTTCCGGCCGCGCAGGTTACTGTCAGTTTCGTGTTCGCTGCAGAACGTCGTCAGTTGATCCTCGAAATGGTGCGCGCCAACGGAGCCGTGTCGCTCCGGGAGCTCGCCCGCGTCGTCCAGACCTCAGAAGTGACCGTACGGCGAGACGTGCGGGCACTGGAGGCAGAAGGACTCCTCGACCGCCGGCACGGCGGTGCGGTATTGCCGGGCGGCTTCACGCGAGAGTCCGGCTTCCCGCAGAAATCCCATCTCGCGACCGCGGAGAAGACGGCCATCGCCGACGTCGCCGCGAGCCTCGTCGAGGAGGGCGAGGCCATCGTCGTCGGCGCCGGGACGACCACGCAGGAGCTGGCCCGCCGGCTCGCCCGCGTGCCCGGTCTGACCGTGGTCACCAACTCCCTCCTCGTCGCCCAGGCGCTCGCCCACGCCAACCGGGTCGAGGTCGTCATGACCGGTGGCACGCTGCGCGGCTCCAACTACGCCCTGGTGGGCAGTGGTGCCGAGCAGTCGCTCCAGGGGCTGCGGGTCTCCCGGGCCTTCCTGTCCGGCAGCGGCCTGACCGCCGAGCGCGGTCTGTCCACGTCTAACATGCTCTCCGCGAGCGTCGACCGGGCGCTGGTGCAGGCGGCGGCGGAGGTCGTGGTCCTGGCCGACCACACCAAGCTCGGCACCGACACCATGTTCCAGACGGTGCCCACGGACGTGATCACCCGCCTCGTCACCGACGAGCCCCCGGCGCACGACGACCGGGCGGCGACGGAGCTCCAGGCGCTGGCCGACCAGGGCGTGCAGATCGCCGTGGCGGGCACCGGCGCGGGCGGTGACGCGGTCCCCCCACCCGGACGCCCCCGCCGCGACGTCCCCCTCCCGGGGCAGCGGGGCCGCCACCCCGGCGGCCAACTCCGCAGCGCGGGCGGGGCACTGAGCGGTGAGGTGCTCGCCCCCGAGCGTGCGGCCCGGGTGGCGGACATGCGGAGGCGCTGAGGCGCTCAGGCGCGGTTGCGCGGTCGCGTGGTCGCTCGGTCCGAGGGTCCCTCCCCCAGGGGGCCCGCCCCGCGCGGGAGGCTCCTCCCGGCTCGGGGCTACGGCCTGCTCAGGGCTTCAGGCCCCGTACCGTCAGTTCCAGCAGACGGTCGGCCAACTCCCCGTCCTCCGGGGACTGTTCGGCCGCCAGTGCGATCGCGTTGGTGAGCCGGATCAGATCGCCGATCGAGACTCCGTCACGTACCGTCCCCGCCTTCTGCGCCCGGGACAGCAGGATCTCGCCGGCCGCGCGCAGCGGGACACCGCACTGCGCGAGCGCCGAACTCGCGTCCCGCGAGCCCGACATGGCAGGCATCAGCGCCCGTGAAAGCCCCCGGTACTCACTCGCATGAGTGATCAGGGAGCGCAGCCACGCCACGAGCGCCGGGCACGGCTCCTCGGCCTCCGCCAGCTCCCTGCCCCGCTGGAGCAGGGCTGCCAGGGCCTCCTGGAAGACCGCGTGGATCAGCGCCTCGCGGGTGGGGAAGTGCCGGTAGAGCGTGCCGATGCCGACCCCCGCACGGCGGGCGACGTCCTCGAGCGAGGCGTCGGTGCCGTGTTCGGCGAACGCGGCGCGGGCCTCGGTCAGCAGTCGCTCGTGGTTGCGGCGTGCGTCGGCGCGCATGGGGCCTCCCCTCCGGATACGGGCGAAGGGCCCACCGGCGGTGCGCCTGCGGGCCCTTCGTACGGTACGTGCTGCGCGGTCAGTCCTTGATCTCGCAGATGGCGGCGCCGGAGGTGAGGGAGGCGCCGACTTCGGCGGCCAGGCCCTTGACGGTGCCGGAGCGG